>JANRJO010000015.1:0-1621 GCA_033763935.1 Bryobacteraceae bacterium
AGGAGACGGCGCATCGGACACCTCAGGGTTTGGGGGAACTGGTCGTGCTGCCAGCGGCGCGGGTGAGATTCGAACTCACGAGACCCTTCCGGGTCCGCCGGTTTTCAAGACCGGTGCAATCAACCGCTCTGCCACCGCGCCTGATGCTACTAAATCATTGCTGGGCAACAAACTGCGCACTAGCCCACGTCTGCCGACCTCTCCGCGCCCAGCTCGCGACAGGACTTTTGTCGGTACGGTCTCGCGGCCGGTCATCCCAGACTGTGGTGCGTTGAAAGTCGCCACCTTCTCCGTGCTTGCCAATAGGGGAGCACCCCGGCGCCGGCCAACCGGCCCCGGGGTGCGCGGGGAGTAGGAGGCCTGCCCCCCTCAGAGGGCAAACACGGACGCAGCGACCAAATCGCCCGAGGCAGCAGTGTGTCGTTCGCTCAACCGCCGCACGTAGCGCATCACCATCGTTGCATCCGAGTGCCCCAGGATCGCCTGCAGCGTGTTGATCGTGACACCTTTGTCTAGGGCGTGCACCGCGAAAGTGTGGCGCAAGTCGTGGATGGTCGCATGTTCAATCTGAGCGGCCGCGACGGCGCGTGACCAGAGCGCCTGCATCCGCCTGGGATTGAACACCTGAGGCGGAAACACCCGGGCTCGAAGCGTCTGGCTCTCGCCTGCGAAGATCGTTCGATGTGCCTCCAGACGCTCGGCGAGTTCCTTGCCAAGCGGCACGTCACGCAACGCAGCGTCAGTCTTTCCACGCTTCGTATGCCGGAGTGACCGCCGCACATGGATGACTCCTCGTGCCATATCCAAGTCCCCCCACTCCAAGGCCAGTGCTTCACCGAGCCGAAGTCCCGTCAGGACGATCGTGACGAAAAGCGGCCAGAGCGCCGACGTTGGGACAAGCCCCCCACCTGCACTGCCGCCTGAGCGCCGGCCGCGGAGCTGAGACACGCCTTGGTTGAGCCCGGCGAAGGCCGCCTGGACGGACCGCCACTCCTCCCCTGAGAGCCACCGATCACGACCCTTCGATTCCCCCTCCCACTTGAATTCGGGGCGGACCAACACGATGCCCTGCTTTCGCGCGAGCCAGTCGTAGAAGGCGGAGAGGGTGTTCAGGTCCCGATTCACGGTGCTCGCGCTGATCCCGTCCTTCTGTCGGGCGTCGCGATACTCGCGAAGGCTCTCGGCCGTAAAGACGCTTGCGTCGAGGTCAGCCCAGGGCTCGTCACCGGTTGCTGGCGCGACACCCGCCTCGACGGAAGGACGCGTATCCCCGGTGGTCCTGTTCCGTGTCCCCAAGTATGCCAGGAGCTTCCTCAGGCTCATCTCGTACCGATCTGCGGTCGACGCAGCGAGCGGTCGTCTGCTGCGACGACTCTTCGGATTGGTGCGCAGCCAGGCGAACCACTTCGGAGCCAGCTCCCCCAGGCGCGGTCGTCGTGCCGCCTCGTCAGCCGCCCGCTGCGTCGCTTCAGCAGGGCGTGGCGACCATCCAGGCCATGAATTCGGCGGAACGCGAAGGCGCCACGCTCGGTAAGCAGATCGCACAGCGATTCCAGAATCTCCTGAGCTCGGCGCAATCGTTCCGATTCCGGAATACCGATCCGAAATTCCTCGAGACGCA
>JANRJO010000060.1:0-83722 GCA_033763935.1 Bryobacteraceae bacterium
ATTGGCGACTATGTCGATCACCACAACCGCTCTCCCAAGCCTTTCATCTGGACTGCCAAGGCCACCGACATCCTGGAGAAGGTCACGCGCGCACGTCGAACCTTGGATAATCCTCATTCTGCATGACGCACTACACTAGAATCATGACATGCGAATGACCCGGCGAGCGGCGGTTCAACTCGGGGCCGTTGCGCCTCTTGCCATGGCGGGAGACAACGGGCGGTGGACCGCTGAGTGGGATCAGGCGGCGCTGGCGGCGGGCTTGCGTTCCGCGGACGAGCGCTTTGACCCGGGCGAACAGATGCTGGAAAGCCGTGTCGGGCCGGAGTACCGGTATCATTCGAACCTGCGCAGCCAGAAGGTGCACCCGACCCGTGATTCGCTGGAGTATGCGCTGCAGCTGTTGGAAGCACGGCGCGACGAGCGGGCGGTGGCCGTGCTCGAACGCGTGCTCGCACTGCAGGACACTGACCCTACGAGCAAGTGGTACGGCATCTGGGGCTGGTACCTGGAAGAGCCGCCCTCGAAGATGGCGCCGGCCGACTGGAACTGGGCGGACTTCAACGGCGTCACGCTGCTACTGATCGAGCACCGCCACGGCGAGCGACTTGCCCGCCCCTTGCGGGACCGCATTCGCGCCGCGATACGTCACGCCGCTGTCTCCATCCGCCGGCGCAACGTCGCCATGACGTACACCAACATTGCCGTGAAAGGCACGTTTGTCACCCTAGCCGCGGCGGAACTGCTGAGAGACGATGAGTTGCTCGGCTACGCCCGGGAACGGTGGCGGCGCTTCGTTCGCACCGTTGATGAGACCGGAAGCTTCGCCGAGTACAACAGCCCTACGTATGCACGGGTGATGGTGACGGAGCTGTCGCACATGCGGAAGTACTGGCGCGACGGCGAATCCCGCGCGCTGGCGGAGAGGATCGAGCACCGTGCGTGGCTCCACGTCTCACGGCATTGGTTTGCGCCGGCACGCCAATGGGCCGGTCCGCACAGCCGGAGTTACTCGACCCTGCTTCGCAACGAAATCTGGCTGCAGAAGGCGCTTGACAACGCGGTGCGCTTCGCGTCGCTCGAGGCCATGCCTGCCGCCGGCGACGTCTCCTACACGGCCTTCCGCTGCCCGCCGGACCTGGTGGCGGGCTTTGTGGAAACGCCACCGCCCGAGATGCGGCGGGAACTGTTCTCGCCGGGCGTGCAGGGCAGCACATATCTGGAACCGAAGTTCTGCCTGGGCAGCATTAACCGCGGCGACTTTTGGGTGCAGCGGCGGCCTGTGGTCGCCTATTGGGGTACGCCGGAGAGACCAGGGTACGCGCACCTGCGCTTCCTCAAGGACGACTACGACTTCTCCTCCGCTCTGATCTATTCCGTGCAGGCGGGGCCGTTCGTTCTCGGCCTCGTCAACTTCCGGACACCCGGCGGGGATAAGCACATTTCGCTCGATCCGATTCCCGATGGGACGTTCGAGGCGAAGCGGCTATGGCTCACCCTCGAGGTCGCCGGCGACCCTCCCTTTCTCGACTTCCAGATTCGTGCTGGGGGCTTCGACGGTGCGCCGCCGAACCTCGTGGAACCGCGGACTGCGAGTCTGCTCGCGCAGGCGCGCACAGTAAAGTGGGCCCAGGTATCCGAAGCATGGCTCGCCTTCACCCTGGCGATGGCGCCAGGCGCGGGCGAGTTCGAACGGAAGCGCGACGAATCGATTGTCCAACTGCGCTGGGAGACGCCGGCGGGCGAGCTGGCGCTGACCGGCAGCACGAAGCCCGCGGCGGTGGAGGTGCTCGACGCGGCCTTAACGGAATCGATTGACGGCAAGCCCGTTCGCGAGCAGCGTCTGAGCGAGGAACGGCTAGTATAATGGCCATCGCCAGATGAAAGCCGTCCCGCTGTTCCTCGCCGTCATGCCGTTGCTCGCCGCTCCCAAGGCCGAGTTCATTTACGACAAAGCGCCCTTCCCGTCCTGCCATGCGTCGACGATCGTGGAGATCGCGCCGGGTGAGCTGTACGCTGCCTGGTTCGGCGGCACGGACGAAGGCGAGAAGGACGTTGCCATCTGGGGCGCGCGGCGGAAGGACGGCGCCTGGTCTCCGCCGGTGGAGTTGGTGCGCGAGGCGGAGATTCCGACATGGAACCCCGTCCTGTTCTTTACGCGCGACAAGACGCTGTGGTTGTACTACAAGTTCGGGCCCTCGCCTCAGACGTGGACGGGCGGGCGGATTGCAAGCCGTGACGGCGGCAAGACCTGGTCCGAGCGGGAGCACCTGCCGGCGGGCCTCTACGGTCCCATTCGCAACAAGCCGCTGACGCTCGGCGACGGGACCATACTCTCGGGAACGTCCGTCGAGAGCTACGGCTCCTGGGCCGTCTGGGTGGAGCGCAGTACGGACGGCGGCAAGACCTGGACCAAGCACGGCCCCGTCACCGCCGAGGGGACGCCGCGCGTGTTCCCGGTGCGGCCTTACGGCCTGATTCAACCGGCCATCGTGACGCTGCCGAACAAGAGGCTGCGCATGTACCTCCGCGCCACCCCGCAGATCGGGCGGGTCTGTTATTCCGACTCTTCCGATGGCGGCCGAACGTGGACGCCCGCGAAGCCGACCACCCTGGCGCATCCCAACAGCGGCATTGACGCGGTGAACCTGCGCGACGGACGGATCGTGCTGGTGTACAACAACACGCCGAAGGGCCGCACGCCGCTGAACGTCGCGGTCAGCAAGGACGGCGACACGTGGACCGAGTTCCACACTCTCGAATCGGAACCGGGCGAGTATTCCTATCCGGCAATCATCGAGGATTCCGCCGGCAACGTTCACATCACGTATACATGGAAGCGGCAGAAGATCCGCTACGTGGAGATCCCGAAGGCGGACCTGCCGAAGTAGAAGGAGTCAGCACGTTATGACATCCCGCAGATCGATCCTGGTGGGCGGCGCAGCACTGGCCGCGGCGGCGCAGTTTCGTCCCGCGTTGGCGGCCCCCGCGAAGTTCCGGCTCGGCGTTACGGACTGGAATTTGCGCCAGACGGGTAAGGTGGAGGCCGTCGCGTTGGCGAAGAAGCTCGGCTTCGACGGCGTCGAGGTGAGCCTCGGCATCAACGCGGTGGACAACAAGCTGCCGCTCGACAACGCCGACAAGCAGGACGCGTATCTCAAAGCCGCCCAGGAGCACGGGATTGCACTGGCGGGAACGTGCCTGGACATCCTGCACCGGAACTACCTCAAGAACGACAAGCTCGGCGCGAAGTGGGTGGCGGACGGCATCCCGATTACGAAGAAGCTCAACGCGAAAGTGATGCTGTTGCCGTTCTTCGGGCGCGGCGCCTTGACCACGCAGGAGGAGAAAGAGTACGTCGCCGACGTGCTCAAGGAGATCGCGCCGGAGGCGGAGAAGGCGGGGGTGGTTCTTGGACTCGAGAACACGATCTCGGCAGCGGACAACGTCAAGATCATGGAGCGGGCGGGGAATCCGCCGGCGCTAAAGGTCTACTACGACGTGGGCAACTCGACGAACGGCGGGTTCGATATCCTGCGCGAAATCCGGTGGCTCGGCAAGGACCGCATCTGCCAGATGCACTTGAAAGACAACCCCTATTATCTCGGAGAGGGCCGCATCAACTTTCCGGCAGTGATGAAGGCGATCAATGAAATCGGCTTCTCGCTGTTTGCGAACCTGGAGACGGACTCCCCGGCGAAGGACGTCGAGGCGGACATGCGACGCAACATTGGCTACGTCCGGAAACTGATGGCAGAGGCGTAACGAACTATGTTCCGCATAGGGGCCATGGACGGTACGCTGCGCCAGCGAGGCAAGGTGGAGGCGGTGGAGGCGGCAAAGCGGGCCGGCCTGGACGGCGTGGAATTGAATATCGGCCGGGAGCCCGTGAATGACCGCCTGGCGCTCGACGACGCCGATAAGCAGGCACAGTACCTGGACGCTGCGAAGCGGCACGGCGTGGCGATTGCGGGCGTGGTGCTCGACATCCTGCATCGGAACTACCTGAAGAACGACAAGCTTGCGGAGCGCTGGATTGCAGAGGGCATCCCGATTGCGCAGAAGCTGGGGGCAACCGTGCTGCTACTGCCCATGTTCGGCAATGGGGCGCTGAACACCGAGGACGAGATGAACTACGTGGCTGACGTGCTGAAGAACCTGGCGCCGGCGGCGGAGAAGGCGCGCCTCACGCTGGGTCTTGAGAACACCATCTCGGCCGCGGACAACGTAAGGATCATGGAGCGTGCGGGCTCGCCCGCTCTAAAGGTCTACTACGACGTCGGCAACTCGACAAACCGCGGTTTCGACATTCTCCGCGAGATTCGTTGGCTCGGCAAGGACCGCATCTGCCAGATGCATCTCAAAGACAATCCGTATTACCTCGGCGAGGGGCGAATCAACTTCCCGGCGGTGATTCGGGCCATGAAAGAGATCGGCTACGATCGTTGGGCGAATCTAGAGACCGAGTCGCCGTCCAAGGACGCCGAAGCGGACGCGGGCCGGAACGCCCGGTATCTGCGGAGCCTCTGGGCGTAGTACCGGGTGCGGGGTAAATCCTGGCCCCCGGAAAGAATCTCTCGCACCGGGCAGCGCCCCGCGCCGTCTAACGGATAATAGAAGTAGAACTGGTTGTTTTTTGACATGCTGCGAAACTTTGCTTTCTCGATTGCCTTGGTCGTCGGAACGGCGGCGCTTGGGCTGGCTGCGGGTACGCCGGTGCGGCCGAAGGCGGGACCGGTGGAGGTGTTTCCCCTGGAACAATTGAAGCCGGGGATGGCGGCTACGGCCTGGACCGTGTTCGAGGGGGCGGAGCCCGAAGCGGTGCCCATCGAGATCATCGGGCGGTGGCGCAACATGTGGGGGCCGGGTCAGGACGTCATTCTGGCCAAAATGGGCGGCAAAGCCGCGCGTACCGGCGCGGCAGGCGGGATGAGCGGCAGCCCGGTGTACATCGATGGCAAGCTGCTCGGGGCCGTTTCGCTGCGCATCGGCGCATTTTCGCCCGACACTATCTGCGGGATCACGCCGATCGGGCTGATGCTGGAGATTAACGAACTCGACGCCACACGGCCGGCGGAATCGCGGCAGTTGGGGACGGTGCAGGCGCGGGCGCAGTACCCGATGCCGGGCGACATGCTGCAGAAGGTGCTGGCCGCGGGGGCGAACGCGCTCCCAGAGGCGCCGTACCTGACGCCGATTGAGGCGCCGGTGGCGTTCACCGGGTTCCATCCGGACGTGCTGAAGGAGTTCGGGCCGCTGTTCTCGCAGATGGGGTTGAAGGCGGTGCAGGGCGGGGCGGGTTCAGCGCTGAAGGGGGCGAAGCCGGTTCCGGGGTGGCAGAAGTCTCTGCAGCCGGGCGACGCGGTGTCGGGCGTGCTGGTGTCGGGCGACATGTCCCTCAGCGCCCTGGGCACCGTGACGTACAACGACGGCAAGCGCGTGCTGGCGTTTGGGCATCCGTTCCTGAACCTGGGTCCCGTGGACATGCCGATGAGCAAGAGCGAAGTGCTGTGGGTGTTCGCGTCGTCGTTCTCGCCGAACAAGATGGGGAACGCGACGGAGATCGTGGGCTCGCTCCGGCAGGACCGGCACTCAGGCGTGATGGGCGAACTGGGGCGGGAGTCCGAGATGGTTCCGGTGGAAGTGACCGTGCGTTCGCTGGGCGACGGCAACGCGGTGAAGACGGAGAAGAAGCTGAGCTTCAATGTGTTCGTGCACCAGAAATGGACACCGCAGTTGATGATGATCACGCTGTTCAACTCGATTCTCGGGCTCAACGACTTTGCCGAGGAAGCGACCTACCGGCTCAGCGGGCAGGTGGAATTGGACGGGCAGCAGCCGCTGGCCATCGAGACGATGATGGCGCCGACGGAGGCGCCGATTCCCGTGCCGCTGCTGCTGGCAGGGTACTGGGCGGACAAATTCAACCGGCTGTATGGCAACGCGGTGCGCACGCCGAAACTGAAGAAGGTGAATGCGGTGGTGGACCTGTTACCGGAGCGCCGGACGGCGTCCATCGAGACCGCGTGGCTGGCGGATACCGAGGTTGCGCCGGGGAGCGAAGTGCCGGTGAAGGTGTTCCTGCGGCCGTATCGCGGGGGCCGCGTGGAGCGCGAGTTCAAGGTGAAGATCCCGGCGGGGCTGCCCAAAGGCGAGCACCGGATTCTGTTGAGCGACGCCGATACCTTGAACCGCATGCAGATGGCGGCGGGCGCGGCGAATCGCTTTATCGACCTCAATCAGACCGTTTCCCTCATCAACCAGGAACGGTCGAACAACAAGTTGTACGTGTCGCTGGTGGAGTCGCGGCCGACGGTCTACTTCGACGATAAGAAGATGCCGAGCCTGCCGGGCTCGGTGATGAACGTCATGCAGACGGGGCGCTCGGCGAACCGCGCGGTGATTGCCACCGGAGACACGGCACGGGAGCAGATGGCTCTCGCTTTCGATCAGGTTATCAGCGGTAGTTACACGCTTCGCGTCACTGTCAAATGAAGAGATTCCGATTCCGCACCACGCGGGCAGCCGTGGTTTGCCTGCTTGCCGCTACCGTTGTTTCCCAGGCTGTGGAGACGCAGCTGTGGACTCACAGCCAGCAAGACGACTTCCTGAAAGGCACGCTGAAGAAGCTGTCGGTCCGCAGCGACGGGCGGCTGTTCCTGGCGCCTGTGTTCACAGAGATTTTCGATCCCTCGGCCGCGTACCTGTGGGCGGTGGCGGAGGACTCGAAGGGCCGCGTGTATGTGGGCGGCGGTGGGCCGGACACGGCGACGACACGGCTGTTCCGGATTGAGGGCGGCAAGGGGCAATCGATCGCGGATCTGCCCGGATTGTCAATCCAGGCGATTGCAATCGACAGGCAAGACCGGGTCTATGCCGCGACTTCGCCCGATGGAATGGTCTATCGTCTGGACGGCAACGGGAAGCCGCAGGTGTTCTACGAACCGAAGTCAAAGTACATCTGGGGCATGGCATTTCATCCCTCGGGGGACTTGTTCGTGGCGACCGGGGATCAGGGCGAGTTGCACCGCGTGGATGCGAACGGCAAGGGGGCGGTGTTCTTCAAGAGCGAGGAGACGCATCTGCGATCCCTCGCCGTGGACCGGGAAGGGAATCTGGTTGTCGGCACAGAGCCCGGCGGGTTGATCGTGCGGGTATCGCCGAAGGGCGAGGGGTTAGTGTTGTACCAGGCCCCGAAGCGGGAAGTGACGGCTGTGGCGGCGGCGCCGGACGGCTCCTTGTACGCCGCAGCCGTTGGCGTGAAGGGTCCGTCGCTGGCGCCGCCTCCAGCGGCTCCCGCGCCGGTACCTTCGCCGACGCCCGCCGCCGGCCAAGGTGTAGTGGTGCTGGGAGCCGCGCCGCGACCGGCCGCCGCACCGCCGCCGACGTTGACGCCGGCGACCGGAGTATCGGGCGGCTCCGAGGTGTATCGGATCGGCAAGGACGGCTATCCGCGGCGCGTGTGGTCGCATGCGCAGGACGTGGTGTACGCCATTGCGTTCGACAGCGAGGGCCGGGCGGTGGTCGGGACTGGGAACAAGGGGAACCTGTACCGGCTGGATAGCGACGTGCGGCAAACGCTGCTGACGACTGCTGCGCCGACTCAGGTGACGGCAATGGCGCCGGCACGCGGCGGCGGATTCTATGTGGTCACGGGGAACATCGGGAAGGTGTTTCGGCTGGGACCGGGACTCGAGAAATCCGGCAGCTATGAGAGCGAACCGCTGGATGCAGGAAGCTTCTCCGATTGGGGGCGGCTGGACTGGACGGGCTCGCTGAACGGCGGCGGCGTGGTGCTGGAGACGCGAAGCGGCAACCTCGACCGGCCGCAGCAGAACTGGAGCGGCTGGATGAAGGCGGCGTCGCGAATGGAGTCGCCCGCGGCGCGGTTTCTGCAGTACCGGGTGACGTTGGCGGCGGGCGGGGATGGGCGGTCGCCCGAGGTGAGGAGCGTGGAGGCGGCGTACCAGTCGCGGAACATCGGGCCGGTCGTGTCGATGATTGAGGCGACTCCGTTCAACTATAAGTTCCCGCCTCAGTCGCTGACGCTGACGCCTTCGACGAGCATCACGCTCCCCGCCATTGGGGGTAAGCGGACGCCGCCGACCGTGACGGTGAGCAGTTCGCAGACGATGCAGTTTGCAAAAGGCTGGGTAGGGGCGCGTTGGCAGGCGAGCGATGAGAACGGGGACGTGCTCTCGTATCGCGTGGAGATTCGCGCGGTGAACGAGCGGGAGTGGAAGCTGCTGAAGGAGGACCTGGACGACCGGCAGTATAGCTGGGACTCGACGGCGTTTCCCGACGGGGAGTATGTGCTGCGGGTGACGGCGTCCGACGCGCCCGACAATCCGAAGGGCAAGGAACTGGCGGGTGAGTTGGTGGGCGAGCCGTTCGTGGTGGACAACACGGCGCCGGAGCTTTCTGCGGTGCAGGTGGCGCGCAAGGGCTCGGTTCTGCAGGTGCGTTGGTCGGCGGCGGATGCGTTGACGCCTATCGAGAAAGCGGAGTATTCGGTGAATGGCGGGGAGTGGACGCTGGCGCCGCCGACGACTACGGTGTCGGATTCGCTGAAGCACGAGTATGTGATCGAGGTGGAGGCGAAGGGCGGCGAGCAGGTGGTGACGGTACGGGTGTGGGACCGGAACCAGAACGTGCGCACGGGGGGCGGGCGGGGGTAGTGACGGTTCGATGTCGAGTCGACGGGATCTTGGCAGCAATGCTTAGTTGAGGCTGTTGATTCTACTTAGGCGGTCGAGTGGGCCACTACGTGCTAACGGAAGAATCCGAGCGTCACGTTCCCTCCTCTTGTGGCCGCATGAAGCACTCGCGGCCACGCCTGTTTCCGCGGGCTACAATAACGCCTGCCAATGATTTCCTACGAGAAGCTGGACGGGACCTACTTGCGCGATGTGATGGCGCAGCCGCAGGCGTTGCGGGATACCGTGGCCGGGTTGGAGGTGGTGCCGGGGCTGGGTGCGGTGCGGGAGAACCTGCGGGCGGGCCGGTTGCGGCGTCTGGTGTTGACGGGGATGGGCGGCTCCTACCACTTGCTGGTTCCGCTGCATCTGCGGCTGACGGCGGCCGGGTTCGATTCAATCCTGGTCGAGACGTCGGAGCTGATACATGCGATGCCGGCGCTGCTCGACGCACGGAACGTCGTCGTGGTGCTGTCGCAGTCGGGCGCGAGCGCGGAGATTGTTCGGCTGTTGGAGCGGGAGGGACCGTTGTACCTGGGGGTGACGAACACGCCGGGGTCACCGCTGGCGGAGAAGGCGCACGAGGTGGTCTTTACGCGCGCGGGCGTGGAGGGTGGCGTCGCGTGCAAGACGTCCGTGACCGCGCTCATCGCATTGGATTGGGTGGCGCGGCATTTGGCCGGGGAGGCGCTGGAACCGGTGGACTTGAGCGGGGCGGCGGAGGAGTATCTGTCGCGGTGGTGGGAGCACGTGGATGAGATGGTGCGGGCACTGGAGGGGGCGGAGCGCGCGTTCTTCGCGGGGCGCGGGCCTTCGATGGCCGCCGTGGGGCTGGGCGCGATGCTGCAGAAGGAGGCGGCGCACTTTCATGGGGAAGGAATGAGCAGCGCCGCGCTTCGGCACGGCCCGTTCGAGATGTTGGGGGCCGGGTCATTGGTGGTGGTGTATGAAGGCGAGATGGGGGTGGAGTTGAACCGGGCGCTGGTCCGGGATGTTCTTGCGACGGGGGCAAAGGGCTTCTTTTGTGGGCCGTCAGCGGAGCCGGGGCCCTTCCGGATCGCGGCGGCGGAGCCGGTGCTGGAGCTGCTGCCCGCGCAAATGCTGTCGTTGGCGGCGGCGTATCGGGCGGGGCGGGAGCCGGGAAAGTTCGAGCGGATCACAAAGGTGACGGCCGCGGAATGAACCGTTCAGATGGAGCTTTGTGAGCCGTCGATGCGCTGCCCGGTCAGAAGGTTCAACCAGCGGGACGTGTGGTAGCGGAGGTCGCGGGCGCGGACGATGGCGCCCAGGGCGCCGCCAGTAGAGCCAAGCATCGCCTTGAGACGGAAGGCCAAGCCGGCGGCGGTGCCTTGGTGCTTGGCGATGTAGGCCGCGGCGGCCAGGGCCATGTCGGCGGAGACGGCGGCGCGAGCATCGGGGGGAAGGTCAAGGGAGTGCGGGTGGAAGGCGGCGCGGGCGGACGGGACGGGCAGGATTCGCTTGCCGGCGTGCCGAATCTGCCAGCAGAGTTCGAGATCCCCCCAGTGGTTGGCAAGCCGCTCGTCGAAGTAATTCATACCGCGGACGAACTCCTTACGGACGAGCAAGGCGAGAGCCGGGACCCAGTCGATTTCCGCGTCAGGGGGCTTGGGCGGGGGATAGTCGCCGGTGGCGCAGAGGCGCGCGAGGTCGTCCGCGGAGGGCAGCGGGTAGTTGGGTTGCGGGGGTTCGATGGCAGCGGTGACCGCGGGGGTTTGAGGGTTGGCGTGAAGCGTTTCCGCCAGGCTGGCCACGGTCTGCGGTTCCAGTTCGACGCAGGGGTTCAGGAGGAGGAGGCACTCCCCGGTGGCGGTTCGTGTGCCGATGTTGCGCGCCTTCGCCAGGCCGAAGTGGCGTGGGAGCTTGAGGAACGTAACCGCCGGAAATTCGGGCTCAAGCTGAGGCGTGGCGTCCCGGCTGCCGTTATCGACGACGATGACTTCGAAGGCTTCGCGGTTTGTGGAGCGCTCGAGCGAGGTCAGGCAGCGGCGAAGCGCGTCGGCACAGTTGAAGGCGACGATGAGGACGGAGGTCTTTGGCAGGGCGGGCTTTTCTTCCGGAGCGGGCGGCATCGTCAGATGAGTCCTTCGGCGCGGAGGTCTTCGAGGAGTTCGTCGGAGGCCTTGGCGGGGTAGCCGTAAATCCAAAACGGGTTGTCGACATCGCTTTCCCAGATACGGAGGGCGGGTGCGATGAGGGCAGCCCGAAAACGGGCATCGAGATCCTTGACCTTGTCTGCTAGGCCGGCGCGGCTGATCTCGGCGCGGAGGTCGAGGTCATTTCGGTAATCGTAGAGGCCGAACTGGTAGCCCCGTTCGACTTCGTCCACAAAGAGGCGGTACTCCTCAATGAGCCGGTCGTTCATTAGCGGGGTCTCCTGGCCTGGCGTCTAAAGTACATTTCGCCGTCACGCGGGATGAAGAAAGTGCGGATGGTGCGGTCCGGATTGTAAGCGCCGAACCAGCCCTTCTTACGGTGGAACTTAGTCAGCACGCGGTCTTCGCGGCTGAACTCGATCACGTCGGCGGAGGGTTTCGCGTCGCGGAGTTCCTGCGCCATGCGGAGGTACTCGGCTTTGGAGATCGTGCCGAATTCCCGGCCGTGCTTGAGGTAATGGGAGTCGAGGAGCTGCTGAGACCGGAAGCCGGGGGACTGGGCGAGGAGCGCAAAGGCGAGGGCGAGGAACGCGACGAAGCGAAGCATTACTCCTCGTTTGAGCCGGAGACGCGAAGGACGGCGAGGAAGGCCTCCTGCGGGATCTCGACGCGGCCGACGCGCTTCATGCGGCGCTTGCCTTCCTTCTGCTTCTCGAGCAGTTTGCGCTTGCGGCTGATGTCGCCGCCATAGCACTTGGCAAGGACATTCTTGCGCATGGCGGGGATGTTCTCGCGGGCGACGATCTTCGAGCCGATGGCGGCCTGCAGGGCCACTTCGAACATCTGGCGGGGGATGAGTTTGCGGAGACGGTCGATGAGGGCCTTGCCGCGGTCGAAGGCGAATTCGCGATGAACGATGATGGAGAGGGCGTCGATGGGGTCGCCGGCGACGAGGACGTCGAGCTTGACCATCGGAGAGACGCGGTGGCCGGAGAGGTGGTAGTCGAGCGACGCGTAGCCGCGCGAGGCGGACTTGAGGCGATCGTAGAAGTCGAGGACGATCTCGTTGAGGGGTAGTTCGTAAGTGAGTAGCACGCGGCCGGTGCCGATGTACTCGAACTTCTTCTGCACCCCACGTTTTTCCTCGAGCAACTTGAGGATCTCTCCGAGCGAGTCTTCGCGAGTAATTACCGTAGCGTCGATGATCGGTTCCTCGACCTGTTCGATGTCAGCCTGGTCCGGCCACTTAGTCGGGTTGTCGACTTCGATAACATCGCCGCCGCGGGTAGTTACCCGGTAGCGTACGCCGGGGGCGGTGGTGATCAGGTCGATCTGGAATTCGCGCTCGAGGCGTTCCTGAACGATTTCCAGGTGCAGAAGGCCAAGGAAACCGCAACGAAAGCCGAAGCCGAGGGCAGCCGAATTCTCGGGCTCGAAGTTGAAGGCGCTGTCGTTGAGGCGGAGTTTCTCGAGGGCGTCGCGCAGGAGGCCGTGCTCATGGCTCTCGACGGGGTAGAGCCCGGCGAAGACCATGGGCTTGATCTCCTGGAAGCCGGGCAGTGGTTCGGCGGCCGGCTTGGCGTCGTCAGTGATCGTGTCGCCGACTTGAGCATCGGAGACGGTCTTGATGTTCGCGAAGAGGAAGCCGACCTCGCCGGCCGAGAGTTCGGTGGTGGGGATGGGCTTGGGGGACTGATAGCCGAGGCCTTCGACCTCGTAGGAACTGCCGTTCGACCAGAGGCGGATCTTCTGGCCAAGTTTGACGGTGCCGTCTACGATGCGTGCGAGGATGATCACTCCGCGGTAGGGGTCGAACCAGGAATCGAAGATCAGTGCGCGGAGCGGGGCGGACGGATCACCTTTTGGCTGCGGGACGGTGCGAACGATGGCCTCGAGAATGTCATGGATGCCGGCGCCCTGCTTGGCGGAGGCGAGGATGGCGGTCGAGGCGTCGAGGCCGATGACCTGTTCGATCTGTTCTCGGATGCGGTCCGGTTCGGCGGAGGGCAGATCGATCTTGTTGATGACGGGAATGAGCTCGAGGTTGTGATGGAGCGCGAGGTACGTGTTCGCCAGGGTCTGTGCTTCCACGCCCTGAGAGGCATCGACCACCAGCAGAGCTCCTTCGCAGGCCTGAAGGCTGCGGGAGACTTCGTAAGTGAAGTCAACGTGGCCGGGCGTGTCGATGAGGTTCAGCTGATACAGATTGCCGTCGTCGGCTTTGTACTCGAGTCGTACCGCATGGGCCTTGATGGTGATGCCGCGTTCGCGTTCGAGATCCATCGAGTCGAGAACCTGCTCCATCATCTCGCGCTGCGAGAGCGCGCCCGTGGTTTCGAGCAGGCGGTCGGCGAGTGTGGACTTGCCGTGATCGATGTGGGCAATGATAGAGAAGTTCCGGATGTACGCGGGATCCATGCGATAGAATGGGCGTCGGTCTCCTTATTATCCCATATGGCGTTTGAACACGTTCTTTTCGAGGCTGCGGACGATGGGATCGCAGTTCTGACGGTGAACCGTCCTGCGAAGCTGAACGCGCTGAATGGGGGCGTGTTGGCGGAGTTGGACGAGGTGCTCCAGCGGATGGAGAGCGACCCGGCGCTGAAGGCGCTCATCGTTACGGGAGCGGGGGAGAAAGCATTCGTGGCGGGAGCGGACATCAACGAGCTGGCTGCCGCTTCGCCCATCGATGCGCACGGACTTTCCCTGAAAGGGCAGCGGCTGTTCCGCCGCTTGGAGTTGCTGCCGAAGCCTTCTGTGGCTGCGGTGAACGGGTTCGCGCTGGGCGGCGGGTTGGAATTGGCGATGGCGTGCACCCTTCGCGTGGCCTCGCCGAATGCCAGGCTGGGGCAGCCGGAAGTGAAGCTCGGGATAGTGGCGGGGTACGGCGCGACGCAGCGTCTGCCGCGGCTGGTGGGGCGCGGGCGGGCTTTAGAGATGCTGCTGACCGGCGAGCCGGTAGACGCGGCGGAAGCGCATCGCATCGGGCTGGTGAACCGGGTGGTGGAGCAGGGCGAGCTGCTGGGGTATTCCCGCGCGCTCCTGCTGAAGATGCTGGCGAATGGGCCGGTGGCGGTGCGCTTGACGATGGAAGCGGTGGATGTGGGAATGAGCGTGGGGTTCGAGGAAGGGCAGCGGTTTGAGGCGGCGGCGTTTGCGATGACGGCGGCGACCGCAGATAAGCAGGAAGGGACGCGCGCGTTTCTGGAGAAACGGGTGGCGGCGTTTACGGGTATGTAAGTTCCATGAATACGTTCGAAGGGCAGTTAGATGCGCGCGGGCTGAAGTTCGCGATCTTAGTAAGCCGGTTCAACAGCTTTGTCACGGAAAGGTTGCTGGGCGGGGCGTTGGACGCCTTGAAGAGATCCGGCGCGGCGGACGAGGATATCGAGTTAGTGAAGGTGCCGGGGTCATGGGAGATGCCGGTAGTGGCGGCGGAGTTGGCCCGGCAGAAGCGTCACGATGCGGTGATCTGCCTCGGCGCGGTGATTCGTGGGGATACGCCGCATTTCGATTACGTGGCTGGCGAGGCGGCAAAGGGGTTGGGACAGATATCGCTGCACACCGGCGTGCCGATCGCCTTCGGAGTGCTGACGACGAATACACTCGAGCAGGCGATCGACCGGGCGGGGGCGAAAGGCGGAAACAAGGGGTTCGACGCGGCGATGTCTGCAATTGAGATGGGGCAACTGATGCGCCGGCTGCGGAGCCAGTAAGTCATCATGCCGTCGCGCAGGAAGTCACGAGAGCGCGCGCTGCAGGTATTGTTTCAAGCGGATTTGCGGCAGCAGGCGGTGGGGGAGGCGATATCCGCGTTCTACGATTCTCTGCACAGCGATGAAGACGAGACGGCGGCGGCGCGGATGGAGTATGACCGGTTCATGGAGGAACTGGCGGCGGGCACTTACTCCGACCGTGAAGAGATCGACCGCCTGATCAGTGAGGTGTCCGAGCACTGGCGGGTGGAGCGGATGCCCGCGGTGGACCGCAACATACTGCGTCTGGCGGTGTATGAGATGCGACTGGGACAAACGCCACCGGCGGTGGTGATCGATGAGGCGATCGAGTTGGCGCGGAAGTTCGCCGGGGAAGAGAGTGTAGGATTTGTGAACGGATGCCTTGACGCGGTGCGGAAGCGGGGGGCATGAGAACGCTGTCTCTGCGTGCCATGGTTAGAGTCCCAATGACTTGCTGATTCGGCTTAGCCACGAACTCGGAAGTGAGCTTGCGCGCCAACTGGATCGAGCGAGGCCGGCCAACCTGAAGCTGGCTGTTGAGTGCGCCCTGAGCCGCATTAATCATCTGCGTTGAACGCGCGAATTTCGCGCTGAGCAGATTGAACGCGTCGCCACGGAACTGAAGGCCGAAACCGCGTACGACGTTGCGGCCCAACGTACCCTGGCGGGCCTGTGCCAGCGGTGTCGCCGAATCGAATGCAGCGGCGTTGAATCTTGCCCCCACGGGAACCCGTCGCGCAACAGATAAAGCGGCTGCCGAGAAAAGACCTCCCGCCGGCGCGACGTTCGTCAAATCGGGACCCAGCCGATCACGGCCCGTCACGACGTCCACAGGAGTGGCGGTCCGAAGGCGCACGACGAGCCGAGCTGGCTTGCTGAACCGAATTCGCCGAAGATCGGGATCGATTCGGGCCACTTGCCTTGAAGCTGACGATAGCTGAGCCACATGCTGGCAGCGTCCGCTGCTCAGCCGCGAGTTCTCGCGTGCCGAAGTCGTCAATGCGTGCGCCTGCGGGTCCGCGCCGACTTCCTTGCACCGCACGGAACGATCCGCGGATGTCGCCAATAGCTAGCGGGTTGCGGCTGCCCTCGGACACTCGTCGCCGAGGCTAATGCCGAGTGCTCTTGCAGTACGAACCATTTCGCCGTCTACCGGCACCTGCCGGATGCCGCCGATGGCTTCTGTCAAAGGCACCGGCACGATCTCCGGGGGGCGGAATGCGGCCATGTGGCCGAAAAGGCCCTGGGCGATCATCTCTACGCCGACTACGCCGAAGCGAGTGCACAACTGCCGATCCACCGGCGTAGGCGCTCCACCCCGCTGTAGGTGACCGAGGACGCAGGCTCGCGTTTCCTTACCGGTGCGGCGTTCAATTTCGTGTGCGACGACGCTGGCGATTCCGCCGAGACGCGCTTCGCGGTCCGCTTCGGCTCCGTGAGCCGAGATGTAGTCGCCGCCCTCCTCACGAGCGCCCTCCGCGACGATCACAATGGTGAACTTCTTGTTCTCAGCCTCGCGGGCTCGGATTTTGGCGCAAAGGGACTCATAGGTGAAGGGGATCTCGGGCGTGAGGATGATGTCGGCGCCTCCGGCGATACCGGCGGACATGGCAATCCATCCGGCGTATCGCCCCATTACTTCCAAGACCATCACGCGCTCGTGACTCTCGCCGGTGGTGGTGAGCCGGTCCAGCGCATCGGTCGCGCAGGCCACCGCGGAATCGAAGCCGAAGGTGAGGTACGTGCCGTGCAGATCGTTATCGATGGTCTTAGGAATTCCCACGATTGGGATGCCGGCCTGCCAGAGTTGATGAGCAATCGTCAGGGTTCCGTCGCCCCCTAAGACAACCAGTCCGCCGCAGCCGAGATCTGCGAGCGTCTGCCGAGCCTCGTGCATGATGTCGGCGGGCACTGCCCGGACTTCGCCGTGGCCGACCTTAGCCGAGAAGCGCCCCTTGTTCGAAGTGCCGAGGATGGTGCCCCCGCGATAGAGGAGCGCTCCCATCTGCCGATAGTCCAGCACCTCGTAGCACACGGGTGTCAGTAAACCTTCGAACCCGCCGCGAAAGCCGAGCACTTCCCAACCGCGCAGTGCGGAGGCCTTAACGACCGCGCGCAAGACTGCGTTAAGTCCGGGGCAATCGCCGCCGCCGACCAGAATGCCAATGCGATTTCTCATATATCTAAGTTAGTAGCAGCTATGTGGCCAATCGCCGAAGAAGCGCCCCGCCGCAGAGCTTGGGGGGCATAGAAGCGCCGGTCGTCAAGGCCGGCGCTCGTACCCGTAGAGCCTGCTCGAGGGGCGCTGCGCTCACTGAACGGTGATGGAGACCTCGACCTCCGCATCGCCGGCCTGAATGCGGAACACGTTCGTGCCGGCCTTCCGGCTCAGGCGAACGGTTACGGCGTACAGACCGGGAACATCTTCATCGTAGGAGGTGAGCCACATGACGGAACCGCCTCCTGAGACGCTCGAGACTGTCGGGTCCGCGTCCGATATCGTCAGCCCAGCCGAATCGAGGATGCGGAACGCGATGGCATCCGGAACGACCGCGCCGCTACGCCCTTCGGTTACCGACGAGAGCACGGAGACCTCGGCGGGCCGGCCTGAAGTAACGCCGTACCAGTAAGGCACTCGCGCTTCGGTTCCCGATGACGAGGAGACCGCCCGGATGAAGCCTTCATGAGCGCCTTCTTCGAGGCCAGTCGCCCGCCACTCGACAGGCACCTCGACGGAGGCGCCGGCGGCGAGTTCGATGGTACTTCCGGAGACGAACGGTCCGTTATTCTCATTGCGTGGTGAGACGAGGACGGTGAAGGTATCGGCGGACGACCCAACGTTAGTGATTGTCAGGGTTAGGCTGCGATCGATGGTCGACCCTCCGGATCCGAACTCAAGCGCCGAGGGGGAAGCAGTGATGGTGCTACGAAGCGCGGCGCTTGCGTCCAGCAGCCCGGCGCCCGCTTGCTGGACGGTTGCCGATTGACCGGAAGTGACGTCCTGGGCGGCGGAGCTGTTCACGAGGAGGGAGCGGTACTGCTCCACGGTGAGCCCGGGACGTGCACTCTTCAGCAAGGCAGCGGCGCCGGCAACGATGGGGGTGGAGAAGCTGGTGCCGTCGGCCAGGGTGTACCCCTCCTCGTCATACATGCTTCCGTTCTCGTCGTTGTCCTGGGTGGCCGTGTAGACGTCCTTTCCCACCGCCACCAGGTCTGGCTTGGTACCAGCATTCACATTCGGGCCCCACGCGGAGAAGGTGGCGAGGCGGTGAGAGTCGATGGAGACGGCGGTTTGCTCAAAGCGCAGGTTACAGGACGGCTGACTGTCTTTGCTGGTCGCCGACTTAAGCGACACTCCGTCCGAGTAGGAGACCATTTCCGCCGGGAGGTCGGCGTCGCCAACCGACATGGTGATCGCCTCCGGTGAGTCCTCGGCGGCGTACACTACCGCGCCAATAGCGCCCGCCTTCTTCGCGTACGTCAACTTCGTTTCGAAGGTGCATTCGCCGCGCAGCACAAGAGCAATGGCGCCCGCGAGACTATCGGATGGCAGTTCGGAACACAACTGTCCGGTCCCGTCGAGGAGGCTTACATCGGACAGGTTGCCTGAAACGGGGGAGTGCTCTTTCGAATTATCGGCGGGCACGCCGAGGACAGTGGAATGGCCCTCCGCCTGAACGGTGGAGCTGAAGGTGCGGTCATTGTAGGAGGCGCCGACGGTCACGGCGGACGGCGCCGTGCCTGGCGAGGCGATGCGATTCTTGCCAGGACCGTTGTTACCCGCCGCAACGACGACGATCACACCTGCGCGGGTGGCGGTATCAATCGCCTCAACCTCAGGGTCGTCCTCAAGACGAGGTGCGTAATCGGATCCGAGGCTCAGGTTGATGACGTCCATCCCATCGGAAACGGCGTCATCAATGGCCTTGAGGACGGCATCGGTGGTCGAACTGCTGTTGAAGCCTGGTGTTCCGAAGACTTTGTAACTACCGAGGAACGCCTTGGGGGCGACGCCCTCGATGGTGGCGCGGGGGCCATCGTTGCGAACGCCGGCGGCGGCCATCGCCACAGCGGTTCCGTGGCCCACGCGGTCACGGGCGGACTGGTCGGGATCAAGGCGGTTGGTGAGCAGCCGGACATAGCTGCGGGCGACGATCACTTTGTTGTTTGTGAACTCCGAGTCTGAGTCCGAACTCGTCTTCGGGTAACCGTCAGGCACCTGCAGGGAGGAATCCTGAAAGCCGGCGTGATCAACGTCGATGCCGGTATCGATGACGCCGATCTTGATGCCGGAGCCGGCGGTTTCATGACCGGTCTGGTTCCATGCATCCGTCACCCGGTTCACGCTGGCAGCCCGATCGAGGAACAGCTTCATGGTCTGGACGGGCACCACTCGCCGGACCCCTGCAATCGCGGCAACCAAGGGAACGTGCCGGTCCGGCAAGCGTACAAGGAGGGTGTGAGTGACGGTGTCGGTAAAGTCAAGCACCGTGCCGTATCGCTCGATCACCGCTTTGATCTTGTCCCGATCCTCGCGGAGACGGCCGCGGTAGGCAAGAGCGGCGGCAGTGTGGACTCCGGGGGGCGTGGGCTGCTTGAGAATGTGCCCGGCGACAGGATCGGTGTCGAGCACCACGATGAAACGACCAGGAACTACGGCGCCCGACAGGACTGCCGCCAATAATAGGATGCCCAGGGTAAGTGCCGTCAGCCGGGCACTCCAATAACGCACACTCATTTATGTAAACTCCTCGAATCGTTTGAAATAGAAACCCAACGGCAAGTTATGGCTGTTGGCTACTCGAGCTGCATCTCGACATATCGGAGTCTTCCCGCACGTTCCACCTGCAACACCAGCGGATCGCCTTCCTTTTGTTTGTCGACCAGATTTCGCAAGTCCTGGACGGTGGAGACCGGCAGCCGGTTTACTTCGTAGATCACATCGCCGGGAAGCAGCTCCCCGCCGGGTCCGGCCGTAGTGACAGCAAGCCGCACGACGAGGATGCCGTAGGGCCGGCGGAGCGGCATCGGGAAGAAGGCCGCCATCTCCTCGTCAATCGGCAGGGCGAGAATTGAAAGTCGCGGCACGAGGTGCTGGCGGTCGTTGACGCGATTGGCGAAGCGCTCGGGGCTCGTTGACCGCTCGAGCACTACCGCTGGCACATCCAGAATTTCGCCGCCCCGGGCAACCTTCATCCGCACGATGCTGTTCAAGCGCTGCTGATACAGGTTCACGTGAAACTGCCGGGCGTTCTCCATCCTTTTGCCATTAAGCGACAGGATGATATCGCCGGCTTTCAATCCGGCAATGAAGCCGGGACCACCGGGGAAGACATCGGCCAGGATGACTCCGCTTTGAACGTTCAGGCCCAAGGCCCCGGCCATCCCTTCAGTGAGCGTCTGAGCCTCGACGCCAAGCTCGCCGCGCAGCACAAACCCGCTCTGCCTAAGCTGGTCGACTACGAAGCGAACGATGTTACTGGGAACAGCGAAGCCCAGCCCTTGACTACCCCCGGACTGGGACATGATGAGCGTGTTGATGCCGAGAAGCTTTCCATCGAGGTCCACCAGCGCTCCTCCGCTGCTCCCCGGATTGATGGGGGCATCGGTCTGCAGGAAGATCACACGGTCGTCGTGCTGCAGTTGTCGTGCAACGGCACTGACGACACCCATGCTCACGGAGCTTTCCAGGCCAATGGGGCTGCCGATGGCAACCACCAATTGGCCCTGCCGAACGGTCTCGGAATCCGCCAGCGTGAGGTGAGGCAATTCCCGCCCGTCCACTTTGAGCAGTGCGAGGTCCGTCTCATTGTCGATACCGACGAGTCGCGCCGGCAAGAGGCGCCCGGGGGGACGGACAATACTGTGGCCCTCCTTGTCGCCGCTTCCCGTCAATTGCACTTGAATCCGGGTCATGCCTCCGACAACATGGGCGTTAGTAATGATGTAGCCGTCCGGGCTCAGAATGACTCCGGAGCCGCTCGCCTGCCGTAGCCCGAAGGGAGCCGCAACATTGTCGATCGCCGGCCGATACCCTTCCGTTGCCACCTTGACCACGGCAGGAGTCACTTTTTCAGCGACTCCCACCAGCGCGTCGTTCAGTCCCCGGATATAGGACGGGCTTTTCGGGGGTGCTTCACCGGCGCGCAGGAGGGCGCCCGTTACCAGGATGAATAGGGCCGCATTGCATTTCATGGCAGTGTCTCTGTTTGTCTCAGCAATTGCGTTGCCGCCGAGTCAATTGCTCCATCAAGTAGTAAAGAGAGTAAGTTGTCGCGCGAAGATCGGCAGCCGCCATCGGCATGCGACTGTCCTGCCGACCGGAGCGCCGGCAATCAGTTGTAGGAGCGCGCGATCTTGAACTTCCGCATTCTAGACTGGAGCGTGGTTCGCTTCAGTCCCAGGAGCGCCGCGGCGCCTTTTGCTCCGCCGACCTGTCCGCTCGCCGCCTGTAACGCTTTCAGGATCTCGTCACGTTCGCCCGCCTCGCCGTTCAAGCTCGAGGCCTTTGCGATGGGAGCCGCGGTATTTTGCTCGACACCAGGCATTGCCAGGTGCAGAGTGTTTCCATCCGTTAGGATCACAGACCGCTCGATCACGTTTTGCAGTTCTCGGATGTTCCCGGGCCAGTCGTACTGTATCATTGCGTCCATCGCACTTCTTGGGATCGTCTCGATGTTACGTCCGAGTTGACGGGCGTGCTTTTGTACGAAGTAGCGGGTCAACAGCGGGATGTCTTCCCGGCGCTCCCGGAGCGGGGGGACAAAGACAGGGAATACGTGCAAGCGATAGTACAAGTCAGCGCGGAACTTGTTCTCGCTCACCATGGTCTTCAAGTCCCGGTTCGTGGCAGCAACGAAGCGGACGTTGGTGCGGATCGTCCGATTGCCGCCTACGCGCTCAAACTCCTGGTCCTGAATGGCCCGTAACAACTTGGGTTGGAGTTCGAGCGGCATCTCGCCGATTTCGTCGAGGAACAATGTGCCCTCGTGGGCGAGCTCAAAGCGTCCGATCTTCTGTGCGACGGCGCCGGTGAACGACCCCTTCTCGTGCCCGAAGAGCTCGCTCTCCAGTAAGCTGGCGGGGATGGCGGCGCAATTCACCTTGACGAAACTGCCGCGCCGGCCACTCAGTTCGTGGATCGCTCTTGCGACAAGTTCCTTTCCCGTCCCGGTCTCTCCCAGGATGAGCACGCTGGCCTGGGTGGGCGCAACCGTACGAATCGCTCTCATCACGCCCTGAATGGCGGGGCCATCGCCGACCATGCTGCCGATGTTCTGATCGCTACAGATCTCGTCCTCCAGGTACAGCTTCTCTGTCACCAGCCGCTCCTTTAGATCCGCCAGCTCGCGATAGGCGAAGGAGTTCTCCAGCGTCAAAGCGATCTGCCTGCCGATTTGCAGGAGGAAGCCCGTGTCTTCGGTTGACCAATCCTCGTCCGTCATCCGGTTCAAAGATAGGACACCGATGGTGTGATTCCGTGCGATCAGGGGAACCGCACAAACGGACCGGAATCCGAGGGCCACAAACTGTTGGAACAGCGGACTCGGAAAGCGGCCGGCGTCCGTATGGTGAGCGACGACGGGGTTGCCGGTCGCAAGCACCTCACCGGCCGGCGTACCGGCGGGATCATACGATTCCTTGAGCGTGTCGAAGCCTTGCGGGCACGCCGTGTGGAGCGCGTACACGTCGAGGCTGCCTTCCTGGTTACACAGGGCAAGCCGGGCGCAATCGTGACGGAGGACCGTGGAGAGCTGCGCCGAGACCGCAGCGAACAGCGCATCGCGTTCCAGGTTCGATACCAGTGCGTTGGTGATATCGCAGAGTGTCCGCAACCGGTCTCGCTCCTGCGCCAGGGCCTGCTTTGCAAGGAAGGACTCAACCGCGATGGCGCACTCCGCGGCGACTCGCTGCAGATACTCGATCTGGGCTGGAGTGACGCTCGCCGCCACAACGGAGCCGAAGCCGAGCGCACCAATCCGGTTATGTCCCGCAGTCAGCGGCACCAACACCAGCGTCGTGATACCGAAGGCGCGGGTGCGGTCGACGAACTCCGGCCAGCGGGTATCAAGCTGCAGCGGTGACACCACGAGGGGCTGTTGATGCAGCCAGACCCACCCGGCTGGGTCCTGGTTCACCGGCAGCCGGAGACTCCTGAGAGCGGGGTTCCCCGGCTCGTTGACGATACAGCCCTGCATGGCATTCTCGTTGGCGTCGTGGAGGATCAAGCCAACGTGGTCAAACTGGACGATGGGGGCGAGGGATTCGGCTACACCCTCTACCAAACTAGGAAGGTCATTGCGGCCAGCGATCGAGCGCGATAGCTGCATCACCGCCTCATACAGTTGGTCCTTACCGGCGCCATGATTGCTGTAGGTCAGGAACGGGGAGTCAGCCGATGTCCGGCCGTCCAAGTTCCTCATCAAGATCCTGGAGTTTCCGTTCGCTGCGGCGACTTCGAAGCGTAGCGGGTTGCAGAACTGGGATTCACGATCCACCTTTTCCACGAGATCCTCCCATCTCCATCGATCTCGCCGCCATCAGCTTACCCGGCTGAGGGCTCGCGATTTCTAGCCTCTCAACGCCGATTGTGCGCCTTGTGCGACCTCGCCAGAAACACTACTTCTGGTATAGAGAGGTGACTGTAAGGTGTATGCGGGATTCACTCGTTCGAGTGAGGATCGCGGGATCGGCCGGATTCAGCAACTACTCGCTTCCTTCCGAACAGGCGGGCATCGATGGACCAGGCGCCAGGGCCAAGAAGAGCGAGGGCGATACCGATTCCCATGACGAGCAGGGACCCGTACGAGAAGAAGCCGTGAGACACGGCGAACCAAAGTGCCGCAGCAGCCAGCACTGCACTTCCGAGGGGTGTCCAAAGACCGATGCCGACGAGCGCGGCAGCGATACATTCGACAACTACGATCCAGGCATTCCGTTCAGAACTCAACCCTCCGCGAAGCGCGTGATGCAGGACGACGGCGCCGGCAGTCAGGCGCAGACACAGAAGGCCTACGCCCGGCGCCCCATACGCGAAGTTAGAGTAGAGACGCTGCGTTTTCGGTTCCCATCTCCAGCCTACGTTTGACGTGCCCTTCGTGGATACCCCTGATGAAGTGACGGAAATTCACTCTTTCGAGTGATGCGGGAACTGTCGATCTGAGCGAAGTTAGGCGCAGTTGGTAAATTGGACCCAAGTCCTGGTGTGTTTCCTGCGGAGCGCCGCTGTCACGGCCGGGTTCCACGCGCTGGCTGCGCAATCGCTGTCGCCTCAATACGTAACGACGGTCTGGCAGGGCGAGCAGGGTTTGCCCCAGAGCACAGTCTTCCGAGTGGTGCAGGACCGGCAGGGGTATCTGTGGTTAGCCACCTGGGGCGGCCTGGCCCGCTTTGACGGCGTCCGATTCAGGGTTTTCGGTTCAGCGGACATCCCGGGTCTCGGCAACGGCATGGTCCGCTCCGTCTTCCAGAGCCGCTCCGGAGCCCTGTGGGCAGGAACCCGAACCGGCACTCTCATACGGATGCAGGACGGCGTGTCGAGGACATTCACGCGGAGCCACGGTCTTCCGGGCCAAGTGGTTAGTTCCATTCGTGAGGATGCGGCGGGAAAGCTCTGGATCAACACGGCCGGCGCGGTCGCGTACGTAGACGGGGAAAAACTCATACGGTACTCCCATCACCAGGGCAAAGCGGTGGAGGAGTTCTTCCTGCAGGCACGGGACGGCAGCGTGTGGTTCCGCTGCGGGCAGGAGATCGTGCGCTTCGGGGCGGACGGCTCCCCAAAGGCGGTTGCTGGTGGCTATCTCGTACAGGAGACCTCTGACGGAAGCGTTTGGATCGGGTCTTTCACGGAAGATCGTCTCGTGCGCTATCACCTGGGACGGCTCTCTGAGGTTCGGCTCCCAGTAGCAAAGCGTCCACAATGGACTGGCGCTTTCTCCGGCAGGGGTGTCTTTGCCATGGCGCAGGACGTGGATGGGGAGTTGCTGCTGGTCACCTCCGCGGGCCTCTTTCGGGTGGTGAACGGGAGGATGAGCGGACCCGAGCGACTGCGATTGCCACCGGAGCTCCTGGAGCGGCCAAAGGTACTCAGCCTGATGGTGGATCGCGAAGGGAACCGCTGGGTGGGCACCTTCTCGACCGGACTGTTTCGGTTCCGGCCCGCAGCGGTGACCAGTTACGGCAAGGAGGAGGGGCTCACCGACGAACCGTTTAACTGTTTGTTGCAGGACCGGGAGGGCCGGATCTGGTTGGGAGGAGACTCACTGCACTGGTTCGACGGGAGAGAATTTCATCGATTTCATGGCTTGGCGGACATTCGGACCATTGCGCAGACCCGCGACGGCAACCTTTGGTTCGGCGGGTCAGGCGGGTTGTACCGCTGGCGTTCCGGGGTGCTGAGCCGCTTCAAAATCGATGCACCGGCAGTAGACCAGATTATGGAAGACCACCAAGGCACTCTATGGGTGCAGGCGGCAACTTACGATCGCCCCGGCGGCCAATACCGCTTCCGAAATGAAAGGCTGGAGAGAGCTCCTGAGTACGGCGAACGGGTGCGAATGGCTCTGGGCCGCGGAGGTGGCGTCTGGCTCGCGGCCCCGCCGGTGCTGCGGCACATCCAAAACGGCAAGACGGTGCTCTATGACGAGAGGCACGGCCTGCCGGCAAACAATAGCTACAGCGACTTCTATGAGGAGCCGGATGGCACTCTTTGGATCGGTGCATACGGCGCTGGATTGTACCGCTTCAAGAATGCAAGAGCGAAGGCCATCACACCGAAGGACGGCCTGCCGAACGACAGCCCGACTGGCATGGTGGCGGACGGCCGGGGACACCTTTGGGTTTGCTCCAATCAGAACATCTTCCAGCTCAGCCTTGCGGATCTCAATCGCTTCGCAGACGGGAAGGCGCGCTCGATCACGCCGGTGTTGTACGGCGCGGGCGAGGGAATGAGAAGCATCGAATGCAATGCCGGCAAACCGGGAGGATGGAAGACACGCGACGGGCGGATCTGGTTTCCGACGATGCGTGGCGTGGTCGCGGTTGATCCTTCGGCCGCGAACCCCCACCCGCCGCCGGTGGTGATTGAGGAAGCGTGGGCGGGGACCCTGGCGCTGGGCAACGACGGACGAACATCGGCGCCGCCCGGCTACGACACGTTCGACTTTCGATTTACCGCACTCAGTCTGTCGGCGCCGGAGAAACAGCGCTTCCGGTATCGTCTAGAGCCCTACGAGAATCAGTGGAAGGAGGCCGGAACGGAGAGAACGGCACACTATACGAACATGCGGCCCGGGAGGTACAGGTTCAAGGTGATGGCCGCAAACAGCTATGGCGTCTGGAACGACGAGGCAGCGAGCCTACCGTTCGTGCTTGAGCCTCACTACTACCAGACCAACTGGTTCTTCCTGCTCTGCGCGGGCGCCCTCGCAGCCTTGGTGTGGGCCGCGTTTCAACGGCGTGTCCGCCAACTGCAGAGGGAGTTCAACATGGCTGCCGAAGCGCGCGTGGAGGAGCGCATGCGGATCGCCCGCGATCTGCATGACACGCTGCTGCAGGGCTTTCATGGGCTCCTGCTGCGCCTGCAGGCCGCTTATAACCTGCTGCCAAACCGGGGAGCGGAAGCCCGCGGGGTGCTGGAGAGCACCATCGACGATGCAGCGCGCGCGATCACGGAAGCCCGAGACGCCGTGCAGGACCTGCGGTCGCAGCCCCTCCTCTGCACGGACCTCGTCAAATCGCTGACGGCGCTCGGGCAGAACCTCCTCGCACGCCAGCAGTCGTCGACGCGCACTCCGCCTCAGTTCGCCATCGATGTCGAGGGGCGGCCCACGCCGATGGACGCCGATTGCCGCGACGAGATCTTCCGCATCGCCAGTGAGGCCCTGAGAAACGCCTTCGAGCACTCTCGCGCGCGGCGCATCGAAGTAGAGATCCGGTATGGTGGCGGCGGCTTTCGTTTGCGGGTGCGCGATGACGGAAGGGGCATCGATCAGGCTCTCCTCCGCGGTGACGGCCGGACGGGCCACTGGGGCATGATTGGCATGCGAGAGCGGGCGGGGCGGATCGGCGCGAAGCTGGAAGTCTGGAGCGAGTCGGATGCAGGGACCGAAGTGGAGCTGAGCGTTCCCGCGTCCATCGTCTACGAGCAGGGCGGGCGCCGGCAATTCCAGGGGTGAAAGCATCGGGGTGACGTGGAAATTCCGAGTGCAGCTGACTCATACTGGTTGCTGTGAGTGATTCGTCTCGCATCCGTATTCTCACGGTAGATGATCACCAGCTCATCCGAACCGGGATCGCCACGCTGTTGCTTGCCGAGCAGGATATGGAGTTGGTGGCCGAGGCAGCGAACGGGCGTGAAGCGATCGCCAGATTCCGCGAGCACCATCCGGATATCACCCTGATGGACCTGCAGATGCCGGAGTTGGACGGGCTGGACGCCATTCTTGCCATTCGGAGCGAGTTCCCCCAGGCAAGGATTATCGTCCTGACGACGTATGCGGGAGACGTGCAGGCGCAGCGCGCCTTGAAGGCCGGGGCGCAGGGCTACCTCCTCAAAAACTCGCTGCACAAGGAGTTACTGCAGACCATCCGTAGCGTTCATGCCGGCCGTAAAGCGATGTCTGCCGAACTTACCGCTCAGGTACTGGCCCATAGCGGCGAGGAGTTACTGACTCAGCGCGAGATCGACGTCCTTCGGCTGATCGCGGAGGGGAACGCGAACAAGGAAATTGCGGCCCGGCTCTCGATCACCGAGGAGACGGTCAAGAGCCGGGTCAAGAACATCCTGGACAAGCTCGGAGCGAATGATCGTACGCACGCTGTCACCATCGCTCTCAAGCGGGGGTTCATCGAGCTCTAACTAACTGGTCTCGTCTCCCCACGTTCTAGCCACGCCGACCACGCGCGTCTTTCCGTTCACCGTTTGGGTGTAGACCAGTATCGATTGCTTGGGGCGCGGAGCGGCTGTGATTTCCGCGACGCCGTAACCCTCATCGGGCATTCCCTGCGCGGGAGTCCGCTTGCCCGTCTCGTTATCGAAGCGGAACCACTGCACCCGCGTGTCCGTGAGGGATTTACTCAGGTCATCCCAGGCCAGGGCGCCGTCCTCGATCCGGAAACGGTCGAACGGCAGGACCTTGGCGAAGTACGCTTTGCCGATCTTGTCACGGCGCTTGATCAGACAATCGACCAAATAGGCTGCCGCCGCCTGGTCGCTGATCTCTCCGGTTGAGACGACGGCCCGAATGTCATCCTCGGTAAAGGCCATCACTTGTTTCGCAGCCCAAAACTCATCGTCAGGCAGACGATTCAGAAACGCCGGGTTGGGATATTCGGGCACCCATCGTTCCGGATCGAAGGCATCCCCCTCGATCAGGCCAACCGACGGAAACTCGCGGAACTTGGCGCGAGCCCAGTAAGGCGGGTCGAGTCCGAGTGTGACCAGCTGCACGGCAGCGCTCTTCCATGAGAAGAGGTACGCCCCGGAACGGGGGCTGTTGGCGCGCTGAGTGCCGCTGCCGAGCGTGGAGCCGAGGTCGAGCAAGTAGTGACGGATGTAGCGGCCGGCTCCATCTTCCACCAGGGCCTCAAAATTGTTAATCGCGCGGGAGTCGTCGTGGCCCAGCCAGGCAGCAAACACGTGCAGCCCTCGCAGGTCACGGCGGTGCTCGTGAGGCACGACGTCATTCGGATCGTCTTTCCGCACGCCGTAGTATCGCGGGGGGCCTAACGGCTGGCCCTCGATTACTGCACTCGCCGTGGCCCGGTAGCGGCCATCCTTCAGCCGGGGAGCACGCGCGAGAATGTTCTCAACGTCGCGAACGGTAAGCTTGCGTCTTTTCCCGTTCTCGCCGGTGATTTCCGCCTGCCCGTCTACCGACAGTTCCTCGGGGCGGAAGTAGACGATGTAATTGTCCGGCACGTGGTAGCCCAGTGCATGAAAGAAGCGGGAGGAAATGACCTCCGCGCTCGTCGCCATTTCCGCTTGTGACACGGGGTCAAACTTGAGGAAGTACTGCCGGCGCTCTCCGTCGGCGATCGTAAAGCCGGGCGTGATCCCCTCATCCTTGGCGCCCACTACTCTCCACGTCGACCCGGCGGGAGGCGGGGCATGACCCGGCCCTTGCTTCAGTTCTTGAATGCTCATCCGGCGGTAATAGTGACGCTTCGTGTACCAGGCTCCGTCCATCGGCTCGCCCAGAGTGTTAACATCCTGCGCCGGAATGGGCTGCCCCTCTTTCGGCTGGTGCTCGCCCGGTTTTCCAAACTGGTGCGTGAAAAAGTCGTAATAGTCGCTTAGCTTCCGGGCGACAGCGGCGTGGATCGTAAGCGGGGCCGGCTCCTTCTCCAATGGATCATCCGGGTAGAACCGCTGGCCAAGGGCCGACGAGGCAAGTAACGCAAGCAGAATAAGTTGTCTCATGACTAATACACCTCCCGACCGACTGTCGTTCCCATGCGGCGCCAGCGAAAGGCGTCGCTAAACCTGATCCAAAACTGAAATCCTTCGTGACTGAATCCGGTGTCGAACCGGAGAAAGTTTGTGTTGCGTATGTTGAAGCGCAACCCGAAGCCCACCGTTGATTCCAGGTCTTTGAAGTTGAGCATCCCGCGGCGGGGAAATACCTTCCCGGCGTCGGCGAACACTGCGCCATCCAGCCCGCTGAAGATCTCCCAGCGATACTCGGCGTTCATGAACATTCGGTTGCGGTCCGAGAACCGGAACGGCCGATATCCGCGCAGATCATCGGAGCCACCCAACGTCGGTTGTAAGAAGAACGGCACCTGTTGACCGGCATCGGTCATGCTGAGAGCCGTATTTGCACGGAGTGCGAAGACGTGCGTCTTATTGAAGAGCGGGACGAACTGCTGCAAGTCAATCTCCGTGCGACGGAAGCTGTAGTCGCCCGCGCGCTGGTCATGGAACCAGGAATATTGGACAGCGTACCGTCCGCCCCTTTTCGACATGCCGTCCGGATTGTCGCGATAGTCGTAAGCGGCAAACACGCTGTTCCGCACATAGTTGGTCTGGCGATTGAGGCCGGGCGAGTTGGAGGTGGTGAAAACACGATCGGCGGAAATGTACCGGCTATCATCCCCCGGAACCGACATTCGTCCAGACGTAGCCCGCGGATCCTCCGATCTTCAGACCCGGCAGCGCCTGCAGTGCGAGGATCGCATCGGTACTGGTGTCCTCCAGCCGGTAGTTGGTCCTCAGTTCCTTCGACCGATCGGGGCCGCTGCCGTAGTAGTGCATGGACGGGTAGTTCCGGTGGACGGCGAAGAATTCGGCCGAGATCCGCCCCTTCACCAACTTTGGAAACGCGGCCTCTGCTTCATATTTCTGGTACCCTCGGGTGCTCGTCTGAGCGGAGACCGCGGTGTCCAGGCGTCCCTGCAACAGCCCTTTTCGTAGGTATTCGACGCCCAGGGCGGGGCCGGCAATGTTCACCATCGTCCCCAGCTTCGGGCGGAAGCCGTGGTAGCCGGTGGTGAGAACCTCAAGGTAGGTCTGGTTGACGTCGCGGAGAAAGCGCTCGACCGAGTTCACGTTGTCAGGCTTGAGATGTGCGCCCCTCTGCGCGCGTGCCTGCTGAATCAGTTCAGTTCGCGTTTCCTGTCCGGGTAGGCTTGGCGGAGCGGCCAGGGCCGTCACCAAGCTGAGTGCGAAGGCGCTGCCAAGGCTCAGTCCCGGCCTCGGTTGTGAGTACGCAATAGGCATCACCACCTCGTGCTGTCGATCTATGCGTTTTTGCTTCCAACCTGCATCGCGGTGCCCGCGGCGACCGGTCTCGGATGCGGCTGCCCGCAACCCGCTGCAAACGCGCACCGGAGGATTGGAACTCAAACCGTCTAGGACCGTTCTCCGGGAGCCGAGGCGTTCTTTGTGACGGCAGCCGGTGTCGGCGCCCGCCCACGTCTCGGCACTTCGCCGGGGGCGCTCCTGGACGGCCGCGTCGGGAACTCGAGAGCCGGACGCGCGATGAGGTGGGCCGCCTTCGGCACCTTGCATCGGCACAAGACGACGTCCGCGCGGCAGCGTCGGCGCGGCTCCCGCCATCTCGCTGATTCTTCTTGACCACCCCAATGGCTGCCGAGGTGCATATTCGCAGGTCACGGGTCATCGATTCGGAGACGACTCGCAAGACAGCGAAGCGAGGAAACAGTCCGGCAAGCGTCTGAGCGAGCCGGGCCGCTATCGGAACCGACTTCCACGCTCTGGTCAAAGGTCAATTTATGAGTAAATCCCTGCATCGGCTCACTCGAACGATCGAATGTCTGCTCCTGCCGGTAACGCTCGCGTCCCTGGCAATGGCGCAAACCACAACGGTTGCGGTAGAGACGCTCACGGTGGACGAAGCAGTGCGGTTGGCGCTCCAGCAAAATCCTGCTCTTCGAACCGCGGAGTTGGACGTGGAGAAATCCGCCGACAACCTGGCGGCCTTCCGCACGCGTCGACTGCCTTCCATTAAGTGGAACGTGCTCGGCGGACAGCTCCTGACGAAGCCGTCCGTGACATTCGAGCGCGGCGTTTTCGGCACCTACGGCGATATCGGCCCCATTCCCAGCAAGGATGCCAAGGTCGACGTTCCCCGCCGGCCCACGGCAATCGTGCAGGGGCTGATCCTTCAGCCCCTCTCCCAACAATACCGGCTTGGCCTGGGGGTGAGGTCGCACAAACTCGACAAGCAGTTCGAAGAGGCCAAGTTAGCGGAGCGGAGGGCCGCGGTGGCCGAGCAGGTTCGCAAAGCGTACTACCGGCTCCTCGAAACACAGAGCGCGCTCGAGAGTGTCGAACAGTCCCTGCCGCTCTACCGGGAAACCGTGCGACTGGCGACCGTCGGTCTCAAGCTGGAGACCGTCCTCGAAAGCCAGCGCCTGAAGGCCGAGGCCGAAGTAGCCAAGGTCGAGTTGGACGCGCTCAAACTCCGGAACCCGATCGCCACGCAGATGGAAGCGTTGAATGAACTGCTCGGACGCCCGGTTAACACTGCGTTCCGTACCGCGGGCATTCAGCACATCGTCGAAGCGCAGTTGGACGTGCAGGAGGCCATACAGACGGCGCTGGCGCAACGTCCAGAGCTTCGTCAGGCGAAGCTGCGGGTACAACAGGCGGACCTGGATGTGCGGGTGAAGAAGTCCGAGTACATCCCAGACGTCAACCTCGCCTTCAGCTACAACTCGGCCTACAATTTTCAGAACGTGATGCCGCAGAACGTCGCCACCGCCGGCATCTTCCTCGACTGGGAAGTGTTTGATTGGGGCCGTAAAAAGCAGGAGATGAGCGCAAAGCGACATACGGCGTCGCAGGCGCGGCTAGCGGAGGAAGCTCTCGATCGCCGCATTCGCGTGGAAGTCGCACAGGCGGTTCGCCAGTGCGCGGAGGCATCGCAGCGCGTGAAGGTCAGCACTCTGATGCAGCTCGCAGCGCGTGAAAACCTGCGCGAGCAGCAGTCGGCATTCGGCCGCCAGGCGGTGCTTTTGAAGGACGTCCTGCAATCGCAAACCACGCTCGCGAATGCCGACGACGAGCAACGCCGGGCTTTGGCCAGTTACTGGTCCGCGAGGGCCGAGTTGAAAAGAGTTTTGGGGGAACAATGAGAATGCATACCCTTTCCTTCGCCGCGGTTCTCGCCGGCGGCCTGCTCTTCGTGAGCGGGTGCAAACACGGTGATTCGGAAGTCAAAGCGGCTGTCGCTATCCCTGTGCAAACGGCGGTCGTCGATGAGGTCACCGTCGATACCGCCACCCACTATTCCGCTACTATCGAGCCGGACACCACTGTAGAGTTAGCCTTCAAGGTCGATGGCTACGTGGATTCGCTGCTCAAGGTCGGCCAGCGAAACGTTCAGGTAGGGGACTTTATTCCAAAAGGTGCCGTGCTGGCGCGGGTTCGACAGAGCGACTACCGGGCCAGCCTGGACGCATACCGAGCGCAGGCACTGCAGGCCGCGGAAGCGCTGAAGGCCGCTACGTGGCAGCTCACTCAGGCAGAGGCCGTCCACAAAAGGGCGGTCCTCGACGCGGAGCGAGCCGAGGCTCTCTATGTAGAGAAGGCGCTCACCAAGCCCGACCTTGACGCAGCCCGCGCAGACCTGGACTCGACCCGAGCCGAGGTCGAGGCAGCGAAGAAGAACGTGGAGGCTCGCCGAAACGAGTTGGAGAGCGCTAAGGCGAAGGAACGCGCCTCCACCATCACCTTCGAAGACACGGATTTGGTCTCTCCCATGTCATGTGTTGTGCTCGAAAAGCGCGTTGAGCCCGGCACACTCGTTGGACGCGGTATCCCCGTCTTTCGCCTCGGCGATGTAGGCACAGTGCGGATTGCGTTCAGCGTCCCCGATACCCTGATCACCAGCTTGAAGCTCGGCGCCCCGCTCCAAGTTGCCGTTGACGCATTCCCCGACCAACTGTTTCAGGGTCGGGTTCGTGAGATCGCCGCCGCGGCCGACCCGGCCACCCGGCTCTACCGCGTAGAGGTTGCCCTGCCAAATACCAAGCAGCAATTGAAGACCGGCATGATGGGCAAGGTTTCGGTACAGGGTTCCCAACCGGCCAGCCTGATGCCGGCGGTGCCGGCTCTGGCGCTGCTGCGGGCGCCTTCGGATCCCAATGCCGCCACCGTTTTCGTCATTGAGCAATCGGGCGGGAACACCGTCGCTCGCCTCCGAACCGTGCGGCTAGGGCAGTTCGCCGGCTCTCGAGTGACAGTGCTGGCCGGCCTCGCGAAGGGCGATGCGATCGTCACTGGCGGAAGACAGAATCTGATCGACGGCGCGCTTGTCCGGATCGCCAACTGAGAAAGAACACATGGGACATATAACCGATCAGGAATTAATCGCCCGCAGCCGCTCGAGCGCTCGAGCCTGCATCGAGCATCCGCAAGTTGCCTTCGTGGGCCTGGCGGCGGTACTCGCGTGGGGTGTGTTCGGCTACCTGAAGATGCCCCAGCGCAAGGATCCCGACATCCAGGTCCGCCAGTGCATGATTGTCACCCCGTGGCCAGGAGTTGAAGCCGCGCGCGTCGAACAACTGGTCACCAGAAAGATCGAGCGCGTGGTCGGCCTGAACGCGCGCATCGATGAAATCAAGTCCATCTCCCGCAATGGGCTGTCCGTTGTGTTTGGCGAGGTGCAGGAAAAGGGGCACTTCGACGTCTTGAAAGAGTTCGACGATCTGAAGGGGAAGTTGGACGGTATTAAAGACCTCCCCGACGGCTCCGGCCCTATCTACTTCGTGAAGGACTTCGGGGACACGGCAGCGCTTATGTTGACCGTGGCCTCGCCGCGCGTGAGCGCCGAAGAGATCACTTCCCGGGCCGCGACCATTCGTAAGGCTATCGAGGATGTGCGTGCGGGGAAGACCGGCGATCGAACCACCATAGTCTTGGCTCATCCCTCGGGAATGGACCCAGAGCTCCTCAAGAGACCCGCTGAGTTGCTGCGGCTGTCGTGGGTGGACCGGAAGGTCGGCAAGGGCCTACAGATTATCCAGGCCGCCGGATTTATCGGACTGGATCTCGAGAGCGATCGTTCGGAAGGTGATCTCCGCCAGGAATTGCGGCGGTTTGCAGAGGAGAACCTGCGAAGCGATCAGGTTCACCCGGACCTCTGGGAACCGATCATTGTCCGCAGCCCTGGCGACACCGCTAAGCTGCTGGCGGCAGTGGCCGGCGACAGGTACAGCTACCGTGAGATGGACAATTTCACAGATGTCATCGAGCGCCAGCTGAAGCTCATCCCCCTGGTGAGCAAGGTGGAGCGTTCGGGCGTCCTCGATGAGCGGGTGTATCTCACCTTCTCCCAGAATCGGCTGGCCGCCTATGGGCTCTCTCCGGTCGCCTTCATGAAAGCTCTGCGAGCTCGCAACATCACCGCCGCCGGAGGCGAGGTGAACGCTGGAGGGCGGAACATAGCGATCATCCCCGCCGGGGAATTCCGTTCTGTCAACGAGATCGGCAGCGTGGCGGTGGGGACCGCGCCGGGCGGCGCTCCCATCTATATCCGCGACGTCGCCGAGATTCAGCGCGAATACGAGAGTCCGGCCCAGTATCTGAACCACTACACGCGACGGACGGAAAGCGGCGGTTGGCTCACCACGCGGGCGATCACTCTCTCCGTTCAAATGCGAAAGGGAGAGCAGATCAGCGAGTTCGGCAAACTCGTCGACAGCCGCCTGGCGGAAGTGAAGCCCCTGCTGCCTGCCGACCTCGTCCTCGCCAGAACCTCAGATCAGCCGCGGCAGGTAACCGAGAATGTCGACCTTTTCATGTCGAGCCTCTGGGAGGCGATCATCCTGGTCGTCGTCGTGTCCTGGCTCGGCTTCTGGAGTTGGCGCTCCGCCATCCTCATGGCTCTGGCCATTCCCATTACCCTTGCCATCACCTTCGGAATGATGTACGTCCTCGGCGTCGACCTGCAGCAGGTGTCCATCGCCTCGCTGATCATCGCGCTGGGTCTGCTCGTCGATGTTCCCGTCGTCTCCGGTGACGCCATCGAGCGGGCGATGGGACACGGGCACAAGCGAAGCATTGCCGCGTGGCTTGGACCTACGAAGCTATTCACGACGATGCTCTACGCCACCCTGACCAACGTCGTGGCGTACCTGCCGTTCCTGATGTTGACCGGCGACACCGGCAAGTTCATGTACAGCCTGCCGATCGTCATCACCTGCTCGCTGGTCGCCGCGCAGATTGTCGCCATGACCTTCGTGCCCCTGATCAGCCGGTACCTGCTGAAGCCCAAGCCGGAGGTCCCCATCGAGCAGCAGCGGGTCACCGGATACGGCAAGTGGTATTGGAAGATCGGCTCGTGGGCCATTGCCCACCGGAAGCTCTGCGCTTTGTCTTCGCTGGCCATCCTCTTCGTCGGCGTGCATTTTCTGAAGCAGTTGCCCCAGCAGTTCTTCCCGAAGGACTTGCAGTACCTGTCCTACGTTGACGTCTGGCTGCCCGAAGACGCGCCGCTGGAAGCGACGGAGCGCGCCAGCAAACGCGCGGAAGCGGTAATTCGCCAGGTCTCGGAGGAGTACGGCAAGGAACACAAGAAGACCGAGCCGGTGCTCAAGTCGATGACGACGTTTGTGGGAGGCGGCGGGCCTCGCTTCTGGCTCTCCGCTACCCCGGAGGCGCGGCAGGTGAACTACGCGCAGATCGTCGTCGAGGTCCAGGACAAGCACGACACCAATCACCTGGTGGGTCCCTGGCAGGTGGCTTTGATGGCGGGGGTTCCCGAAGCGCGGGTGGATGTCCGCCAGTTGGAGACCGGGAAGCCCATCGGCATTCCCGTGCAGATCCGCCTGATGGGAGACCATATTCCGACGCTGCGGGCGGAGGCGGAGCGCCTGAAGGCACTCTTCCGGAAGGTTCCCTTCGCCCTGCGGATTCGGGACGATTGGGGTGTCGACAGCTTCCAGACTGTCTTTACTCTCGATCAAGATCGCGCCGCGGTCGCGGGCGTTACGGCCGAGGAGCTGGAGGCGAGCACCGCTGTCGCTGTCGACGGCTTCGCCGTCACCACCTACCGTGAGGGCGACAAGCAGCTTCCCGTCTTTGCGCGCCTCCGCATGAATGAACGAAACGTGCTGTCTAGGCTGGACGACCTGTACGTCTATTCCCAGCAGGACGCGCGCCGCGTCCCACTGAAACAGATCGCAACTGTCGAGCACCGATTCGAGCCGGCGCGGCTTCGGCGGTTCAACCAGTTCCGCACGATGACGGTATCCTGCTTCCCGGCGCCTGGCCGCCTTCCCTCCGAGGTCCTGGTGGCCGCGCAGGACGACCTCGAAGAATTCAAGAAGACGCTGGCGCCAGGCGTTCGACTGGAGATCGCGGGCGAGCACAAAGAGCAGGTGAACGGCTTCGAGGAGTTGACCGTCGTGCTCCTGATCTCGGTCCTGCTGATCTATATCGCTCTTGTCGTGCAGTTCAAGAGCGCGATCAAGCCGGTGTTGGTCTTCGCGGCGATCCCCTATGGCATGACCGGCGCCCTCGTATCGCTCTACCTGATGAATGCACCCTTCGGGTTTATGGCATTCCTCGGCGTCGTCTCCCTCGTGGGGGTCATCGTCAGCCACATCATCGTCCTCTTTGATTTCATTGAGGAACGGCGGGAGCACGGCGCTCCTCTCGAAGAGGCTCTGCTGGACGCCGGCATCCAGCGTTTGCGGCCGGTGATGATTACCGTGGCCGCTACCGTTCTGGCGCTGTTCCCCTTGGCAAGCCACGGCGGTCCGCTCTGGGAGCCACTCTGCTACGCCCAGATCGGCGGCTTGAGCATCGCCACATTCATTACGCTCGGCCTGGTGCCGGTTCTCTATGCGATCACCGTTCGCGATTTGAAGTGGATCACTTGGGCCAAACCCAGCCATGAGCCCGAGGAACCGCAAGTCAGCGCCAGTGCCAAGCTCGTCACGGAGGTTTGACGGGTGGAGCGCAAACCACGAATGAAGCGACACGAGCGCCGCCTCCTGACTCGGGCGACGCTCGTGGAGGCCGCCGAGGAGGTGTTTCTTCGCGAGGGATTCGAGCGCGCCTCCGTGGAGCAGATTACGGCGGCGGCAGGATTTACGCGCGGTGCGTTCTACTCCAACTTCCGCGACAAGGACGAAGTGGCCATTGCGGTTATCGATAGCCGGTGCAGAGACGCGGCCAACGCGCTTAAGATCTGGGATCAGGTTCAGGATCCCGCGGAACAGTGGGATCAGTTTCGAACCTGGTTCAAGGACCGTCAGTGGCAGACGAACTGGATCGCGCTACGCGCCGAGCTGAGCCGCCGCGCGTTGTGGAATCCCGCCCTGCGGGAGCGGCTGTCTGAGTTGTGTCGTCAGGAGATGCGAGTCACAGCCGCATCCCTCGTCCGCTGGAAACCCTCCTGTATCGACAGGTCGCCGGAGGTGACGGCCCTTGCTCTCATTGCCGCCAGCCAAGGGCTCGGCAGCCTCTGCGTCCACGCGGAGCAGGATCTGGAGGTGCTGAGCGACACCGCCGCTCAGTTGGTCTTCGACTGCTTGACCGGGGCTCGAGTTTGTCATTGTGAGCCCCGCCCTGAGTAGCCAATGGCAACAAAGAAGGTCACGAGAATGAACCGGCCAGTCGCGCTGAGTCCTGTACCACTGACCCAGTATCTTGCCCAGGAGTTACTCGTCGACCGGGACCCTGCCGATGCCGACTATCAGGAGCGATACACGGCTGAGATGGTTCAGGGCTTTCGACTGCTCAGCCTTCTGGTGCTCGGCTCGATGGCGGTGTTGTTCGTTGTCCACCTGATACAGTCGCCGGGCTCGGGCGCGGCAAGCGATGCTCCCACCGCGATGGCCTGTGCACTGCTTTCCTGCGCCGGCGGCGTGGGCCTGTTCGCCTCAAAATCCATTCAATCTCCCCGCGCTGCTTTTGCCGGAGCCGCCGCACTGCTGGCTGCCGCTGTAGTCGTGATGGCCGTTGACCGCCTTCACGGAAGCGGCCAGAGGATCCCGATCGGGCCGTTGATTCCCATCACCTTTGCCATCCTGGTTCTGGCGGCCGCGCTGCTGCCGCTGCGGCCGCACCGGGTGCTGATGCTCGGCGCCCTCTTCGTTGCCTCTGCTGGCGTGGCGTCCTTCCTCATGGGTGTCCAATATCTGCTGGATGTAGTGGACGCCGTTAGCGCGGTTGTCGTCATCGGAGTGTCCGTCTTGGTTGCGGCCCGATCAACGTCTCAGCGCATCCGCATCCATCAGGCCCACGCTTCTGCTCTTGCATCGGAGCGGCAGGCGGAAGCAGCGCGTCAGAGAGCGTTAATCGCCGAGAGTGTGATCACCATGGAACGTCTCGCTGCGTCGCTAAGCCATGAGATGAACACTCCCATCGGGGCACTCCGAAGCGCGGCCGAGACGCTGGTCCGCGGAGTCAGGAAAGAAGCTCAATTCCCGGCTGGCAGCAGGTTGCCGAACATGCTGCACGAACTGACGGACGCCATCACAGCCTCTACCGCCAGGCTTGGGGAGACCGTTGGCCGCATTCAGCGATTCGCGAACCTCGATCGCAGCGTTCTCCGCCTGGTAGATATCAATCAGATCGTTCAGGATGCCGTGGCGCTGATGAATCCTCCTTCTATGACACAGGCGCACGTGGAGTTGAACCTGGAGCCGGTTCCTTCAACATGGTGCCGGCCTCACGGGCTCAGCGTTGCGATCTCGTCGATCCTCAACACCGTTCTTGACAGCGCGCTACCGGTGACAATTCACACTTCCTGCGAGGGCAACACGGTCGTGGTGAAGGTGACGTGTTCCCTGGCTGAGAGCGAGTTTCAAGCGCGCGCGACCCCTGGCTTCGGTATCGTCGGCGGCCACGTCCGCGCCAGTGGCTGGGATCTCTTCGCCGCTCGTCACCTTGTGCTCGAGAACGGCGGGGAGTTGCGGCTGACCACCGGTCCACAGCAGGTGGTCACGCTCATTCTTCCGGTCGATCCAACTCCGCCGCAGGACGGCGCTGCACGCGCCGCCGCCCAGCCACCCCTCGTCTAGCGCCATCGGCAAATGGCGAAAGGAAATCGCTTGTCCAGCTATATTCGCTGCCGGCACTTGAGCTTACGGCGAACTACCTTTGGACACTCGCATGCACCTTAAGTTGCTTAACGCCTGCTGCACCGGCGGAAGCACCGCTCTAGGGACGACCAGCCGGCGGACGAGCGTCAACAAGGAGAACTATGACACCGCTGAACGACTCGAGAGTTGCCTACTTCTCGATGGAAATCGCACTCAATCCGGCCATGCCAACATACTCGGGAGGGCTGGGAATTCTGGCCGGGGATACCTTGCGTTCCGCCGCCGATCTCGGCGTAAGGATGGTTGCAGTGACGTTGCTGCACAGGAAAGGCTACTTTCGCCAGCGCGTAGACGAGCAAGGCAACCAGTTCGAAGAGCCGGCCCCCTGGCGCCCTGAGACCTTCCTGGAGTTGATGAAGCCAGTCACAACCGTGTCTATCGCCGGCCGTGAAGTGCGAGTGCGGGCGTGGCGCTACCTGGTGGAGGGCGTCACCGGTCACATCGTTCCCGTCTATCTGCTCGATGCCTCGCTGCCTGAGAACTCACCTTGGGACCAAACCCTGACCGACAACCTCTACGGCGGTGACCATTACTACCGGCTCTGCCAGGAGGCGATTCTGGGTATCGGCGGCGTTCAGATGCTGACGAAGCTTGGGCACCATCACATCGGCAGCTATCACATGAACGAGGGTCACTCCGCCCTGTTGGGGGTAGCGCTGCTGGAGCAGCGGCTCGGTTCGCGGACCCTACGCACCGCTTCCGAGGACGACATCCACGCGGCCCGGCACCGGATTGTCTTCACTACACACACCCCGGTGCCCGCGGGTCACGACCAGTTCCCGTTGCGCATGGTTCAAGAGGTGCTCGGCGAGGATCGGGCAGCGGCGGTCGAAAAGACCGGGGCGTGCCCGGACGGATCGCTGAACATGACTCTCCTTGCCCTGTTCTCATCGCGCTACATCAACGGCGTCGCCATGCGCCACGGCGAAGTCTCGCGGAGTATGTTTCCGCAGTATCCGATCCGCGCCATCACGAATGGTGTACACGCCGGCACGTGGACTACCGCGCCCTTCCGCGCCCTCTACGATCGCCACATACCCGAGTGGAAGTACGACAACCTGTACCTGCGGTACGCGCTGGGGATTCCTCTTGAGGAGATCCGCGGCGCGCACATGGAAGCGAAGAAGTTGCTCGTCGCTGAAGTCCAGCGCCGCACCGGTCAGGCCCTGGACCCGACCGTCATGACCGTCGGGTTTGCACGGCGGGCCGCCACCTACAAGCGTGGAGACCTCATTTTCCGTGACCGCGATCGCCTCCGCTGGATCGCGCGCACGGTGGGCGGTTTGCAGATCGTGTTCGGCGGGAAGGCGCACCCGCGCGACGACGGCGGAAAAGAGTTGATCCGCAGAATCACGGAGCACGCCCGCGGCTTGCACGATTACATTCGCGTGGTCTATGTCGAAGACTTCGACTGGCAGTGGGCGCCGGTCCTCTACAGTGGGGTCGATTTGTGGCTTAACACACCCAAGCGGCCGCAGGAAGCCTCCGGAACCAGCGGCATGAAGGCCGCTCTCAATGGAGTCCCGAGCCTAAGCATCCTGGACGGCTGGTGGATTGAAGGCTGCCTCGAGGGCGTCACCGGCTGGTGTTTCGCCGATCGCGCCGAACTGGCGGAGGACGAAGCGTACGAGGCGGGCTCCCTCTATCACAAGCTGGAGCGCGTCATCATGCCGATGTTCTACTCCAAGCCGGATGCATACGCTCGCGTCATGCGCAGCACAATTGCCGCCAATGGCTCATTCTTTAACACGCACCGCATGGTGTCTCAGTACCTGGATAACGCCTGGTTCCGGGATGAGGAGCGAGAGCAGCCGGGCCAGAAGATAGCGTAGGTTTCCCCGGGCGCGGCTGCGCGGCGCGCTATCGTTGCGCCGCCGCGCCCTTGCTATATACCCAGTGAGAGGAACTAGAACATGAAGACATTCACTCTGATAACACTACTTGGACTAGGAACTGCCGCCTTAGCCCAAGACGTCCATTTCGATTATGACCGATCCGCGAACTTCGGGGCCTACAAGACGTATCAGTGGGTGGACCATCGCCAGGTCGAGGTCGGCGACCAGATTCTGGATCAGGACATCAAGCGCGCGGTGGACGCACAACTTGCCGGGAAAGGCCTCCGGCGGGTAGAAAGCGGCGGCGACCTGCTGGTTGGCTACCAGGCGAGCGTTTCCCAGGAAAAGCAGTTCGACAGTCTGGGGACCGGAGGGGGACCTTGGGGCTGGGGACCCTGGGGCAACTGGGGTACCACGCGCGTGACCACCTCCACCATTGAAGTCGGCAAACTCGTCATCGGCATCTTTGACCCCGCCGCCAAGCGCCTGATCTGGCGAGGCTCTGCGGCCAAAACGCTCGACATCAAGAAGGACCCCAACAAGAATTACCAGAACCTGGAGAAGGCGATGACTAAACTGTTCCGGAACTATCCTCCCACCTCCGGCAAGCAGTAGTTGCTCGTATGCGACCGGACTTATTCGGCTGATCACCTTCCTCGCCCGAGAGTCCGGTCCTCCAGCCCCTCCCCTGCAATCAGAACTACTACAGAACGGGCGCCCGCGCGGTAGATCTGCCCTGGAACCGTCCGCGCCGCATGCCATTCGCAGATCTCATCAGGCGGTTCCAGGCTTGTATCGATCCAGCGGCGCCAACTCTCCCCATTCGGAATAACGGGAAGTTCAAAGTCGAGAGCCTGCCAGTAGGCGTTCAGAATGCAATGTAAGAGCAAACCTTCGTTCTGCAACTCGGCGCCCACAGCAATGCTGTGGGAGGACGGCGACCAATCCGGGGCATCCAGCTTCACTCCGTGCCAGGCATGTTTGGACAACTTCAGGAACTCTGTGAGACTGATGCGCCAGTGTTCGTGCTCTACGTCACGCATCACGCGGCGCTCCAGCAGCAGTTTCACGAACCGATGGACATCCGCATGCTTGGAGAGCAGAGTCCAGTCAAACCAACTGGTCTCGTTGTCCTGGCAGTAGGCGTTGTTGTTTCCTTGCTGAGTGCGGCGCACCTCGTCGCCCATCAGGAACATGGGTACACCAACCGATAACATCGATACCGTCAGATAGTTTTTCACCTGCCGGTTGCGCAGGCTCTCGATGGCCGGGTCATCGGTGGGACCCTCCACGCCACAGTTCCAGCTGCGGTTGTCGTCTCGTCCGTCGCGATTATTCTCGCCGTTCGCGTCGTTGTGCTTCTGGTTGTAGGTAACGAGGTCGTTCAACGTGAACCCGTCATGGCACGCCACGAAGTTCACGCTCTGTTCCGCCTCGCGCTCCCTCGGCCCATAGATTCCCGGGCTGCCCAGGAGACGATCGGCCATGCGCCTGACCGAATCCTCCGCGCCGCGGAAGAAGTCGCGGGCGTCATCGCGAAAACGGTCGTTCCATTCCCTCCAACTATCCCCTACGAAGTGGCCCACCTGGTAGAGACCGGCGGCGTCCCACGCCTCGGCAATCATCTTCGTGCCGGCCAGGACAGGGTCCGACTCAATGTCCCAAAGCACAGGCGGGTTCGACATCACCGCACCCGAAGAATCGCGCGAGAGAATGGATGCCAGATCGAAACGGAAGCCGTCGACGTGCATCTCGCTCACCCAATAACGCAAGCTATCCACTATCATGCGGCGCACGACGGGGTGATTGGCATTCAGCGTATTGCCGGTGCCCGTATAGTTGGCGTAGTGGGCGCCATTGTCCGACAGAAGATAGTAAGTGGCATTGTCAAGACCGCGGAAGCATTCGGTGGCCCCGTCGTCGCCGCCCTCCGCCGTGTGGTTGAACACGACATCGAGAATCACTTCGATGCCGTTCCGGTGCAGCGCCTTCACCATGTCGCGAAACTCGTTAACCGCGCCAAGCGGGTTTCGGCTTGAGCTGTATGCCTGGTGTGGGGCAAAAAAGGAGACCGGCGAGTAACCCCAGTAGTTGGTCCGCCCTGACGGAGCGTCTTGAGCATCGAACTGGAAGACAGGGAGCAGTTCGACGGCGGTTATGCCGAGCTCGCGGAGATAGGGAATCTTCTCCACCAGTCCCGCATAGGTACCACGTCGTGACTCAGAAAGTCCCGAACTGCGGTCCGCAGTGAAGCCGCGCACATGCATTTCATAAATGATGGTCCGTGACCACGGCCGCCGCAGCGGCTCGTCCGCTTCCCAGTTGTAGGCGTGCGGGTCTGTGACCACGCTCTTCATGGCGACGGCGGTGTTGTCGCCTCTTCGGCAGGCAGCCTGGCGTGCGTAGTTTTTCGGGAGAACTACCGCCCGGCCGTAGGGATCGAGCAGTAGCTTGAAGGGGTCGAATCGGAGCCCTCGCGCTGGGTCGAAGGGCCCGTAGGCCCGATATCCGTAGATCTGCCCGGCGCCCAGGCCCGGCACGAAGGCGTGCCAGTAGTGGTACGTGCGATTGGTGACCGGATCACACGGAACAACTCGTGAAGGGCGCGCATCATTTGCGTCGTCGAACAAGAGAAGCTCGATCTTCGCGGCGCTCCGCGAGAAGACCGAGAAGTTCACACCGCCAGGTACGAGGGTAGCTCCCAACGGATAGCTGTGACCGGCGGTTGGAGTCCCGACCAGGCGTTCAACGAGGATGGCGTCGTCGTAAGTCATTGTTCTAGGGTGCGGACAAGCCTCTTCCACTAGCTAAGCAACTCTCTGCCCAAGAGCCGGCCGGGGACCAGCCATGGCATGGCGCTTGCTCCTCCAGGATGCAAGGCAGGACCCAAGTGATGAAGAGAAACCTCTATACCCAGTCAGGTCAAACGCTTCCCAGCGCTCTTATAGCTGCGCTCCGATCGGCAGTCACTCTCTGGTGCATCGCATTCACGGCGAATGTGTGTCTGGCACAGCCAATTGCCGAAACCGACTTCGGCACTGTAAACGTCGTCAGCCTGCATGATCTGCAGCATCGCATCCCCAAGCCCGCCCTGAAGGCCTTCTCGCTCGCCCTCAAGGCCATGGGAAAGAGAGACTATGAGTCGGCAGTAATCCAGCTGGAAAAGTCGGTAACAATCGATCCGGAGTTCTATCAGGCTCACAATAACCTCGGCGTCATGTATGTCTACCAGAATCGCTCCCCGTTAGCCATTGAACACTTCGAGAAGGCAGCCGTGATGAATCCCCGTGCGCCGTACATTCAGCGAAATCTCGCCGTGGCCTATCTGGTCCAGGGAGAGTTCAAGGCCAGCGAGCGGACTGCGCGTCGAGCCCTCGATCTGGATCCCTCCCGCCCCATCAACTCGCTTGTCCTAGGGGCAGCGCTCCTGATGCAGAACCGGTTGACGTCGGAGACCGAGAGGTCGCTTCGAAAGGCCGCACCGACCTTTCCTCAGGCCGACCTGTGGCTGGCCGGCGCCTACTTTGAAAGAGGTGACGAATCCGCTGCCCGAGAGTTTCTCAGCCGCTATCTTGACGCCCGCGACACCGACACGTCCAGAGTTGAAATCGCTAAAAACCTGGCGCGAAGGCTGGGCGTGTCCCCTCAAGGCCAGTGATTACGAAGGGGCCGCCGGCCGCGTCGCCGCAAGCGTCGTCGCGTGCCATCGGCATAAGGCAAGTGGTGCGAGCCGCGATCACAAACTGTAGCGATAACTGGCCGAAAGGCAGGGAAAGCATTTGGAACGCGGCATGCACCGGAGTGTGGTGTAACCGCCGGCGGAGTCCGGACGTGCCGTCGGAATGTCATGTCGGGACTTGTGCGAAGCGTATGGAGGAAAGAGGAAGCATGGAGAAAACCCTTGATGTTGTAAGAGCGGCGCTGGAAAGCAAGCGAGTAGAGCTTTTGCGGTCGATCCGCTCCCAAAGTTCTCAGCTGACAATCGGAGAGGCCGAGCACGATCTGATCGACCGCATGCAGGGTATGTGCAGCCGTGATCAGGCAGTGACATTCCTGGACGCGCTGACCACCACGCTGGCCCAGGTGAATACGGCTATTCAGGCCATTCAGGACGGTTCGTATGGTGTTTGCGTGGAGTGCGAGCAGCCCATCTCTCAGCGTCGTCTGCAAGTGACTCCGTGGGCGTCCCACTGCATCCGCTGTCAGGAGAGCCGGGAACAGCGCCAACATATGGGCGTCGATATGGCGACTTGGCCGGAGGCAGCGTGACTGAGGCCGGCCTAGCCAGCCAGAAAGGTATTTGCAAGCAATGCCGACAAGGGAGATGATCGACGCAGAGCGATCACGGGTGGTGTCTGTGATGGTTGTCGGCGAAGGCACAGATACCCTCGACGATATCCTGCGTCATTCCAACTGGGACATACGATCGGTCCCGGACGTCGAACATGCAATGGAGTTCCTCCCAAGGTCCAGTCCCTGCATCGTTATCGCGCCCTATGCGAAGACGGGGCCGGCGGGATGGCAGGAGCTTCTCCGGGACATTGAGCACTCGAAGCGCCAAGCCCGAATGATCGTGACCGATCCCACGGTTGACGACTCGATTTGGGCGGAAGCCCTCAACCTCGGCGCCTACGACGTGCTGGCCCAGCCGTTCGAGCCAATCGAGGTGTATCGGGTTGTTAGCGGTGCGTGGATCTCGATACTGAACGAGCGATGACAATGCGTCCCCAACTTCAGCCGCCCCTGGAGCGCATGAACGGCCGCCGGGAGACGCCCGGCGAAAGAGGCCGTCTCGCCGCCAGTGAGCGTCGCCAGCAGCTGCTCGAAACTGCCGCGGTCGAGTTTGCCAAGACCGGTCTTCACGGCGCCACTACCGCCTCGCTGGCCAGGGCGGCTGGCATTTCTGAACCTACGCTCTACATCTACTTCCCCGACAAAGAGTGCCTGTTCAAAGAGGTTGTGAGGCGGGATAGCGACACTCGGATTGAGGCGATGAAGACCCGCGTCGCCTCGTTGGCGCCGGCAAGAGCGCATCAGTGCATTCAGCAGATGGTTGAAGTTACCATGTCGCTCTGCTTCACGCCGGACGTGGGTCCCCTGCTCACAAACTGGGCGCTTCTCGAACTTCCCGAGTTTGCCGCGGAGGTCCACCGGTCCGAGATCGGTTTGGCCGCCGCAATCTGGCAATCGAAACTGTTCGACTGCTTTCCCAACAGCCATTGCGCCCCGGTTCTGGCGGGGTTCGTGATGGCTTGCGTCCAGGCGTGCTACTCGTACTCGCTCTGGCTGGGAGCGCTGCGTCATACCGATATGACGGTCTCTCCGCTGGTGAAAGAGTTCGCTGTCGGCGCCTCCGAATCCGCCCGTTCCCTCATACGGGCGACCCGCATCCAGCGAAACCGCTGGAATGCGGGCCCGCCGCCCGCGCCTCAGTCGTCGAATGCGCCTGTAGTGCCCTGAAACCCCCGCAAGGCCTGCTTCGTGAGCCACCGGATGGCTCTTCCCGCGTCGTAACAGTACGCAAGGTTGTGATTCAGGGTGGAGAAGCAGTGCGGCTGGCACTCCTGCTTCAACGCCGCGAGCTCGCCTGCTTCGAACCGTGGTCTACCCGCTATGCCCCAATTCGAAGTCGCCGGGTACATCGGAAAGCACGGCGCCAAAGTGCCATCCGTTCGGATAATGACGGAGTTCTGACCCGCCCTGCAGTTCCACTCCTGCAGCTTCCCGCGCATAAAGAGTTTCATCTCGCGCAGGCGAGCGACGGAGTTGACCATCTTATACCCGGACTGGCTCTTCTCAATCAGCCAATCCACCAGGGAATCAACGGCCGGCCAGTCCTCGGATGTAATGAATGTGCTGTTGCCGTCGTAGTGCCTGAAGTGAGGCTGATCGAGCATGGGCGCTTCGTTGATGTGGTAATCTGTTGCGATACCCGCGTCGTGCGCTATCTCGGTCAGTGTCTTCACATCATCCAGGTTAATGCGCGTGATGTTGATATTGAAGAACACGCTGTAGTCGTAGACGTACTGCTTCTTGACCAGATACTCAAACTGCTGCTGGATCGGCCTCAGTGCCTTTGGCAGCTCCTTCCGGTCCTCAACCGAGTCGACAGCCAGGTTGAATGTCGCGACTCCCGCATCGGCCAGTCGATCGACGACGTCGGGACGCATGAGCCGGCCGTTCGTGGGCACGTATACCCAGAAGCCCCGCTTCACCGCGTAGTACACCACCTTCTGCGCAAAGGCCGGCCGCAGCAGGACCTCCCCGCCCATTAGGGCGAGCACTCGGCACCCAGTGTCGTGTAGCCAGTCTATAGCGCGTCGCGCGGTCTCCTCCGTCATTCCTTTTACCCGGTTGTCGAAGGCCCAGCAATAATGGCAGTCTAAGTTGCACTTCCACTCCGTGAAAAGGTAAGCAATGATCGGGTGAAAATCGCCTGGCAAAACGCGAGAGGACAAGTAAGGATACAGCCAACCGCGGAGTGCTCGCCGGATCATGAATGGCGTTACCCGCGAACGGTAGGGACTCGGTCCGCTGGGGAGAGATCTGGAGTCGGGCGCCACGTCTCCGCACTTCTCGGGGTGTTGCGGATAGACCGGCTCCGGCAATCCCTGCCCGGCGCCGCCTCCGGGCACGGCAACCAAGTGCGGCGCCCGGGGAGCATCGCCGGCGGGCGACCCATTCACCGTTCTGCGCTGAATCTGATGGAGTCTTCCGGTCTGAGCCATTTCTGATGTGACTTCCTTCCTCCGCGTATCGCGACTTACTAACTGCTCCAATTCCCGCAAACGACGGGCCACAACACCTGTATTAGGGCCGGGCTACACGTTCGCCGAATTGGGCCTGGGGCTGTCTCCGAGTCAGTTCTCCGATTCGCGCCGACAGCCCGACAATGTCGGATACCTTGACGAGGCCGGCGAGGCGGTACTGCCCGATTGCGCCCAGGCCAGCCGAGGCAAGACAGCCGCATTCGCTGCAATCTGGCGTGCCACCTAATTGGCATGGCTCGATTACATCGACCAGGTTCGGGGACATGCAGGTGGTCAGGCGGGCGAACAGACACTGGGACGGATCCTGCGGCGGGCGACGGTACCCGTCTAACACGACCTTAGGGCACTGCACTTTGGGAAACTCCGCCGGCAGACGCTGTAGCCGATCGATTGCCAGCCTCCGTGCTTCCGGCGACAACCGTTCTCGGGACGCTTGGCCAACTTGAGGCGTGAAGAGACTGAACCAGATCTTCCGGCATTCGTCACGTTGCGACCAGAACGCCGCGAACTCATGGAGGTACGACGGGCGCTCCAGCATCTGTTGGGTGACGGTACAGTGCACAATCACACGGTGACCGGCAATATTCCGCAGAATGCGATCGTAGGTTGCTGGGGCGCGCCGCTTGTTGTGCTCCTGCTGCAGGCCGTCCACAGAGACGGCTATATGGAGGTGCTCGAGCTTTGCCCACTCTTCCGGCACGCGACGAACGGCGCTTGTCGTCAATTGCACTTCGACCGGCGACAACGCGGGTAGTAGCGCGTTCAACTCGCGGTACCGGACCAGGGGTTCCCCGCCGACAAGGCTGATATGGAGCGGGCGGAGGCGCGCGACGAGAGCAAGGACGCCTTCGACCAGCGCGTCCCCTCGAAAGTCCTCGACGTTGCGAAGCGAGCCGGCCCCGCCCGCGTGATTTGGGGAGTACGCATAGCAGCCCGGGCATCGAAGCGGGCATTCGCGCGTGACTTCTATGGCAAGGAACGGCCGCCGTCCCTGGAGCACCATTCCCCATGCCGGCATCACGTGCCCCAGTCTCATCGCCCGTCACCTGTGATCGGCGTGTGCTCAGGCAGAACTAAGGAGGCGGTAAGCGGATAATGATCCGATGCGGTGGTGTCACGGTGGACTCTCGCTTCGACAAAGAGTGCTGGCCCACGCCCGAAGATCCAATCCAGTCTCTCCCCGTTCGGCTTGGTCCCGCGAGAGTCGCCATTCTCGCAGGCGTCTTGAAACCCGCTCGACAGCAAGGTTGTCCGCAGGGGCGACGGGCTTCGGCGCGTATTCAAATCTCCCGCTACCAGGACTGTCGTGTCATCGGGGTATCGCCAACTGTCCTGGACGACCTCCATCAGTTGCGAATTGCGAAGCTGGTCCGATCCTCTGCTCTCCAGGTGCAGATTGTAGACGGCCAACCGTGCCTGGCCCAGTGTCAGCTCGGACGCGAGAGCCATTCGGCCTCCGCTGCGCGCCTGGAAGATCTGCCAGTTCGGCAAGTACCACCTGGACCGCCAATGATCGGACTGTGCGCTGAAGCGTATTACTCGGGTTGCGCTGAAGGTCCCCCACGAGAGGATCGCCTGCCCCTGATATGCCGGCTCCGGACCGACCCTTTGGCTCAACTCTTCCCACTCGATGCCGTAAATGTAGTTCAACCCCAGTTCGCGGGCGATCACTGCCGGCAGCGCCGCCCGGCCGGTGCGCCGCGCATTCAAATCGACTTCCTGCAAAAAGCAAATGTCCGGCGCCTGCTGTTTGAGGAACGTCACGACCGCTGGCAACTGCAATCCTCGCTCAATATTCCAACTGACCAAGCGGAGCTTCCTGCCCGTCGTAGCTCTGCCTGTGCCGAAATAGCCGCTCCGGATAGTGTCAAGCACGGAGTTCCTACGCGACCGCGGATAAGGGATCGGTCGCAGTTGCGGCCGCCCAGGGCAGCAGTGGGTAAACATCCCGCCAGGCGGCTCGGTAATCCGAGGGATCGTCGATCTCTGCCCACGGAAGCTTCGCCGTATAGGTGACGCCGACCCGGAGTCCACCATCCACAAGATGCTGCACCGCGGAATTGAAGAACTGATTCACGAAGCCGTTCTCCACCATGGCCCGGATCTCGTCAAAGAGCGGGCCGGTGATCTCGTGCGAGAAGCGCGTGAAGCCGATGTAAGTGCCGCTCGCATCCTTGGGTGTCAGTCCCTTGCTCATCCGAACCACACAGCCGTTGCGGATGATGACCTTCATGGTCTCGTCTCGCCACTCGGGGTCAACCACCATTGAGACCAGCTCCGGCCCCTCAGTGGCCGCTTTCAGGATCTGGGGATGACAGAGAACGTCCGCATTCAGGCAGATAAAGTCCGAGCCGATGAGCGGTTCGCGTGCTGTCCAAAGCGAATAGATGTTGTTTGTCCGCGCGTATTCGGGGTTATAGATGAACTGAACCCTGCGAAAGAAGCTGCCGTAGCGGAGGCGGACGTGGTTCACAATCCTTGTCGCGTTGTGGCCCACGACTATCGAGATGTCCGAGATGCCGGCGGCCGTAAGGCCCTCAATCTGACTATCCAGGATGGTACGGTCTCCAAACTTGATCAAACACTTCGGCAGGCCATGAGTCACCTCATCGATCCTGGTGCCGCGGCCGGCGGCGAGAATCACGGCTTTCATTGCTTCACCCCCAGGGGGACTTCGGTGTGTGTTGGTGAAGCCACACGAGCGTTTCCGCTAAACAGGCGTGCGTTGAGGTAGATGGTGACCATCCAGGCGATGTTCGCGCCCAGCGACGAAAGAACAAAGAACACGGGAAGAAGCCCTACTATCGCGAACGCGACCAGATAGTGCATCAAAACGCCCTTTCTGGTCAGAAACTGCAGCAGGCGCACCGAACTAGAGATGGGGTTACGGTTATCGTTCTCCAACGCCTTCAGGTAACGGGGGGAGTAATCGCCGGGCCGGCCGGCGGGAGCCGCGAGCCTGCGCTGGATGCTGATGACCCAAAACGAAAGAATGGAACCGGCAACCAAGGCGATCCCTAGCACCAGATACTCTGCCCCGTGACGGCGATAGCCGGCAACGGTCATGCCTGCGAAAATAATGAGGTAAGTAGTGTAGTCGATCATGGTCTCAAGCCACGTGCCAAACGCCGACTCTTCGAACTTCAGCCTGGCCAGCATCCCATCGATCTCGTCAAACAGGCCGGACACGAAGAAAACGAGCGCGCCCGCCACCTCGTTCAGCCAACCGCCGGAAGCGAACAGGAGCCCGGAGAAGATCGCCACGGCAAGCCCGGCGAAGGAAACAGCATTGGGGGTGATGCGTGTGTGCGAGAGCCCGCGTACCGCCGGCCAGCAGAGTTTCCGATTGAAACGGGAGAACAGCCCGTCCGAGGCTTTTCCGGAATGACGAACCAGCGCCCTTTCTGCGTCACACGTGGAAGCGGGTGATTGCAGCAAAAAGCCCGGTTTGCTGTCACATAGAACGCATTCCAGGCGATCGCTGTCCGCACCCGTGAGGCTGGCTTTAGCGAGAACGATGGGCCGCTCCAGCAGCGTGGCGGCATCAACGTCCGGGCAGGCGAAACGCACGCTGGCAAGCGGCCGAGCAGCTGCGCGGGCAATCATCTCGGAGAGAGGGTGCCGGTACGGGATGTAGCCCCAGGGGATCCACAGAAAGGTGTCCTGGAGGTAGGGAGAAAGGCTGCGCCATTGCCCGGCGTCGGCTTCGTCGAACGGCACGACGAATTCCACCGTATCGACCGGGACCCGCTCGAGCTTGAGCGCATTCAGAAGGGGACGAAGACCGGCCGCGGGCGTCGAAGGAGGGCATATCAGAAGAACCTCCGTGCACCCGCTGCGCACCGCTGTCAGGATCACTCGCTCGAGCAGCGGGATTCCGCAGATGAGCGTATCCGGTCCCGGCGTGCAGTCTGATGGTCGAACTGGAATTACCGCTTGCATGTCAATGCTCCTTCGAGAACGTCCAGGTTAGCTGTGGCGCCGCCGTCCTGACTTCGCACGGACCCACTTGCCCATGCAGCCCAGGCCGCTCCGGCTAGAGCGAAGAGAAGGTCACGCACTCGCCGAGCCACGGCCAGAGCTAAGCCCGCCCCTGCGGGAAGCCCCAACAGGGAGAACGATGCCGCCGCTCCACCCTCGTCAATGCCTAACCGTCCCGGTATCCACGCTGCGAGTACCTTGACCAAGCGGCCCGCGGATTCAATGGCGAGAATCTGGAGCGGCGATACGTGCACTCCGATCACCCACATGACTGCTGCTACCTCCGCGAGCGTCACCACTTGGGCACTCGCTTCAATGGCGAAGATGCTTCTGGCCGAGCCGGGCCGCCGCTCGCGAAACGAACGAACGAGCACTTCCGTTCGCTCCGCCGAACGCAGCCACCGCGGAGCCTTCGGGCCCGCCCAGCGCAGGACCGGTGAGAGCAATGCGCCCGGCGCCGCCAGAAAGACAAATGATGCAGTGAATACGCCCGCCGATAACCATACGACCTGAGACCCCGGAATGAGCAGTGCGGCGGCGGCCGTGCCCGCCAACCCGAGGATCACGGTGGTCAGCCAGTACGTGCTTGTCTCCACCAGGGTCGCCGGCGCCGTCTTGCTGATATCCGCCGACTCGCGCAGCAGCAGCAGCTTGGCCGGCTCAGCCACCACGCTCCCCCCTGCCGCCAGAAACCCGCTCGCCTGCGCTGCCAGGCGAATGCCCGCCAGCCGGGACTGCGGCGCCTCAATGCCGTCCGTGAGCAGAGCGGTCCGCCAGGCGCGCGTTTGGACCCACAAGCGCAGCGCGCCGCCAACGACCACGATCGCTAATGCCGCCGGGAGGGAGCGCAGTTGGTCGAGAATCTCCAGAGACGCCAACCGATAGAATGCGACTCCCACCAGCACGAGGCCGGCGGCTGCGATGACCATTCGCCCCCGATTCAAGGCTTGCTCCCGTCGCCCGCCTCGGGCGGCGCTACGACATAGTCGAAGTACACGATTGACACGTCAGTGGCGCCGAAGATCCGCGCCTCTGCGTGCGACTGGTTGGCTAGCGGCAGCCAGACGGCCCCCGCACGGGCGTATTCCTGTACCACCCGGACCTTCTTGATCCAAAAGGACGGGTTCTTCGCGGGCTGGCCTTCCACGCGGCAGATGACCATGTCCTGCGCGTCAACCCAAATGCGGCCACGGATCAGGAACTTGTGCTCAGCCTTCGGGGAGATCTCGAAGACGAACGTGTTTCGTCCCGCGAGTACTTCCTGTCCTACCAAACGGAAGTCGTAGTTAGCCGGAATGATCTTAGTCTGCTCGCGCTCGCCTTGGCGGCTCGCCTCCACTTCCGCGTCGATCATCTTGCCGATGATCCGCTTGCGCACAAATCCGGAACCGCTTTCGGAGACCACCTCGAAACGCTTGGCGCCCGAGCTGTCACAGACCACTCTCACCGTAACCTCAGCCCGCTTACCCACACGCTTGTTCTCAAACGTGTAACGCCGGAACCCGGTGTAGCCCTTCATGGCGGCGGAGCGCTCTCGGTCGGCATTCAGCATCCGAGCGAGAATGTCGTCCGCCTTCACATCTGTGGTGGCGGAGGAAGCGAGTGCGGCCAGTAATAGCGTGTGAAGCATCTTGTTAGAACTCCAGTGCGAACTTTCCCCGGAATGTACGCCCGACGCCGTTATAGAAGCCACCAAACTCGGGGCTTGTGGTTACCTGCTGAAAGTCTCTCGGATTGAAATGGTTGAACAGGTTGAATACTCGAAGGCCGATGTTTGCGTGTAGCTTATGCATGGGACCTACCAGCCGCACCCGCTTCGTCGTTTGAAAGTCGAAAGAGGAAAACCAGGGATACCGGCCCGCGCGGTTTCTCCGGCCGATGAAGTTCCGCTCGTCGTCCGCGGTCGAGTAGGGGAATCCGGTGTGAATATCCAATACTGGTGCAACAGTGATGTTCCAAGGCGCTTCGAACTGGCCCCACAGGAGGAAGCGGTTCGGAGCGTCAAAGGCCAGTCGGCTCCGCTCGTTCGGGCGGATGATCGGCGTCGGGTTGTTGCCAAAGAACTGATTGAGGTCGTTCAGGTCGCCAATCGCGCTCGACCGCACATAGGAACCATTCACCACGTGCCGCTTGAACTGGTACCGCGCCGTCGCCTGGAACTCTCGATACCGGCTCCGTCCCTGGTTGAACAGGTATAACGCGCCCCGCCCCTCGTACTCCGCCGGTTCAACGAAGAAATCCCGAACCGTGTTGCGCTGGCTGAGACCCATGCGAACCACCAGATCCCGCGTCACCTCCCGCTCCACCTCCACATTCCAGGCAGTGCTCCGGGGGTTATCGATCGAGTCCGCCAGGCGCTGTTCGTAGAGCGTTCGGCTCGAGGCCAGGCCTGACGGCAGGTACCGCGTTATGGTCCGGGCCGGAAGGAGCGAGAACGTCGGGATGTTAAGATTAACGCGGTCGTAGAAGTAGCCAATACCCCCACGGATCACGGTTCTCACCGTTCCCTTTGGCGCGATCGCAAAGCCAAGGCGGGGCGCGACGTGGCCCTCGTCGCTCACGGAATCGCGGTCCGCCCGCAGCCCGGCGTCCAGCGTGATTCCCGGAAGCGGCGTCCACTTATTCAGAACGAAGGCGGTGTATTCGCGCTGCGTGATCGACGTATTGACGTCCGGAGAGTAGTCGATCCGCTCGGCGACCAGACCAGATTGACGGAGCACCTCTACGCTGCGAAAAGAATGCCATCCATCGTAAGCGTTCCGGACCAGATTGACTCCGAACTTAAGCTGATGCCGCCCATATCGCTCAACGGGACGCATCGCATATACTTCCTGCCACTCGATGCGGCCGGTGTCTCGAGATTCCCGGTTGAAAAAGCCCCCCGTCGCCGTGTCGACGCCGATTCGGAATAGGTCGTCGCTATGGGCCTTTATATCCCCGTCCAGGGTCTTGTAGCTCAGATGCGAAGCCAGCAGTCCCCCTGAAGGCGATACGTACTTGTGCGAGAACGCAAGGAAGTAGCCGCGCTGGCGAAGGTCCGGGGTTGCCGGCTGCGGCCTGAACGTATTCAGACCGAGGTAGTTTTGCTTCTGCGGGTAGAAAGCGACCGTAGCGGAGGCGCTTTGCGTGTCCGTCAAGCTCAGGTCGAACTGGCTGTACGAGTCGAAACTCTCGAGTGTCGTATCCCGGCTCATCGGCGGCTGGGTCTCTACCGGGGTTCGAACGAACCGGTACTCCATTGACTGTGTAAACGCCACCCGGTTGCGAATGATCGGCCCCGACACCGTTACCCGCGGAGTAAATGCTCCCACGCCGACGATGTCGCCGCCCCGCTGGCGTAGCCGGGGCATGATGTTCTGCACCCGAACTCGGGGCTTGTTGAATTCCGATATACGCGTCTCTATCGTGGCAACGGCCCCCGCCAGCTTGCCGAACTCGGGGTCATACGGATTGGCTACCACTTGAGCGGTGGAGACAACGTCAATCGGCAGGTTCATGCCTGCGGTGCCGGTAACTGGATCTGAGACGTTGGCGCTGTTAACCAGGACCTGCCCCTGCGAAGTCCTCGCGCCCTTCATGTTTATGAAACCGTCCGGCCCGCGAACAACTCCCGGGATGAGCGGTAGAATGCTTTCGACTCGCTCGTTTGAATTCGGCGCGTTTGCTACCGTGGACTCCTGCAGTACCGCCTTTGACGACGTCTCGGCAGTATCGACGCTCTCTGTCTGCGCCGAAACGGTCACCGATTCTTTCACCCGGGCAGGCCTTAACTCGATGTCGACCGTCTCCTGCTTGTCCGCAAGTAGGTCTACCTCAGCGGGAGCCGCCTCCATGCCTGGAAACTCGACAGTGATGCGGTACTTTCCGGGAGCCAGCGCCGCGGTGAATCGTCCCACCTCGTCCGTGGTCGTAACGAACGGAGCACCCACTCCCTGCAGCCGAACCGTGGCGCCGGGGACTACTGCCCGTTCCTTCGCGTCATCCAACGTATATACGCTACCGGTTACCCGCGCAGGTAGTTCCGTGGTGGTCTGGCCCAAGGCGACAGTGCTCGCCAGTAAACAACTCACTGCCAACGCTAGCTTCGACCGGGTCCGGTGCGGCAGTTCGGGAGACATGATTGCTACCGCTCGTGCAGTTCAAGTGCCGTTTCTCCTTTCAGCGGCTTAGGTGGCTAGCCCGGCACAGAGCAGGATCAGGTGTCCCATTCGCCGCCGCGCTTCGGCACGTGTATCGGCACCTGCTGACTCCAACGCTTCCCTTCTCCTGGCTTCGTTTGCTCCAGGAATCGCATCCGTCCAAGCACAAGCATCGCAAGGACTGGAAGTCTCCGACTCCAGTGCGATTTGGCAGGCTGCATGCAAACATAGCCTCCAAATGACGGAAACCACGTTAACTCAAGAGGAACTAACAAACCTTTCGCAGTCAACACTGATTTCGCTCGCCAAAGGCGGGGATGCGGCGGCGATTGAGGAACTCTTCCGCCGATATTGGTGGGAGGCACACTGCGTGGCTCTGCGCATCGTACGTTCCCATGAGGACGCCGAGGATGTGGCGCAGGACTCGCTGTGGTCCGCCCTCAGGCATCTCTCCTCGTTCCGCGAGGAAGCCTCCTTCCGGTCCTGGCTCCATCGCATCGTCATCAACCACAGCCTGATGCTGCTGCGGCGTCGAAAAGCTACAGGATCCCAGGAAGCGATGCCCGTCGATGAAGTCCTGGACCTGGCCAGCGCATGGCGCACGCCGGAAGAACTGCTTCGCGACAAAGAGTGTCACGAGTTGGTTACCGAGGGTATGTCCCGGCTTCACAACCGCTACTCGACCGTCCTCCATCTCTTTGCCGGCGAGGGCAGATCCATCTACGAGATAGCCGACTCCGAGGGGCTCTCCATCAGTGCCGTGAAGTCCCGGCTGCACCGTGGACGCGCGCTGCTCCGCCGCGCGGTTGGACGCCGCCTGCGCGCGCCTCTGAGTGCGGCCGAGGACTCACTCGCCGCCTGAACGTAACGTGGTAACGCAGGTGCTCTCGTTGTAGCATGCCCCTCCTCGATCAGCCCAACTCTCATGCGCTCCTGCGTGGTCAGGCGAACGCAGTTCTGGTAGACCACGGAGAGACGCTTACCCTCCCTGATGAACAGCGCGACGAACTCGCGCCTGCCGACTATCTTGTCGGCGCCTGCGGCGGGCTCGACGTGTTTATTAGCGGATGGCCGGTCGAGTTGGCCCCGACAAGGTGAGCAGTCAGCGGGAGCGATGAATCCTGAGAGTTCTGAGAAGTCTCGCCAACCAGACCGCTCGTCGGCCGGCGCCACAAAAGACCTGTGTTGGCAAGTCAAACACGCGCGCCAATTCTTCACATTGAAGCGGATGCGTCGCGCTCACTCGCGCCCCGGATGCCTGCATCATTAGCAAGACAGAGATCCCGGATGGGGTGACCGCGGTAACGTCTGAAACCTCCACAATCACCTCTTTCTGGCTCAGTATTGACTTCGCTGTCTGCCAGGCCCAGTAAAGATTTTCAGCGTCGTCATCCGCCAGTTCACCCCTTACATCGAATCGATACGTGAGCCAGTCGTCGTGCTGGTAAAGGTCCGTGGGGATGCGTGCACCTCTGGTCGACCGCGGCATAGCGCCTCAGCAAAGTGCACGACGCGTTCCAGTCCCCGCAGCTATGGTCTGTGGATTCGGATTGTCGCGCCTTCGTCAATCGCCACGTCATTTGACACTCCGATGCGACCTTCCGTGGGCGTTCCGGCCAACAGGCGTGGCAGCCAAAATGCCTGACGTCTTGTTAAGCACATCCAGTCGTTAAGGAGGAAGTATGTTCAAACGACTCGCTTTGGTTGGACTTTTGCTGGCCGCTGCTGCCAGCGCTAAGGTCCACACCTTCACTATCACTGACCGAATCCAAGCCGGCGCAGTCCAACTGTCCCCCGGTGAATACAAGCTCCAGTTGACGGGTTCCGACGCCGTGCTGACGGACAAGAATAACCGCCGCATCGACGTCAACGCCAAGGTCGAGGAGGTCGAGCGGAAGTTCGCTCAAACCTCGGTCACCACTATCACCAAAGACGGTATACGGCGTCTCGAGGTGATTGAGGTTGGCGGTACCCGCGCCAAAGTCGTATTTGAGTGAGCAGCCGGACTGTGAAGCAGGTTTGATGCAGTGAAAAAGGAGAAACGCATGCGATTAGCACGCTATTTTGCGTTAAGCGCCCTCTGCCTGACGCTTGCCGCGGTATGCCCATTGAAGCTCTCGGCGCAGTCGGACTCAGCGCGACTGCAGGGAGTGATTGCCGACCAGACAAAAGCCTTCGTTCCCGCGGCGACCGTTCGGGTCACTGACCTGGCGACGAACCGCACCCTCGAGACGACCAGTGCCGACGATACCGGCGCCTGGTCTTTTCCGGTGCTGCCTCCGGGCAACTACTCCATCGAGGTGACGAAGGACGGTTTTCGTCCCATCCAGCAGAAAATTACGCTCCAGGTTGCCCAGGTGGCGAACGTCGAGTTCGTTCTCGAGCCCGGCACAGTAAGCGAGCAGATCGTGGTGACCGCCGAAGCGGGACTGGTGGACAGCGCCAGCTCCGATCTCGGCGCTACCGTTGAGAGCAAACAGATTCGCGACCTTCCGTTGAACGGCCGGAACTTCACGCAGCTTGCCACCTTGCTTCCTGGGGTGAACCGCGGCGTCCCGGACAACGTCGCCACCGGCCAGGGAAATAATGCAGAGACATTCCGCTACAACAGCAGCGGCGGTGCAGCGCTCGTCGTGAACGGCGCGCGCCCGCAGGCCAACAACTTTATGCTGGACGGTGTCGACAACAACGAGTCGCTCGTCAATACCATCGTCTTCTTCCCCTCGGCCGAGGCGATTCAGGAGTTCAAGGTACAGACCAGCATCGCATCGGCAGAGTTCGGTAGGGCGGGTGGAGCGATCGTCAACTCGACGCTCAAATCCGGCTCCAATGAGTTTCACGGCAGCGCGTTCGAGTTCATCCGCAACTCTGAATTGGACGCGCGGCCCACGTTCGCACCTGAAAGAGCTACCTTCCGCCGGAACCAGTTCGGTGGGACGCTCAGCGGCCCCATCATCAAGAACAGGTTGTTCGTGTTCGGCGACTACCAGGGCTTCCGTCAATCGACACCCGTGGGCGTCGATTTCGCCACGGTTCCTACGGCGCTGATGCGCAAGGGCGACTTCTCAGAGCTCTTGAACACCTCCGCCTCCGGTCTCTCGCAGGTCTATACGATTAAGGACCTGACGACGGGCTTGCCCTTCTCAGGCAACATCATTCCCGGCGCCCGTCAGAACTCGGTAGGCCTCAAATACCTCAACGCCTACCCCACCCCGAACATCTCGGGCAAGGTGCAGCAGAATTACGTGACGCAGCGGCAGCAGAGCCAGAACTTCGACGATTTCGACATCCGGGGCGACTGGAATGCCTCTGAGGTCGACCGCGTGTTCGCCCGCTTCAGCTATGCCCACGATAAGGAGGACACCACCAGCCGCCTGCCTCAACTGCCCGCGGGCTACGGTTCCGGCGACCAGTACACCTACGCTCACGGCGCGGTGGTCGGCTTCACTCACATCTTCAACCCCACGCTGGTCAACGACCTTCGCCTCGGCTTCCAGCGCACGAACCTAGGCTACGAGCCGCCGATGGGCGACGTGCCCGTATCGCAAAACCTGGGGATTCCGAACGCCAACACCAGTTCCTTACTCGGTGGCGGCGCTCTCATCGGCGGTTATAACAGCCAGCTGGAGTACACCGGCGACTACGGCTCTTACAAGGTGCCGCAGAACACCTATCAAGTGGCCGATATCGTGAGCTGGTCAAAGGACCGGCACATCATCAAGTTTGGCGCGAACATCATCTGGCGCCAGGTGAACATGTTCCGGCCGAAGGCCGGCAAGGGATACTTCTTCCTGTGGGGCAACGGCTCCGGCCCCGGTTCCAGCGGTTATGAAGTGGCAGACATCCTGGCCGGGTTCGTCAATAACTACCAGATCGGAGCGCAAACCGGCATGTTTGGCACGCGCAGTTGGGAGAATGGCCTGTTTCTCCAGGACGACTGGCGCGTCACCCGTCGCCTGACCGTCAACCTTGGCGTTCGCTACGACGTCCTGACCAATCCTACTGAAGTGTACGCGCGTCAGTCGAACTTCGACCTGCAAACCTCCACCATTCGCCTTGCCAGCAGCAGCAGCGATCCGCTGGCGAACAACAACTACCACAATTTCGCGCCTCGCGTCGGCTTCGCCTACGACGTAACCGGCAAGGGGCAGACCGTTGTGCGCGGCGGCTACGGCGTGTTCTACTTCCTGGACCGTGGCGGCATCGACAATCAGCTCTCCCAGAATGCCCCCTTCAGCGGCATCAGCCAGTACAACTACACCGACGGCTACCGCATCACGCTCTCCGGCCAGGCGCCCTCCAACAGTTCCGACTGGATGACGTCCACCGGCGCCTTACCGGCTGCCGGCTTCCGCAACTTCGACGCCGCCAATCCGAAGAACATCAGCATGGCGGCCGTCGTGCCCGACAATAAGACCTCGACCATGCAGCAGTGGAACATCCAGCTGCAGCACCAACTGCCTAAGAACGTCGTCGCCAAGGTGGCGTACGTCGGCGCCGCAGGTCATCACCTGATCGACCGCTACAACATCTCCGGTCAGCTTTTCAACACCCCCGCAGGCACTCACCTGTATCCCGGCATGGGCGATATCCACCTCCAGGAGGCGCGTGGCAATTCCATCTACCACGGGCTGCAAGCGGAGGTGTCCCGCCGTTTCGCCGAAGGCCTGCAGTTCACGGCCGCATATACCTTCAGCCGCACCGTCGACGACGGCAGCGGGGCCTTCGCCTCCGAACAGGTGTACGAGAGCCTTCGCTTCGATCGCGCACTCTCCGATCAGCACGTCAAACAGCGGCTCGTCGTCAGCAGCGTCTATGAGCTGCCCTTCGGAAAGGGCAGGCGATTCCTCCATTCCGCGAGCAAGCCTCTTGACCTCCTTGCGGGCGGCTGGCAGCTGAACACCATCCTTACGCTGCAGAGCGGACTGCCCTTCTCGCTGAGCACGCCCGGCACTCCGGCGGGCCGTCCGGACTTGGTTGGCGAGCTGAAGACCGACTCTGGGAACACCGAGCGTTACTTCACCACCAGCGCGGTGGCCCAGACTCCTCGCAACAGCAGCGGGGTGCTCCTACGGCAGGGAACCCTCGGACGGAATGTCCTGATCGGGCCCGGCATCGCCACGGTTGACCTCTCCGCGGGGAAGACCATTCCCCTGTGGGAGCGCTTTAAGATCGAATTCCGGGCAGAAGCGTTCAACCTGTTCAACCACCCGGTGTACCGCAACCCGAACACGGACATCAGCGCCGGCAACTTCGGGAAGATCACCGCAACTCACCTTTCATCCGAGCGCCAGTTGCAGGGCGTCGTTCGGATCTCCTTCTAACCCTAAGAAACACATCCGGCCTGCCACTGAGATAGTGGCAGGCCGGATTTTTTTTTAGTTCGGCTTGCTACCGCGTTGCTTCGGCCTTCTCGATCGCAGCTTTCATCTGCCGGTAGGACCGCCTGCTCCGCACTTCCCCGCAGTCACACCGGCGCACAAACTCCCGGCATGCCTCGTATAGGTCCGTCAGCGCCTCCCGATTGAGCTCCGGCTGCGCGGTCTGCTGTTTTCGGTGCGCAGCGCGAAGCTCGAGTCCGCGAATGGCCACCAATAGGCCTCGGAAGCGAGCCGTTGCGGCCCCGATCATCTGTTCTGTCCTTCCGTCCTGGGTGCCTCTCCCCCGGGCCTTCGCGTGGGCTTCCGCGCGCCTCGCAACGCCTCGACGAGGTAAGAAGTATAGACGCCTTCGGCGTGAAGGGTGACACCTGTTGCCGAAAGGCGGCTCAACAACGTTTGGCCATGCTGGTCCATGGCAGTGATGTCGCGCAGGAACAGCCGGACCGGCTTCCCGAACAACTCGGCCTCCCGGCAACTAGACTCAACCGCTTCAATATGCTCCCTCGACAACTCACCATCAACGGTTACAGTGGTGCGAGACGGTTCTTCCGTGGCGCTGATTCGGATCATGAAGATTACTTCTCCAACCATATAGCTGCACGTCTCCGTCCAATTCGCTGCGCCCCTCGAATGCAAGCTGCCTGCGCGTTTCGGCCGCTCTGGAGTGCCAAAAGGTCGGCTTGTGCCGGTGACGGCGCCCGGCACTTCGTCGCGTCAGCCCATCGCTCAGGCTAGAGATACTGCCGTGAGATGTTGTACTTACGCATCCGCGACTGCAGTGTGGTCCGCTTCAGCCCGAGACGAGCCGCGGCGCCGTTTGGCCCTCCCACCATCCCCTTGGCGTCCTTCAGCGCTTGCAGTATCCGCGCCCGTTCGATGGCCTCGGAAACCTTGGCGCCTCCGCTGGGCGCGAGCGCAGGCACCGGCTTGCCATGAGACTCCGGCATCGCCAGGTTCAGTTCCATGCCGTTACTCACGATCACGGAGCGCTCGATCACGTTCTGCAGTTCGCGAATGTTTCCCGGCCAGTGGTAGCTCGCCAATGCCTCGAGCGCGTGATTCGGGATGCGGTCGATCTTCCGGCCCATCCGGTGTGCATGTTTCTGCACAAAGTACCGGGTCAGCAGCGGTATATCCTCCCGGCGCTCACGAAGCGGCGGTACGTTCAGCGGGAAGACATGCAGGCGATAGTAGAGGTCTCCCCGAAACCGGTTCTCCTCAACCATCGTCTTCAGGTCACGGTTCGTCGCCGCGATGAACCGGACGTTCGTTCGGATGGTGCGCGTGCCGCCCACCCGCTCGAACTCCTGGTCCTGAATCGCACGGAGCAGCTTTGGCTGAAGCTCCAAGGGCATTTCTCCGATCTCGTCGAGAAACAGCGTTCCCTGGTCCGCCAGCTCGAACCGGCCGATCTTCTGTGCGACGGCGCCCGTAAAGGAGCCCTTCTCGTGCCCGAATAACTCGCTCTCCAGAAGACTGGCAGGAATCGCTGCGCAGTTCACTTTGACGAAATTGCCTTTGCTCCGATGACTCATCTCGTGAATAGCCCGCGCTACCAGCTCCTTGCCCGTGCCCGTCTCTCCCAGGATGAGTACTGTCGCGTCGGTAGGCGCTACGATCTGCACACTCCTCAGGACCGCCTGAAACGCCGGGCCCGATCCCACCATGTTGCCGATGTTGTGGTCGAAACGAATCTCGTCCTCGAGGTAAAGCTTCTCGGTGGCCAGACGCTCCTTGATATCGCTTAGTTGGCGGTACGCGAGCGCGTTCTCGACCGCGATGGCCACCTGCCGGCCCACTTGTACCAGGAAGTCGACGTCTTCGTCCGCCCAGCTATCGGCGGTGGTTCTGCCGATTTCCAGCGTGCCGAGGGCTCCATTGCTGGTCGAAAGAGGGATCGAGCACACGGACTTGCAGCCCGCGTCCACGAAGCGCTGGTAGTGAGATGAGGGGTAGCGTCCGACGTCAAGGTCGTGGAGTACCACAGGCTTCCCCGTTGCAAGGGCTTCGCCTGCATGCATGTCTTCCGGATTCACGTCCGCCTCGTCTTTCTCAAAAAGCGGTTTACCGGTGAAGTGCAACGCCACCATTTGCAGCCCGCCGTCTTCCGTGCGCAGTGTCAGCAGTGAGAAATCGTGCTGAACTACCCTCGACAGTTGCGCGGAGATGGCCGCGAACAACTCATCGTGAGACAACTTTGCCACGAGCGCGTTCGTGATGTCGAAGAGGGTTCGCAGGCGGTCTCGTTCGCGGGTCAGCTCCTGCTTCGCGAGAAAGGCCTCGACGGCGACCGCGAGCTCGCTCGCCACGCGCTGCAGGAAAGCAAGCTCTGCCTCGTTCGGTCCGAACGGCGCCACCGCCCCGAAGCCCAAGGCCCCGAGCCGGTTCGCTCCTGACGTAAGGGGCACCAGAGTGACGGCCTGGATCCCTGCCTCTCGGCACCGTTCGATAAATCCCGGCCAGCGCGTCTCTGTATCGATGCAGGGAATGACCAGCGGCCGCTGCGTGAGCCACACCAGTCCAGCGGGGTCCTCCTCCGCCGGAAAGCACAGGCTTAAAAGAGGAATTCCTGGCCTGCGGACGATGTAGCCCTTGGTCCGATCCGCCGCCACATCGTGCAGGATCAATCCGACCGTCTCACATGCGACGATGCGGCGGAGCGACTCCCGGACACCATACAGCAGGCTCTCCAAATCGTCGCGCCCGGCGATGGAGCGGGAGAGTTCAACTACCGCCTCGTAGATCTCAGTGGAAGAAGCTCCCACAGCCCCGATCATAGCTCTTTTTCGTCTCCTGCGCCGGTCTAAAGCGACAGGGATGCCAAAGCTGCTGGGATATTGCTTTCAGAGACTTGCAGGCCGCCAGCTGGAATGTGTATCGTCAGATGCCGACATTCCCGGCAGGCTGCTGCGTCACGAGCCGACGTCTGGGTGCGCGGACGGCGAGTTGCGCCGCTACTTCCTGCTGAATAGCGTCTGCACGTCGGACTTCCGTCCTTGCATCGCCCTTACCCTTGATATGCAGTATCCGGCAAGGACGATTCCGCCGAGAATGGAAACTGGGATCAGCATTCTTAACCTCCTGGGAGTGCTGGATATGGATCGGCTCCCGCTCTGTCATATGCACCCTCGCTGCCGAAGCGGGGCCCTTGAGGATCAAAGGCTCGCGAGGCGAAGCTGCCGAGACGGACAGCAGTTGCTATAGACAGAAGACGATTCTGGGCGGGGGTTGAGCTTGCGGCCCTGCCCAAACACTCGGGGTTAGTTCACTGCGGGCGGGATCCAACTCCGGCTTCGCTCACCATAGGGAGGGTGCAACCCACCGATTGACCGTCCTTAGATCGCCACATGGCTGGCGACGCCCCAGGTTGCCAGAAATGAATTGGAGCTCCTGGAGGGATGGAGAGATTGTTGCCTTCTCGACCAGATGCCCACCATGCTCCGGGGACAGCCCGGGCCGGCGGCAGCAGGCAGGAATGCGGCCCGACATCGGCGCGGACGGCCGAAACATCTTCCCCGAGTTTCAAGAGCCGGTCACGCATTTGTTTGCGCAGGTGCCCTACATGTCACCGGAACAGGCGGAAGGGAAGCCGCTGGATGGGCGGTCCGACATCTTCTCGTTTGGTGCGGTGCTTTACGAGATGCTGTCGGGGGCGCAAGCGTTCCAAGGACGCAGCAAGGCGGAGATCCTGGCGGCCATCCTCCACGAGGAGCCGACACCGCTGGAGGAGGTGGCGCCAGACCTCCCCTACCACCTATACCGGCTTGTGGCGCAGTGCCTGAGAAAGCAGTCAGAGCGGCGGTGGCAGCACATGGAGGATGTCAAGGCGCTGCTGGAGCAGTTGCTGGAAGAGGCCGGCTCAGTAAAGTGGGCAACTCGCGCGCCGGCAAGGCAATCGCGGATTCCCGCATTCCGCGCGTGGATGGCGCTAGGACTGATTCCTCTGGCCGGACTGGCATGGTATCTCGCGTCTCCGTTCAACCGGCAGGCCCCGCTCAATGCGACTTTCACCAAGCTCACCGATCAACCCGGCCAGGAACTGTACCCGAGTCTTTCACCGGACGGCAAGTCTTTCGTCTATCAGAGCCGCCTATCGGGCAACTGGGACATCCGCTTTCAGCGGGCAGGGGGGACAAACCCGCTCAACCTGACACAGGACTCCCGGGAGGACGATGTGCAGCCCGCGTTTTCGCCGGACGGGGAGCGCATCGCGTTCCGTTCGGAGCGTGGCGGGGGAGGGATCTTCGTGATGGGCGCGACGGGAGAGAACGTTAAGCGCATCACGGAAGGCGGGTACAACCCTGCCTGGTCGCCGGATGGTAAGGAGATCGTCTTCGCTACTGCGGGCTTCGGGAGGGCGGACGTTCGGATGGGCCTAGGAAGCCAGCTATACGTCGTCAACGTTGAAACTCAGGAACGACGGCTCGTCACCGCGAAGCTTGATGACTGCGTGCAGCCTCACTGGTCTCCCCACGGCGACCGCATCGCATGCTGGGGTTATATCAAGGCCAACCGCGACATCTGGAGCGTTCCAGCGGCAGGTGGTGAACCGGTTCCGGTGACGTCAGATCTGGCGTTCGATTGGAGTCCGGTGTGGTCGCCGGACGGGCGGTACAGCTATTTCTCGAGCGACCGGGGCGGCAGCATGAACTTGTGGCGCGTTCGGGTGGAGGAACGGTCAGGGCGGCCCATGGCAGCCCCTGAGCTGTTCACCACTCCGTCCCTGTACAGCAGCCAATTGAGTTTTTCGCAAGACGGGCGGCGGATGGCCTATGTCCAATCAACGATCGACTCGAATCTGAACAGGGCGGGTTTCGACGGCTCTCGATCCGCGGCGGTCGGCCAACCGACTCCCGTCACTCGCGATTCGATTCGGAAGACCCAGGTGAATGCGTCGCCCGACGGCCGGTGGCTCGCCTTTGCCTCAGTGGGCACGCAGGACGACCTTTTTGTGATCCGAACCGACGGTACCGGATTACGCCAGCTGACGGACGACGCGGCGAGGGACCGGATGCCGGCGTGGTCGCCGGACGGCAAGCGCTTAGCGTTCTACTCCGACCGCAGCGGGACGCACCAGGTATGGATCATGAACGCCGATGGAAGCGGGTTGCGCCAGCTGACGAACTATCGAAACCAGAATGTGATGACGCCGTTGTGGTCACCGGACGGGGCACGGATCGCGTGCACCGTGCAGAATGGAGTCCCGCTTTTGATTGATCCCGACAGGGACTGGAAGGATCAGTCCCCTCAACCGCTGACGCCACTGGCGGAGAAGGGCGCGTGGCTGTGGCTCTGGTCCTGGTCGGGCGATGGCCGAAAGCTGGGGGCAACTCTCATGCGCCCTGACTCGGGCTCAGCCGGGTTCGGGATCTACTCCCTGGATTCCAAGCAATTCCGATTGCTGCGGCCGTCCGGCGGCTGGCCAGTGTGGCTGCGGGACAATCGCCGCCTCCTGTATATGGCAGAGGGATCGAGCGCGAGCTATCCGAGTACGGGCAAGTTGTACGTGATTGACAGCGTCTCTGGTACGACTCACCAGGCGCTCTGGATCGATCCCTTCCAATTCGAAAACAACTTCGGGCTGCCGGCACGAGAAGGACCTGTATTTCGTGGTCTTACGAATCGAGGCCGATGTCTGGATCGCTACCTTATAGGAGCCGCGCCTGACGAGGGTGCGTCATGATCGGGCGTCTTACAAGCGGTGTTCGTGGCGCCCGAGTGCCAGGGACTAGTTCGGCGGCAGGAACGGTCTGGCGAGACGGTGGAAGGCAAGAACCCTCTTGACGCTCCTCCCGGGAGCGTGTACGCTGGCGTTTGCGCAAACGTTTGCGTAGGTGTGACAGATGAGGCTTAGAGAGGCGGCGGGCGTGCCGGAAGAACGTGATCCGTACGCGGTGATCGGACTCGACATCGGCGGTACGAAGACGGCTGGCGGGGTGGTTGCTTTCCCTGGGGCGCGGCTGGTGAGTCGCAGGCAGATCGCAACGCAGCCGGGGCGGGGTGGCCTGGATGTTCTGGAGAGGGTGCTGGAGTTTGCGGGGCAGTTGGGCGAGGAGGCGGTGTCGCTGGGGCTGCAGGTGAGAGGCGTTGGGGCGGGGGTGGCGGAGCTGGTGGACCTGGCGGGCGAGGTGAGGAGTTCGCAGACGATTGCGTGGAGCGGCGTCCCGGTGCGGGAGCGGCTCTCGACGATCGCGCCGGCGGTGGTGGAGTCGGACGTTCGAGCGGCGGCTCTCGGGGAAGCGGTTTGCGGGGCGGGGAGAAGCTATCGGTCGTTTGTCTACGTGACGGCGGGCACGGGCATCAGTTCCGCTTTCGTTCTCGACGGACAGCCGTGGACGGGTGCGCGGGGCAATGCGCTGGTGCTTGCTACGGGGCCGCAGACGGCGCACTGCGTGGAGTGCGCTGGTCTGAGTTCGAGCGTTCTCGAGGAGTATGCATCGGGCCCGGCGATTGCGCGGCGGTACGGCAACCTGACGGGTGCTTCGATTACGAAGGCCGAGGAAGTGTGCGCGCGGGCGGCCGCCGGGGAAGCGGCTGCGATGGAGGTGGTGACGAGCGCGGCTACGGCGCTGGGATCGGCCGTGGGCTTCCTGGCGAACGTATTGGACCCGGAGGCGGTGGTGGTGGGCGGTGGGCTGGGCCTCTGCGGAGGGCTGTTTTGGAAGGAATTGGTGGCTTCGGCCCGGCGCCATATCTGGGCGCGGGAGACACAGGCGCTGCCGATCGTTACCGCGGAACTGGGAGCGGATTGCGGCGTGATCGGGGCGGCGGTGCGATGCCGGCAGGAGTTGAGTTTTGACGAGGAGAATTTAGCATGCAGGATATCGTCACGCGTCTGAAGCAGGGGACGCCGGTGATCGGAGACGGCGGCTATCTGCTCGAGCTCGAGCGGCGCGGCCATGTGGACAGCGGATCGGAGCGCGAGAAGGTCGGCACCGGCCGCGGCAGCGGGCAGTTCACGCCCGAGGTGGTGATTGAGAACCCGGACGCGCTGCGGGAGCTGCATCGCGAGTTTCTGGCGGCGGGGTCAGAGGTGCTGCAGGCGCTGACGTTCTTTGCGACGCGAGAGAAGCTCGCGCGGGCGGGGTACGGCAAGCAGACGGAAGACATCAACGTGCAGGCGGTGAAGCTGGCGCGGGGGGTGGCGGGAGGCGCGGCGCTGGTGGCGGGGTCGGTTTCGCGCACGCAGCTCTTCGAGCGCGAAGGGAGTTCGGCGGCGGCGCACGTGCGGGATCTGCTGGCGGAGCAGATCCGGCTGCTGAAGGACGGCGGCGTGGACTTCCTGCTGATGGAGACGTTCTTTCACCTGGAGGAGATGCTGATTGCGCTCCAGTGCGCGCGCGAGAGCGGGCTGCCGGTGCTGGCGACGATGAGCTTCCGCCCGACGCTGGACGCGTGTTCGGACGGCCACTCGCCGGAGGCGTGCGCGAAGGCGATGGCCGATGCGGGCGCGCTGGCGGTGGGCGCGAATTGCGAGCAGGAGCCGGAACGAATGCTCGGGCTGCTGCGGCGGATGCAGCGGGCGGCGCCGGCGCCGGTGATCGCACAGCCGGCGGCATTTCGAACCACGGAACAGACACCGTGCTTCACGAAGCTTCCGCAGTTTCCGGACGACATGGAAACGATCCAGGTGTCGCGGCAGTCCTTTCGGGACTTCGGGGCGCTGGCGGTACGCGAGCAGTTCGGGTACGTGGGCGGCTGCTGCGGCTGCAACGCGGCTTATTTGCGGGCGCTCCGGAAGGGCGTCGCAGGCGCGCTGCAGGCGCGGGAGCCGGCGGCGGTGGGAAATTGATAGACTTAGGCAAACGTTTGCGCGAAGCGATTGACTGATGGGCAACCCTCGTCTCCTTACCGACATTCAGAGCCAGCCGGCGTCGCTCCAGGCCGTGCTGAGTCACCAAACCGGGGCGGGCAGTGCGGCTGTTCTGGAAGCAGGCCGGCTGATCCGCAAAGCGGGCCGGGTGATCATCACGGGGATGGGCGCGTCACTCTTCGGGTCGATTCCGCTCGAGTACCTGCTGTGCGAGCAAGGGATCGACGCGTCGGTGCTGGAGAGCGGCGAGATGCTGCATTACCGGCGGGGCATGTACCGGGACACGGTGATCATCATGGTGTCCCGCTCCGGCGAGTCAGTGGAGATCGCGAAGCTGCTGGCACAGGTGGGCGATGGCGCGACCGTGATCGGCGTCAGCAACGACCCGGCGAGTATGCTGGCGCAGGGGGCGGATTGTTCGATCCACATCGGAAGCCTGCCCGACGAGATGGTGGCGATCCAGAGCTATACGGGAACGCTGCTGGCGCTGGGACTGCTGGGGGCGGCGGTGACGGGCGAGTTTGAGTATTTAGTGGCGCAGGCGGAGGAGGTCATCGGGCGACTCGGGGGGTACATTGAGGGGTTGCTCGCGAGCGGCGACTGGAACGAATTTCTGAGCCTGAGCGCACCGGTGCATCTTCTGGCGCGCGGCCCCTCCTATGGCTCCGCGCTGGAGGGGGCGCTGCTGTTTAATGAAACAGCGAAGTATCCGGCGTGCGGGATTGCGGCGGCGTCCTTCCGGCACGGACCGGTGGAGATGGTGGACGGGAACTTTGTGGGGTTCGTGTTTGCACCCGCGGGGCAGACGCGCGAGTTGAATGTTTCGCTGGCGTCAGACCTGGCCTATTTCGGAGGGCGCGTGTGCGTGGTGGGGCCGGGGCCGCGGACGGGTGGTCCGCGGTGGTGTGAGACGATCCCGGTGACGGCGCCGCTTGCGCCGCTGGTGGAGATCATCCCCGTTCAGGTGGCCGCGCTGCGGCTGGCACAGATGCGGGGACTCAAGGTGGGCGAGTTCCGATACACGCCGCAGGTGACGCGGGACGAGGCGCGATTCTCGCGTCCCCACGAGCCCGTGACGGCGCAGTAGGCCCGCTGTGCCGAAGTGGCTGTCGCTGGCGCTGCTCTCCACGCTGTTCTGGGGCGTGTGGGCGTTTCTGGTGAAGATCGGCGCGGGGAATCTGTCGCCGGAACTGATGCAACTCCTGTTTGTGGTGGGGATGCTGCCGCTGGTGGCGGCGGCGGCGGCGCGGCAGGGATTTCGCGTGGAGACGGACCGGCGCGGCGTGGTGTACGGAGTGCTGAACGGGGTGCTGGCGACGCTGGGGATGGTGGCGTTTTACGTGGCGATGGAGCGCGGGAAGGCATCGGTGGTGGGACCGGTGACCGCGTTGTTTCCGTTGTTCACGGTGCTGGGGGCGGTGTTGTTTTTGCGGGAGCGGTTGAATTGGGTGCAGGCGGCGGGCATGGTGCTGGCGCTGGCGGCGATCGCGGTGCTGGCGTGACGTGGTTTGCTCCGGCGCTGCTGGCGGCCTTTCTTTGGGGCCTGGTGGGTGTCCTGCAGAAACTGGGGAGCAATCGAATCGGGGCGGGCTCACTGCTGATCTGGGTGACGGCGGGATACGTTCTGGCGTTGCCGCTGCTGCTGCTGCACGGCGGGTTCGGCGGCTTCACGTGGCGCGGGGGGCTGGTGGGGGTGGCGGCGGGTTTGATCAACGGGCTGGGGACGTGGTTTCTGTTCGCCTCGCTCGAGCGGGGAGCGAAGGCGTCGGTGGCCATCCCTCTGACGGCGCTGTATCCGGTGGTTACGTTCGGGCTGGCGTTCGGATTGTTATCGGAGCGACTGACGGGCCGCGAATGGCTGGGCGTGGCGCTGGCGGTGACCGGCGCGGCGATGCTTTCCTACGAACGGGACGGTTCCTGAACGGCGAGGGTCTGGTTGCCTGGGACGTTTCGCAGGGTTTGCGTGCGGCCGCTGGGCCAGCGGATCTCGAGTTCGAGAACGGTGTTGTCCGGGCCGAGGCCGAAGTGGACCAGGGGTTCGCTGGAGCCGGCGTAGCCGACGGAGGTGCTGACGTGATTCCACTGCTCACCGGAAGCGGTTTTGATGCGCACGCGCGCGCCGATGGCGTCGCGATTGGAAGCACTGCCGGTGAGCTTTAGCGACACCCAGTGTCCGGCTTGCGGGGTGGTGTTCCAGAGCACGAGCGGGGCTTCGTTGAGGCGGGTGACCACCACATCCACGCGGCCGTCGCGATCGAAATCGCCGAAGGCGGCGCCGCGATGGAGGGCCGCACCGGGGAGCAGTTCGAGCGAGAAGGCAGCGCCGCGGCGATTGACGAAGACCTGGTTGGGCTGGCGCGCGGGCTCGTTGGAAGTGGTGTCGGCGTTGTCCATGACGTGGCCGCCGGCGACGAAGATATCTTTCCAGCCATCGTTGTTGAGATCGTAGAGGCCGGTGCTCCACCCGCTCCATTTGATGGACTCGCGGGTGACTCCGGTCTTTTCACCGGTAGGGGCGAAGAGGCCGCGGCCGACGTTGCGGAAGAGGGAGTGACCTTCGCGCGTGAGGGCGGTGACGAAGACGTCGTCGCGGCCGTCGTTATCGTAGTCGCGAAGATCGGCGCCCATCCAGGAGTGGGCGGCGCCATTGGCGTTGAGGGCGACGCCGGCGGCGAGTGCGATCTCCTCGAACTTGCCATTGCCGAGGTTGCGGAACAGGAAGTTGGGGATGGTGTCGTTGGCGACGAACACGTCCGTCCAGCCGTCGGCGTCGTAATCGCCGAAGGCCACACCCATGCCTTTACCGGGGAAGGCGGCGATGCCGGCGGCGGCGGAGACGTCGCGGAAGCGGCCGTTGCCTTCGTTGCGGAAGAGCGCATTGGGTAGCGGGCGATAGAACTTGGGATGGCAGTACATGCGGTAGCCGGGCTTCTGGAGACCGCAATAGGGCTCGGCGTCGGGGTTCCACTCGACGTAGCGGACCACGAAGAGATCGAGGCGGCCATCGTTGTCGTAATCGAACCAACCGGCGGCGACGGTCCACGGGCCGTCCGCGGGGACGCCGGACGTAGCGGTGACGTCGGCGAAGGTTCCGTCGCCGCGATTGCGGTAGAGGGTGTTGGCGCGGACGCCGGTGACGAAGAGGTCAACGAAGCCGTCGTTATCGAAGTCGGCGGCGGCGGCGCCCATGGAGTATCCGGCGCCGGCGAGGCCCGCACGATCGGTGACATCGGTGAAGGCGCCCTCGCGATTGTTGCGAAAGAGGCGGTTGTGGAAGGACGGGGCGGATTTGCGAAGGGAGGGGATCTCGGCGCCGTTGGCGACGAAGATGTCGGGCCAGCCGTCGTTGTCATAGTCGAGGACGGCCACGCCGGCGATCATGGTTTCGATCTGATGCTTGTTGCCGGCGGCGCCGTTGCGGACGACCATGTCGAGGGTGCTTGCGCGGAAGGTGACGGCGGGTTCAGCGGCGGAAGCCGCCGCGGCACACAGAAGGAAGGCGAGCTTAACGGGCAATTTCACTCGTCTCCCAGGGGCTGATGCGGATGGTGCGCCAGAAGGACTCGAGTTCCGCGGAGCGACGGGTGCGGAGCTGCTCGGCGCGGTCTCGTTGGGCGGGGGCGCGCGGGTCACCGGTGCGCTGGTAGAGCACGTAGAGATTCAGGTTTCCGGCGAGATGGTCGGGGTCGAGGGCGAGGCAGCGATTGAGGGCGGCGGCGGCTTCCGAGTATCTCTGTTCGCGGGCGTGAATGAGCGCGAGGTCCGCCCAGGCATCGGCGTGCGCGGGGTTCAGTTTGGTTGTCTGGTCGTAGCGTGTTGCGGCTTCCTCGAAGTTGCCCTCGGCCTGCGCGAGGCGCCCCAGGAAGTACTCCGCGGGGGCGGCGGTGCCGGATTGGCGGCTGGCGGCGGCCAGGTGTGGTTTGGCAGCGGCGGAGTCGCCGGAGGACCAGAGGGCGACGCCGAGGGCCAGGGCGGCGGCGGGTTCGTGAGGACGCGCGGCGTGGAAGGCACGGAACTCGTCGACGGCCTCGGCCGCGCGACCGGTGGCGGCGAGCACCGAGCCGAGAGCGTAACGCGCCATGGGATCGCGGTAGCCCAACTCGAGGGCGCGGCGGAGGGACTTCTCGGCTTCAACGGCGAGCCTTTCGGACGCGCAGATCATGCCGAAGAGGTAGTGGATGGTTGCGTTCTTTTCGTCCTGGTCACGAGCGTGGGCGAGGTAGCCGAGGGCGGCTTTGGCGTCGCGCCCGCGATAGGCGAGGCGGGCGAGTTCCACGAGGAGGTCCGGGGTGACGGGCTGAATCTGCTCGAGGACGGCGCGCGCGCGGGCGTACTCGCCCTTCTCCTCTTCGAGCAGGGCGAGCCGGCGGCGCGAGGCGGCGGAGGCGAGCGAGCGGCGGTGCAGGGCGTCGAGGAGGATGTAGGCGGGTTCGGTGGCGCGGAGCTTCCAGAGGACGGGGATGACGGGGTCGATGTCGGCCTCGGCGAGATCGGGGGCGGCTGCGATACGGCGGGCGATGGCGGTTGCCTGGGCGGGGTTGCCAAGGCCGGCGTGGGCGGCGCAGGCGATGGCTTGGGCGTGGGGGCGGGTGCGGATGGCGGGGGGCAGGCGGTCTATGAGGAGGGCTGCCTGGCGATAGGCGCCGGTGCGCACATCGATGGAGGCGCTTTGGAAGAGGGCCTCGGCGTTGGCGGGATCGAGGCGGAGGGCGGTGTTGAAGGAGGCGAGGGCCTGGCGGTCGTCGGCCTGTTCCAGATACAGGCGTCCGAGGTTCAGCCACGGATCTATAAATTGCGGAGCAATCTGAGCGGCTTGGCGAAACGAGCGTTCGGCATCGGCGAAGCGGCGTTCCATGGCATTGACGGCGCCGAGGAGGTTGAGGACGCGGGGGTCGGGGGGACCGGACTGGCGGAGGGTTTCGAGTTCAGTGCGGGCGGCGGCGGTCTGGCCGGCCTGCAGGAGGTCGCGGATGCGCGCCAGCGCGGGGTGAGCCTGCGCTGCCAGAGAGGCGGTGGAGGTGGCCAGAATGGCGAGAATCCGCAAACGTTTGCGCACTCTTCCAGACAGGTAAGCAGATACGGGTGGGCGGTGTCAAACGGGGCGGGTGAAAATTCGCTTGACTTCGCTTTTCAGATCGCTTAATACTACACAGAAAACGTTTGCGGCAAACGTTTAAACAAGGGGTGTGACCGGTCGCGTTTGCCGTGCTCCAGGGAGGGCTTCACCCATGCAGGTGAGATTGCTCGTTCGTGTTGCGCTTCTGAGTCTCGCCATCGGCTGTGTCGCGCTGCTGCCGGCTCAAACCTCCACCGCGTCGCTGGACGGTACGGTTACCGACTCTTCGGGGGCAACGGTGCCCAACGCAGAAGTCACGGTGACAAACGCGGCCACCGGCATTGCCAGCAAGACGACGACGAATTCCTCCGGCGTCTACTCCTTCCCGCAGCTTCCGGCGGGCCCTTACGAACTGAAGGTGTCGGCGACGGGCTTCCGCGACTACCTGCAGCGTGGCATCCGGCTGGAGTTGGGCGGCCGCATGCGCTCCGATGTGAGCCTGGAGATCGGCGCGGCGCAGCAGGTGGTGGAGGTGCGGGCCGACGCGTCGCCGCTGAACTACGACAACGCGGAGCAGCGGGCGGGTATTTCGCCGGACACGCTGGGCGAACTTCCGCTGGCGGTGGCGGGCGGCGTGCGTTCCTCGGCGACGTTTCTGACGCTGCTGCCGGGCGCGGTGAGTCCGACCGGGGACGTGCTGGACGCGCACGTGAACGGGTCACTGCGGTATGCGGGGGAGATGATCCTCAATGGCGGAAGCCTGGTGAACCCTTCCGGGGGCCAAGGGCTGTGGGGCGCGTTCGACTACGCGCAATCGCCGGACATGGTGAGCGAGCTTCGCGTGCTGCAGTCGAACTACGAGCCGCAGTACGGCTCGGGCGCGGGTGCGGTGGTGATCATGGAGACGAAGAGCGGGACGAACGAATTTCACGGAGGGCTGTTCGAGTTTCACCGCAACAACGCATTCAATGCGCGGCAATACGGCCGTGATTCGGTACCGAAAGATTTGCAGAACGATTTTGGCGGGTCGATCGGGGGCCCGATGAAGCTGCCGGGTGCGTGGTCGAACCGGAACAAGACGTACTTCTTCTTCAACTACGAAGGGTTCCGGCAGCGCGGATCGACGACGCGCGATTTCATGTCGATCCCCTCGCTCAAGCAGCGCGCGGGGGACTTCAGCGACTGGACGGATAGCGCGGGGAATCTCATTCCGATATACGATCCGCAGTCGACGCGCATTGTGAACGGGCAACTGGTGCGCACGCCGTTCGCGGGCAACCGGATCGACCCGAGCCGGTTTTCGCCGATTGCACGGGACTGGTTGAGGTACCTGCCGCAGCCGACGAATTCGGGTGTGATCAACAACTACCTGCCCTCGGGCGTTGGCAGTCTTTGGAAGGCGAAGCTGAACATCCTGAACGCGCGCCTGGACGAGTACATCGGGGACAAGGACCACATCACGCTGACGCTGTGGTTCCAGGATTGGCCGACGTTCACGGAGTCGCGGCTGCCGGACCAGATCAGCAACGATGGCGACGTGTACAAGCACACACAAGCGCATCGGGTGAACTGGGATCGGACGTTCACGCCGACGCTGCTGAACCACTTCAGCATCGGCTACAACCACGACTACTATGAAGCGGGGCCGCACAACCGGCGCTACGTGGACGAACTGCCGGCGATTCCGGGCGCGCCGCTGCGGGACCAGCCTCCGGGCTTCCAGTTCGGATCGGGCTTTACGGAACTCGGCGCGGGCTGGGGATTCCAGCGCTGGCCGGCGCCCGCGGTGGTGGGGCAGAACCTGCTGACGTGGGTGAAAGGGAAGCACACGCTGAAGGTAGGTGTGGAGTATCGCAACCAGCGCAACTCCTTCACGACGGGGCTAAGCGGCGCGGGGTCGGCGTACTTTGATGCGGCGAACACGGGCGTGCCGGACCAAAACAGCGGCAGCCCGATTGCGAGCTTTCTGCTGGGGCAGGTGAACTCGGGTTCGCTATCGAACGTGCCGTTCGACCTGATCTCTGCGCGATGGAGTTCCTATATCGCGCACGTGGGCGACACGTGGAAGGTGACGCCGAAGCTGAGCCTGAATCTCGGCCTGCGGTGGGACATGCACACACCGACGCGCGAGCAGCACGATGTTTTTTCGTTCTTCGATCCGGCGGGACCGAACCCGGGTGCGGGCGGACGTCCGGGGCGGCTGGTGTTTGCGGGCAACCGGTGGGGCGGGACGGCGAGCTTCGGCAAGGCATATCCGGAGAACCTGTTCAAAACGGGCTTTGCACCGCGCATCGGCATCGCTTATGCGGTGGCGCCGAAGATGGTGGTCCGCACGGGGTATGGGATCTTTTATGACGCCGGCAACTATCCGGGCTGGACGGGCGGCATTGGGAACGACGGGTTTAACCTGAACAGCTACAGTTTTGCGGGCGGGCAGTCCGGCTACGAGGCGGCATTCCTGCTGGACCAGGGTTTCCCGGGGACGTGGCGGCAGTTCCAGTTGCCGGTGCTCGACCCGTCGTTTTTGAACGGGCAGGGCGGGCCGCGGTATCGGCCGGCGGATGGGAATCGCCTGCCGTATTCGCAGCAGTGGAACCTGAGCGTCGAGCGGCAGCTGAGCGCGAACTTTTCGGTGAGCGCAGCGTATGTGGGCAACAAGGGGACACGGCTGATCTCGCGCGTGGCGCCGCTGAACGCGCTCGATCCGGCGCTGCTGTCGCGCTACGGAGCGAGGCTGCGCGACGACTTCCAGCCGGGGCAGACGTCGCTACACGGCGTGAACATTCCTTACGCGGGGTGGGTGGAGCAGATGACGGGCTGCTCGCCTTCGCTGGCGCAGGCGCTGCTGCCGTATCCGCAGTATTGCGGCAGCCTGCAGGGCGTGAATGAGAACGCGGGGAACTCGACGTTCCATTCGCTGCAATTGAAGGCGGAGAAGCGCTTCGGGGACGGGTTCTGGGTTTTGCTGTCGTTCACGGGCTCAAAGATGCTGACCGACACGGAGAGCACGCAGCCGGGAGGCACGGGGATCTCGCCGTTCGAGCGGCGCCGCAACAAGGCGCTTTCGAGCGGCGACGTGCCGAAGGTGTTTGCGGGGAGCTTTGTGTACAACCTGCCGTTCGGGCGCGGGCGGAAGTTTCTGGGCGGGGGCCGGTTGGCCGACCTGGCGGCGGGTGGATGGCAGATCAGCGGGGTGACGCGCCTGGCTTCGGGGACGCCGTTCCGCATTACGAGCAGCCAGTGCAACGTGCCGGGGCAGTTCCGGGCGGGGTGCTTGCCGGCGCAGCTTGCGGGTTCGAACCCGTGGGCGGCGGATCGGGGCGACTTCGATCCGGGGGCGGGTCCGCTGCTGAACGCGGGTGCGTTCGAGCCGGTGAGTTCCTTCCAGTACTACCTGGGCGCGGGGCCGCGGATGACGAACCTGCGCGGCTTCGGGTTCGCCAACCAGGATCTGTCGATTCAGAAATCGTTCGGCATCACGGAACGGGTGGAGTTCCAGCTGCGCGGGGATGCGTTCAACGTGTTCAATCTTCACGCGCTGCGGGGATTCAACACTAATCTGGCGAGCCCGCAGTTCGGCTGGTGGGACGGAGGCGTGACGGCGCCGCGGAGTATTCAGATCGGCGGGCGGTTGCGGTTCTGAGAGGCGCGGAGGCCCGCGTGCGCCGCGCGGGCCCCTTGTTCCGCAGGGTATAACAGGGTACGCAGCCATGGCGATTCAGATGAAGGACATTGCGGGGCGGGCGGGCGTGTCGATCAGCACGGTGTCGCACGTGCTGAACAATACGCGGCCGGTGGCCAAGGAGACGCGCGATCGGGTGCTGACGATCGCGCGCGAGATGAATTACTACCGCAATGCGTTCGGGCGGCGCCTGGCGCGCGGGCGGGCCGACGCGGTGGGGCTGATTATTTCGGACATCGTCAATCCGTTCTTCCCCGAACTGATCCGCCATTTTGAGACTGCCGCGGTGGGACGCAACCTGGATACGTTCATCTGCACGACGAACTACGACGCGGAGCGGGCCGAACACGCGGTGCGGCGCATGATCGAGAACCGCGTGCAGGGCGTGAGCATCATGACGTCGCAGCTGAATCCTGCGCTGGTGGACGAACTGCTGAGCGCGGAGATTCCGGTGGTGCGTCTGGACGGCGGGCCGGTGGCGCGGGGCCGAAGCACAATCCACGTGGACTACGCCGGCGGCGCGGGGGAAGCCGTGCAGCACTTGCGGCAACTGGGGCACACGACGATCGGGTTCCTGGCGGGACTGCAGAATCGGGTGTCCGCGGTGACGTTCCGGCAAGCGATCGTGGATGCGGTGCGGCGGAACCGCCTGCCGGAGCCGGCGATTGTGGAGGGTGAGAACACCTTCGACGGGGGTGTGGCGGCGATGCGCACTCTGCTGGCGGAGCGGCGGGACTGCACGGCGGTGATCTGCGGGCACGACATGTCGGCGCTGGGGGCGATGGCGGCGGCGGTGCAGGCGGGGTTGTCGGTGCCGGGCGACATTTCGATTGTGGGCGCGGACGACATTGCGTTCGCGCAGTACGCGCAGCCCTCGTTGACGACCATACGGGTGCCGCGGGACGAGCTGGGCCGGATGGCGTTCGAGGCGCTCGACCGCATGATCCGAAGCAAGAGCCGGCGAGGGGCGGCTTACACGCTCGAGACGCACCTGGTGGCGCGGGCTTCGACGGGAGAGGTTCCGGTGCGGAGAGCGCGCTCGGGGCGTTGAGCGCGCTCTTCCGGTTCCCCGTTTACGAGACGATGGGCCACTTAAAGGTGGTCTGAATCGGCACGCGGCGGCCGGTGCGCGAGGACTCGTGGCAGGCGTTCATGACCTCGAGGACGTGCAGGGCGTGCTCGCCGGTAATGAGGCTGGGCTTGCCGGTGGCGAGGTGCTCGGCGATGTAGGAAGCGCCCCACTGCCACACGTAACCTTGGGGGTCGACCTGGAAGCGTTCGACGTCGGTCATGGTGTCGGTGAGGAGGTCGACGCCCTTGGGGGCCCAGTCGTAACCGACGAGGTGCATGTGGCCTTTGGAGCCGATGATGTCTACGGTGTAGCGCTCGGTCTTGCCGGAGTGGCCGTCCGGCGAGTAGTAGTTGTAGCCGCTCTGGATATGCGAGAAGACGGCGTTGCCGTGGTCGATGAGGAGGGTGTCGTTGTCCTCGGTTTCCACCTTCACTTTCGTGCCGTCGGTGAGGGTGCGTTCGGTTGTTCCGATGCCGGTCATACCCATGACCGACTTTGCGGGGCCGAGGAGGCCGGTGATGGTGGTGACGTTGTAGACGCCGAGGTCGTAGAGAGGGCCGCCGCCGGGCTGGAAGAACCACGCTGACCAGAGCTTGCCGTCGTGGCCGTAGAAGCCGTGGCCGGCGGCGAGGCGGCCGAGCTTGCCTTCGTTGAGGGTCTTCGCCATGAAGGCGAACTGAGGGCTGGTGACGACGGCGGGGGCGGCCCAGATCTTGACGCCTTTGGCGGCGGCGAGTTTCATGAGCTCCTGGCCCTGGGAGACTTCAAGAGCCATGGGCTTCTCGCTCCAGACATGCTTGCCCTTTTCGAGCGCCTTTTTGTTGAGCGGGTAGTGGGCGGGCATGCTGGTGGTGTTGACCAGCAGGTCGAAGTCCGGACCGGCGAGTTGTTTGTCGATGTGGGGGAACGCGGGAACCTTATATTTTGCGCCGGCCTTCTCAGCGCGCTGCGGAATGATGTCGCAGACGCTGACGAGCTGGATGTGGGGCGAGCGCGACATGTTGGGCAGGTACTGAGTGGAAACGCTGCCGCAGCCCACGAGTGCGACTCGGATCTTCTTGCCCTGGCTTTGAGCGCCGGCAGCGGCGATGGAGCCGGCGGCGGTAGCCTTAATGAAATTACGTCTGTCCATACGACCTCCCCTCAGGCGGGCATTCGCAAACGATTGCCGCAAACGTTTGCTAGAGATATCACAAAGCCAGTGCTCCAGTCAATGCGATCGAGGCAGATTGCCTGGTCTCGCCTTGCTCCTACATACATGTACTGCATCCCCGGCCATGACGGTTAGACCTTGTTCGATCTCGGGGTTGTTGCCTTTGCTAAGCCAATCGACGCATTTTGAGCATTGCCAGAAGCGATGAACCGGCTCGGGTGGAGTAGGAGTGCGCCAGGGCGGCCTTAGTCGGCATGCCCAATACAAAGCCGGCGCGAAACCCGGAGGCCCCGCGCCGTCCGCTAACCCCAAAAATCAGCCTTAGTAGCGATACGTGTCCGGCTTGTACGGCCCGTCTACCGCCACGCCCAGATACTCCGCTTGCTTCGGCGTCAACGTCGTCAGCTTCACCCCGATTTTCTCGAGATGCAGCCGCGCGACCTCCTCGTCGAGATGCTTCGGCAGCGTATAAACGCTCACCTCGTACTTGTCCTTGTTCTTCCACAGGTCGATCTGAGCAAGCGTCTGGTTGCTGAAGCTGTTGCTCACCCAGAAGCTCGGATGACCCGTAGCGCAGCCCAGGTTCACCAGGCGCCCCTCAGCCAGCACGTAGATGCTGTTGCCGTTCGGGAACGTATACATGTCCACCTGCGGCTTGATGGTGGTCGGCTTTAAGTGTAGCGATTTCGCTCCCCGTGGAGCCCCGCCAGGGACGCGAGAGCACCGATTCGCCAAACGCGACTAACGAAAACCGGTCGCGGTCCGGAGAGCTTAGCCCGGCGGCCAGCGAACCGTTTCGCCAAGCCGGCGGTGATCTTACTGCCGGACGAAGTGAGCGAGGGTCATCGGTCCCACGGGGTTCACGAGAGTGAAGAAGATCTCCTTCCCCTTGTTGACCACGACGAAACGGAACTCGGCCCCCGCCGGGCCCATTGAGCAGCGCTGTTCCTGTGCAATCAGGGTTCATTTTGTAAGTCCCGGAAGCGGGCTGATCAATCAGGGCGGGCGTATTGACCCCCTTTATCGAGTCGACTTGCGGAAAGTTGCCCTGGCCATCAGAGATTCGGATGCCTACCCCTCTGCCCTCGACAAAGGGAGCCGTGGGCCCGGACGGCCGGGCCCCTGTAAACGTGTATCCGTAGGAGCCTTTTATGGAGCGTACGGTGCAGATCCGTCCTTCCCGGTCGTCGGCCTGGGCGTGCAGGACGCCAGCAGCCAGAGACGCCACCACCAGGCCTCGGCGGTCACCCAAATCCGGCCATTGATGGTCAGCTGAAAACCGGTCAACGGAGGAAGCACTCAGGACGTTGAGTTCAGGCGGAGCGATAGGCTCCGTCAACGTGAGCAATGTCTTGAGCGAAGAGAAGCAGAAGCAGGTGATTGCGCTCGGCCAGCTCGGCTGGACCCTGCGCCGGATTGAGAAGGAAACGGGCGTTCGCCGGGAAACTGCCGCCGGGTACCTGCGAGCAGCCGGTATCCCGGTGCGCCCGCCGGGCCGATGGGGTCGGAAGCCGCCGGCCGATGCAAAACCGGCCAAAGAGACGGGCGAGGTGACCGCCGACTCCGCACCGCCCACGCCGTCACGGAGTCCTTCGGCCAGCGCGTGCCTGCCCTTTCATGAACTGATCGAGGCCGGGCTGGCCAAAGGCCGCAATGCCGTGGCGATCTGGCAGGATCTGGTGGACCAGAGCGCCTTCGGCGGCGCGTACGAGAGCGTCAAACGATACGTCCGCAAACTCCGCGGGGCGCGCGCGCCAGAGCCGAGCGCCGTCATCCTGACGCCCGCAGGCGAGGAAGCGCAAGTCGATTACGGGGCCGGCCCCATGGTCGGCGACCCGCACACCGGCAAATACCGCCGCACCCGCCTCTTCGTCATGACCCTCGGCTACAGCCGGAAGTCTGTCCGTCTGCTGGTCTTCGAGTCCAGCGCGCAGACCTGGGCGCAACTCCACGAGCAGGCGTTCCGCCGAATCGGCGGCAGTTGTCGCGTGGTCGTCCTCGATAACCTCGCCGAAGGCGTGCTCAAGCCGGACATCTACGATCCGTCGTTGAACCCGCTGTATCGCGACATGCTCGCTCACTACGGCGCGGTTGCGCTGCCGTGCCGCCTCGGCGATCCCGATCGAAAAGGGAAAGTCGAGTCCGGCGTCGGGCACGCCAAAAAGACGCCGTTGAAGGGACAGCGCTTCGAGAGCCTGGCAGAAGCTCAGACGTACCTCGACCATTGGGAGCAGAAGTGGGCCGACACTCGCATCCACGGCACGACCAAACGGCAGGTGTCCGCGATGTTTGCCGAAGAGAAGCCCGCGCTGCAGCCGCTGCCGCTCGAGCCGTTTCGCTATTACCAGTACGGCGAGCGGACCGTTCATCTGGACGGTTGTGTGGAAGTGGAGGCGGCCTACTACAGCGCCCCGCCGCGCTGGATCGGCCGCCGTGTCCAGGTGCAGTGGAATCCGCAGTGGGTCCGTCTGATCGACCCCACCAACGGCCAACTCCTGCGCGAGCATCTTCGCGAGCAGCGCGGCCGTCATCGCATTCACGCCGAGGACCGGCCGCAGCGCACGCCGCTCGGAACACTCCAGGTGCTCGCCCGCGCCGAGAAGGCCGGCGAACACATCGGCGCATTCTCCAAAGCCATGCATCGCGAGCAGGGGCAGACCGCCGTGCGTCGCATCCAGGGGCTACTGTCGTTTCAGAAGAAGTACGGCCCGGCGCGGGTGGATCAGGCCTGCGCCATGGCGTTGGAAATGGAGATCTCCGATTTCCGTTTCGTGCGCCGCTACCTGGAGCGGAACCTCCAACCCGCCTTGAGCTTGCGCCAGGTCGATCCGCTGATTCGCCAGCTCTCGCTCTACCGTGACCTCATCGATGAACGAACTGACTCATCCCACAACCAGGAGACCAATGAATGAACCTCGCTGAACTACAACGCTCCCTTCGTCAGCTTCGGCTCGGCGGCATGGCCTCGGTGCTGGACACGCGCTTACACCAAGCGCAGGTCGAGCCCATGGCGCCGATCGATTTGCTCTCGTGTCTCGTCTCCGACGAACTGACGCGCCGCGGCGATCGGCTGCTGGCGCGCCGGCGCAAGCAAGCCGGCTTCCGCGACGTTAACAGGACGCTCGATACTTTCGATTTCAGCTTCAACCCGAAGATGAATCGCAGTCTTGTCTTTGAACTGGCGACGTGTGGCTTCATTGCCAAGCGAGATGATGCGCTGTTTATCGGGCCCGGCGGGACCGGCAAGAGCCATCTGGCCCAGGCGATCGGTCAAGCGGCGATTCGTGCAAGGCTATCGAGTGCTCTATCGCGAGACGCACGTGCTGCTCGAGGAACTCGCCGAAGCCGTCGCCGAGGGCACACGGAAGCAATACATGGACACGCTCGCGACCGTTCCGTTGCTCATCATCGACGATTTCGGAATGCGGAAACTGCCGCTGACCGCGGCCGAGGACCTGCTGGAGATCGTGATGCGCCGCTACGAACGCGCCAGCACCTTGCTCACGTCCAATCGCCCGGTGGCCGACTGGGGAAAACTGCTGGGCGACACCGCCTCGGTCGGCTCGATGCTGGACCGCCTGCTGCATCACGGCCACGTGCTCAAGTGCGGCCCGCGTAGCTGGCGAACCAAAACCGCAGGCGGTAACGAGGACGCAGCATGATCGGTTCATCGCCTGTCCGGGGGCTTTGCCACCGCGACCCCAGGAT
>JANRJO010000064.1:0-3235 GCA_033763935.1 Bryobacteraceae bacterium
CTGATACACGGTGAGACGGGGCGCCCTGGCGAAGGGCTTGGGCAGTCCGTCGGCGTCGAAGAGCGAGGCGAGGTAGTAGTCCACGCCGCGTCCGAGGGCGGCGAGGGTGGCCGCGTCGCCGGTCCGGGCGTGGATCTTCGCGAGCGCCTTCATCACGAAGCAGGTGTGGAAGTGGTCGACGAAGTCGCGGACCCCGTCGACGGCATAGGGCCACGATCCGTCCGCGTTCTGGTTTTCGAGCACGAAGGCGAGGTTGCGCGCGGCGACGGCGCGGTACTCGGGCTCGCCCTGCTCGTCGGCGGCGCGGGTGAGCAGGTACGCCCGGTAGGCGGCGGCGTTGATCACGCCCCCGGTGTCCGTGGGGGTGTAGGAGCAGCGGCTGGCGGCGGCGGATACGGGGAAGTCCTTGAAGTCGCGTCGGGCGTGGCGGGCGATGGAGGCGGCGATCTCCCGCCATTCCGGACGTCCGTCGAGGGCGTGCACCTGCATGAACGCCTCGTAGACGTAGGGGGTCGTGGTGATCATCGGGGTTTGCGCCGTGATCGTGCCGTTGCGGGTGACCCAATCGAACGGGTAGCCCCAGGCGTAATCGGGGAAGCCGGGGCAGCGGGACCGCTTTAGCTCCTCGAGAAAGTGAACCGCGCGGACGAGGTGGGCGGGATCCCGGCCGACCTCATAGAGGAAGGCGAAGCCCATGGCGAAGTGGGCGTCGGCGATGGGGAAGCGGGTGCGCCGGTGAAACAGCGTCCGGGCCGACGGCAGCAGCGCCTCGCAGAAGATCATCGGCGCGACGGCAGCGGTGCCGAGCAGCTTGTGTCGGTAGTAAAGCCCCTTCGCCGCCCGTCCCACCGACCCGGCAAAGAAGGACTGATGGTCCCACGACGTCTCGCCGTAGCGGTCGAGCCAGAGCCGAAAGCCGGCGAGAGCTTGGTCCAGATCGGCGACCGGCAGCGCGTTCGCAAGATGTTCGCTCATACCGCGAGTTGAATGCGATCCTGCGTAGTGGCGGGAAAAGGATGCACGCTCACCGCGGCGATGCTTGGGAGGCGTAACGCTCGGGGGCGCGCAGCCGCAGCTTCGCCGCGAGGATGGCGCGCAGCTTCGACATCTGCTCTTGCCGATGGAAGCGCATCAACTCGGGGGAGACCGCGCGGGGTATCCGTCGCACAGCCGCCCACAGGTAACCGCCGAGGAGGGCGAGAGAGCCGATAATGTAGGGGCGCTTGAAGAGGCGGTACGGCATCCGGAAGAGCTGCCAGATGGGCGAGTTTCCGAGGTAGTAGTCTTTCTCTCCGTAGGAAAAGATCGACGCGATAACCCCACGCTGCGCCGTGCCGAGCGGGCGGTAGTGGTTGAAGCGCTTCTCTGGAAACGACCTGGTTCTCCAGCCCATCATGCGGGCGGTCGTCACGGCAATCCAGTCGACGCCGCCGGCGCGGTTCGGAACGAAGCCGCCGATCTGTTCGAAGCAGTGCCGTCGGAAGAGTTGGACCCCGCCCGCGACGTGGTTTTCTCCCTCATAACTATCCCGCGCGGAATCGTAGCCGTTCTCGATGAACGGTGTTCCGGCCACCCCGAGCCTTGGATCCGCGTCGAAGCGGCTCATGAGGAACTCGAGGTAGTCGGCATCGAAAGACAGGTCAGCGTCCAGATTGCCTAGCACGTCGTAGTCGAGATCCTTGGCCGCCTCCAATCCAGCGTTGAAGGCATGAACCTTCCCCGCGAAACTCCGCTCGACCCGCCGCGGGCGCTGAACCAACGTGATCCAGCGGTGCACTTTCGCGTACTCGCGGACGATGTCGGCGGTCTCATCGGTAGAGCCATCGTCGACGACGACCCAGCGGACGGGGAGGAGCGTCTGGGAACAAACCGAGTCCAGCGTCTTGCGGATGAAGCGCGCTTCGTTCCGAGCGGGACTTATGAGTATGTACTTCATGTCAAGTTCTCACTGAAGTTGCCTTAGCCAGCTCGGGTGGAGGAAGCGGACACGGGCGCCGGTTCCGTATCCGCTGAACGAAGATCTTCGAAGATCAGGTCCATGATCTTCGATGTCAGGAGGATCTCACGCATTGGCAAGGGTGAGGGGGCTCCGTCGACGATCGCCCGGTAGAACTGCGCGGTCATCTCTCCCATCCCTGCGTCCTGGAAGAGGCGGCGGCGAAGGATGTCCACCAGATTCCGACGGGCGTTCGCGGCGTACTCACGGGCGAGACGCCGCGGGGGTAGAACGAAGGTGAGGTAGCTCTTGGCGGAGGCGCCGCTGAGGCGAATTAGGCTGCCTGTTGCGAAGTCGACCAGCAGCGAATTCTGCGGCCCAACGATGCGGAGCTGGTTCAGGGCCGGCTTTGCCTGGGTCGTAAAGCAGAAGAATGCGGTGGTTCCGTGCTCGTCGCGCAGGTTTACACGCAGTTCATCATGCAGATCGGCACAGCCGAGTCGGCGCATCCGTTCGCTCTGGTGCGACGTCGCCTTCAGGCTTACGATCTCTCCGTCGAGAAACTCGGCCAGCGAGGCGATGCCGTGGCTGATGATATTGTGGAAGAGTCGGCCGGGAAGTCGGCGTACCCAGTGGTCGGGGTTCGCGATCACGGGCCTGAGGTAACTCTGATCATCCAGACTATAGCTGAAGTGGCGCTCCAGGTGAACGGGCCGGCCGCCGAGGTAACCGGCGGCCACGAGCCGACGCATCGCGAGCGCCTCCGCGGTGAACTGAAGATTGTGACCGGCAATCATCAGGCGGCCACGCTGCCGGGCCATCTCCTCCAAGGCACTTGCCTCCGACGTGTTGACGGTGAACGGCTTTTCGATGTAGACGTGGCATCCGGCCTTGAGGCAGACGGAGCCCAATCGGTAATGAGGCACCGGGGGGGCGGTGATGTGCACAACATCCGGCCTGCACTCCGCCAGCATTTTGTCGACGCTGTCGTAGATGGCGCCGATTTCAAAACGTTCGGCAAGCTGGCTGGCCATCAGCATCTCGCTGTCGCAGGCAGCGACCAACGCGCCGCGCCCGGAGCGACGGATTGCGAGAGCGTGCTGGTCGGCAATCTTCCCGCAGCCGATGATTGCTACCCTGAGCAGTTCGCGCGTCATTAGGCAACGGTGTCTGCCGTGATCCAAACGCGAGGGCGGCAAGGCGCGCAGCGGCGGCTGTGGAACCGGCGCAGCGGGGCCGCGGCGGCGGGGCCTGTACAGGAGCTTGTAGCGTGACAAAGAGGGGCTGTATTGCGGCGGA
>JANRJO010000066.1:0-3677 GCA_033763935.1 Bryobacteraceae bacterium
AAGTTCGAGGGGATAGCCAAGGTGGAGCAGGAGCCCCGCTTCGAGGGCAAGCAGGTCATCATGGTGATGGCGCCGCGCTGAGCGGGGCCGTTTCCCGTACATCGTTTCCGGCGATGTACCGACGCCCCGCCCGGACTGTACGAACCGGCCGAAAAATGGACGGATCCGGCAGAAAAGACGACAGACGCCATGCATCCCCGTCTCCCCCCGTGAGGGGGAGAGGGCGCCAGCGACGCTGACGGATGAGGGGGCGACGCGGCGCGCCAGCATGATCCTCCACCACGCCCCCGCACCCTGACCTCGCCCTGCTCGGTCTGTCCCTCTCCCCCTCGCGGGGGCGAGGGGCGTGCGCTAGGCTCACGTCATGGGGATCATGACGCCGCTGCAATTCGTCGAGCGCTGGCGCGACTCCGCCCTGGGCGAGCGGCAGGGCGCGCAGACCCATTTCCTCGAACTGTGCGACCTGCTGGGCGAGCCGCACCCGGGAGACCCCGCCGCCTACTGCTTCGAGAAGGGCGCCGGGAAGGCCGGCGGCGGGGACGGCTGGGCCGACGTGTGGCGCAAGGGGTGCTTCGCCTGGGAGTACAAGGGCCGCCACAAGGACCTCGGCGCCGCGCTCCGCCAACTCCAGACCTACACCCTCGATCTCCAGATGCCGCCGTACCTCGTGGTGTCGGACATGGCGCGGATCGTCGTCCACACCAACTGGAACAACACGGTCTCCGAGCGGCACGAGTTCTCGCTCGACGACCTGCTCGACGCCGGCAAGCGGGACCTGCTCCGCCAGGTGTTCAACGGCTCCGAAAAACTGAAGCCCTCCCTGAGCCCGCAGGAGCTGACGGCCACGGCCGCCCAGCGCTTCGGCGAGATCGGGCGGCGCCTGCAGGAGCGCGAGCACGATCCCCGCGCCGTCGCGCACTTCCTCAATCGCCTCGTGTTCTGCATGTTCGCGGAGGATGCGGGCCTGCTGCCGGACAAGCTGTTCACCCGCACCATGCAGGGCGTGCAGACGCGCCCCGATCTGGCGGAAAGCCAGCTCAAGGACCTGTTCGCCCGGATGCACACCGGCGGCTTCTTCGGCCGCGAGAAGATCGACTGGTTCAACGGCGGGCTCTTTGATGGCGATGAGGTGCTGCCGCTGGAGGTGGTCGATCTCAAGGCCATCGCGAAGACGGCCGACGAGCACGACTGGTCCGAGATCGATCCGTCGATCTTCGGCACGCTGTTTGAGCAGGCGCTGAAGGCCACGCGCGAACGCCCCGCGCTGGGCGCCCACTACACGGACCGCGAAAAGATCCTGAAGATCGTCGATCCCGTGATCACCCGCCCGCTGATGGCGGAATGGGCGGTGGCGCTGGAGGAGATCACGGCGCACATGGCGGCGGTGCGCGCGGCGGAGGCGGCGGAGCGCGCCATCCGCGCGGAGGCGGCGGCGGAAATGGCCGCCGACCCGAAGACGGCGAAGGCCGGGGAGGAGGCGCGCCGCAAGCGCACCACGGCGGTGCGGCGGGATCGCACGAAGGCCCATGCGGCGGCGAAGGATCGCCTTGATGCGTTTCTCGACAGGCTGTCGAAGTTCCGCGTGCTCGATCCCGCCTGCGGCAGCGGCAACTTCCTCTACGTGGCGCTGCACGCCCTGCACGATATCGAACGCCGCGCCCACGGGGACGTGCTGCGCCTCGGGCTGGAGCCGCCGCCGCTGCGCGTGAGCGTCAAGCAGCTGCGCGGCATCGAGATCGAACGCTACGCGGCGGAACTGGCGCGCGTGACGCTGTGGATCGGCGATCTGCAATGGCTGAAGAAGAACGGCTACCTGCCGGACCGGCGCCCGATCCTCGACACGCTGGACCAGATCGAGGAGCGGGATGCGCTGCTGAACGCGGACGGGAGTGAGGCGGAGTGGCCTGAGACGGATGTGGTTGTAAGCAACCCACCGTTTCTCGGCGCAAACTCGATGATTGGTGTGCTAGGCGAACAGTATGTTAGCACGCTTCGCGACGTATTCGCAGATGCAACCGGGGGGGCTGTCGACTTTGTCACCTATTGGTTTGCGAAGACATGGCGCGCGATGAGCGCTAACCGATGCGCTCGCGCAGGCCTTGTCGCCACTCAAGCCATACGAAGAGGCTCCAGCCAGTTCGTTCTGTCAGAAATTGCGGAAGCAGGTGAGATTTTTGAGGCATGGAGCGACGAACCGTGGGCGGTAGATGGTGCTGCAGTTCGAGTTTCCATTGTTTGTTTCGACGCCCATCGAGACGGCGACTACCTTCTTGATGGCGTGCCCGTTTCGAGCATTTCATCAGACTTGACGACGGGCATCGCCTTGCAAGGCGCTTCGAAACTCCGTGAGAATGCAAGCGTGGCTTTTCAGGGCCCCGTTAAGGTCGGCCCCTTCGAAATTGAAGGTGAGCAAGCTCGCAAATGGCTCGAAGCGCCTGGAAATCCAAATGCGAAGTCCAATACTGCAGTTCTTCGGCCGTGGGTAAACGGGTCCGATGTGACAGGGCGCACGACTGGCAAATGGATAGTAGATTTCTCGGAGATGCCCGAAGAAGAAGCTGCTCTATTCGCAGCGCCATTTGAGTATGTTCGTGAGCACGTGAAGCCGACCCGTGAAGCAAACAGAAGAGACCGACGACGCCAGCTATGGTGGCAACATGGTGAGACAGTTCCGGGCTTACGAAGAGCAGTCGCTCGTTCAACGCGCATCATCGTTACGCCCAGAGTAGCTAAGTATCGCACTTTTACATGGATACACCCTCGCGTTCTTCCCGACACGCGGTTGGTGGCCGTGACTCGCGACGACGATTGCACGTTTGGCGTGCTCCATTCTCGTTTTCACGAACTTTGGAGCTTGCGTCTCGGTGGTTGGCACGGCATCGGCAATGATCCGCAGTACACACCGTCTTTAGGCTTCGAAACTTTCCCGTTCCCCGAAGGTCTCACCCCCAACATCCCCGCCGCGGACTACGCGAACGATCCGCGCGCCATCGCCATCGCCGCCGCCGCGCGCGAACTGAACGAGAAGCGCGAGGCGTGGCTCAATCCGCCGGAGTGGGTGGATCGCGTGCCGGAGGTCGTGCCCGGCTATCCGGACCGCCTCGTCCCTAAGAACGAGGACGCCGCGCAAAAGCTCAAGGACCGCACGCTGACGAAGCTCTACAACGAGCGCCCGGCGTGGCTCGCCCACCTCCACGCCACGCTCGACGCGGCCGTGGCCGCCGCCTACGGCTGGCCCGCCGATCTCTCCGACGAAGAAATTCTCGCCCGCCTGTTCGCGCTGAACCAGGAACGCGCAGCGGCGGGGCGGTGAGGGTCCTTCCCCGCGTGCGGGGGAAGGCGCGTCAGCGCATGGTCGTTTCCTGCCGCGCCAGCAGGTAGAGCCCCAGCAGGAAGAAGAGCCCCGACACCACAAGCCCCGTCAGGTTGGCGAAGGCCACGGCGTCGGCGTTGGTCCCGAAGAAGGCGGCCACGCTCTGGCGGGCGCTGTCCACGTAGGGCTGGAGATAGGGGATGCCCGCGTCCACGGCCTGGCGCGCCTGGTCGGCCACGGCGTCGGGCGCGGCGGGCGGCGCCTCCACCGCCGGAGCGAACCCCAGCATGGCCGAGATCGAGACCTTCGTGATGGGCGGGAAGCGCTCCGGCGCGTTCTTCACGTGCGCCAGGAAGGCCACGAA
>JANRJO010000072.1:0-7683 GCA_033763935.1 Bryobacteraceae bacterium
GGGGGATTTGCGGAGGCGTTCGAGTTCGCGGAGGCAGCGGAAGTAGTCGCGGCGTTCGCGGCGGAGGACGGTGTCGAGGTAGTGGTGGGCGGAGCCGTCGATGGCGCGGGCGATGGCGAGGTCCATTTTCTCCTGGTCGTCGCGGTAGGTGGCGAGGAGGATGTGGCGGTAGTACTCGCGGCGGATGAGGGCGGTCTGGACGCGCTGGGCGCGTTCGATGAGCCAGCGGATGCGGGCGATGTCGCGGACGATGTCCTGTTCGATGACGTGGGTGGGGCGGAGGAGTTCGATGTGGTCTTCGAGGACTTCGTCGAAGAGGGAGGGGTCTTCGGTGGCGAGCAGGAAGTCGACGAGCTGGATGGCCTGGCGGCGGGGGGCGGAGCGTTTGGAGCCGTTGGCGGCGGAGCGGGCCTTGCCTTGAGGGGTGACGGGGCCTTTGGACTGGGCTCCGTTTTTGCGCGAGGCTTCGCGCTGGGCGTCGGTGCGGTTCGGGGTGCTGAGCTGAGACATGGTGGTTCCTTCCTCTCGCTCCAGGAGTAACACCAGGGGCGGGAGGAATTTTTGGGGTAATGGCGGCAGGTTGTTCTAAAACAGGGGAATATTTTCTTCGGATTTGTGTGACTGAGGTTTCGCGGGCCTGCGGCCCGCGCAGCACTGCCCCGGCGCCGGGGCCGGCCCGGCAGGTGCGCGAGCGTGGATTCGGCGACTGCCAGCACAAAACCCGCGGCATCGGAGAAATCGCCATTGCAGGCAATACAGGCCGACTAACTCGATGACCTCACCGAGGTTGCACCATACGCGCGGGGGACGTTTTGGGGGGCAACGAGGGGAGGGCGTCATGGGGAGTGCTTGGGAATCGCTTTCGGCGAAGCTGGCGGGGGCGGCGGCAGCGGGTGGGAGTGTGGCGGCCTTCGCGGTGGGGAACGCGGCGCACTGGCGGCCGTCGCTGGCGTTCTACGGGCTGAGCGTGCGGCGCTGACGCGGCCGGTTCGGTTAGGCTGAAGGTATGAGTTCGAAAACCCTGCTGGGGCTCTCCCTGGTGGCCGCGGCGTTGCTGAGCCGGAATCTGTACGTGATGCTGATGGACCTGCCGGACGAAGCGTTTCAAGGGGCGATTTTCCGGATCATTTTCTTTCACGTGCCGGCGGCATGGACGGCGTTCTTATGCGCGTTCGCGGCGCTGATCGGGAGCGTGATGTACCTGGCGAAACGGAGCTTGCCGTGGGATGCCTTCGCGGTTTCAGTGACGGAGGTGGGGCTGGCGTTCGGTGCAGTGAACCTGATTACGGGGATGATCTGGGCGCGGATCATTTGGGGCATCTGGTGGACGTGGGATGCGCGATTGACGTCGATGTTGATTTTGTGGCTGATGTACGCGGGGTACCTGATGCTGCGGCGGGCGATTGAGGAGCCGACGACGCGGGCGCGGATTGCGGCGGTGTTGTCGATTTTCGCGTTCACGGACGTACCGATTGTGTTCTTTTCGATCAAATGGTGGCGAACGCAGCATCCGCAGCCGGTGGTGTGGGGTGGGGGGTCGATGGATCCTGCGTACTACCAGATGCTGTTTCTGAACTGGATTCCGTTCATTCTGATGGCGGTGGTAATGGTGGCGATCCGGATGCGGCTGGAGCGGCAGCAGCGGGAGATTGACGCGGTGCGGCGGTACGCGCACGCATTTTAGTCGATGCCTGTGTTACATCGACGAGGGGCTGCCGGGCCGGCGGGCACCGGGCGGCTGCACGCTACACTGGTGGCATGGCGGTGAGCCCGGCGAATGGACTGCAGGCGGCGGGGGTCAAGTCTGTTGCGGAACTCACGCAGTCACCGGGGATCAAGGAAGCGCTGCAGGCGTTCACGAAGGATCGCAAGTGGATCGACGAGCAGCATTTGGCTCTCTGCCGGATTCCGGCTCCGACTTTTCTCGAGGAGAAGCGGGCGGAGTGGATGGCGGGGCAGCTGCGGGCGCTGGATTGGGACGCCAAGATTGACCGGGCAGGCAACGTCGTCGCGACGATCAACGGCGCCCGGGAAGGGCCGTTCGTGGCGCTCACGGCGCATTTGGACACGGTGATTGCGCCGCGCGTGCCGGAGGAGATTCGGGTGGCTGCGGACGGCCGTTTTCAGGGTCCTGGTGTGTCGGACAACGGTGCTGGGCTGGCGGCGCTGCTGGCGATAGCGAGAGTGGCGCGGGGGCTTCCGGTGGACGACTGGGGCGGGAGCCTGCTGTTCGTGGCGAACGTCGGCGAGGAAGGGGAAGGCAATCTGAGCGGCATGCGCTTCCTGTGCCGGCAGTCTTCGCTGGCCTCGAAGATCAAGGCGTTTGTGGTTCTGGACGGGCCGACGACGGACCACATCACCTATGAAGCGCTGGCGAGCCGGCGGTATGAGCTGGTGTTCAGCGGCCCCGGGGGGCACAGCTGGAGCGACTACGGCGTCGGTAATCCGGTACACGCGATGAGCCGTGCGATCGCCTGGTTCGCCTCGAATCCGGCGGCGCGGCCGGGACAGGGCCCGCGCGTCTCCTTCAATTTCGGGCTGGTGGAGGGCGGGTCGTCGATCAACTCGATTCCGACGAGCGCGCGGACGAAGGTGGACTTGCGGAGTGAGGATCCGGACCGGCTGGAGGAGTTGACGGCGCTGTTGACGTCGTCGACGGAGGCGGCGGTGGAGGCGGAGAATGACCGGTCGACTTCGGGGCGGGTGACGGCGCGGCTGCGGGAGATCGGTTCGCGGCCGGGGGGGCGGCTGTCGGAGGATTCGCCGATCCTGCGTTACGTGCGAGCGGTCGACCAGCATCTGGGGATCCGGTCGCACCTGGACTGTGCGTCGACTGACGCGAACATTCCGTTGTCGATGGGCCTACCGGCGATTTCGATTGGCGCGGGGGGTACGGGCGGGGGCGCGCACACGCCTCAGGAGTGGTTTCACCCGGAGGGGCGGGAGTTGGGACTGCGGCGCGTGCTGCTGACGCTGGTGCTGTTGTTGCGGAGCGTTTCCAGCGGAGGATGAAGGAAGCGCGCTGGAAGGCGGACGTCGCCATCGCGGCCGTGTCACTGGTGTGGGGCGCGACCTTCGTGATGGTGAAGGAGGCGCTCGAGGACATCTCCACGCTGCTGTTTCTAGCGACGCGGTTCAGCCTGGGGACGGCGGCGTTGTGGCTGGTGTTCCGGACGCGGGGGGGAGGCGTTCCGAATCCACGGGCGGAGTGGCTGGGAGGGTTATACAGCGGGTTGGCGCTGCTGGCCGGGTACGTTCTGCAGACGGCGGGTCTGCGGCTCACGACGCCGTCGAAGTCGGCGTTCCTGACCGGGCTGTACATCGTCCTGGTACCAATTCTGGGCGCGTTCGTCTACAAAAGAGAGCCGAAGCGACTGGAGGTGGTGGGCGTCATCCTGGCCGGAGCCGGGATGGCGCTGATGACGCTTCCGAGGGGCTTTACCGGGGTCGAGTTCGGCGACGTACTGACGATTGGTTGTGCGGTGGCCTTCGCGGTCCAGATTCTGGTGTTGAGCCGATACTCGGCAGGCGCGCGCTACGAGCGCCTGGCGCTGATCCAGATCGGGACAGTAGCCGCCGGCTCATTGCTGACTTTTTGGTGGGCGGAGACGCCGTTCGTAACATGGAGTTCGAGAGTGATCTGGGCGATTGCCGTGACCGGGATTCTTGCCACGGCTTTGGCCTTTGCAGTCCAGACATGGGCGCAGGCGAGGACTACGGCGACGCGGGCGGCGATCATCTTTTCACTGGAACCGGTGTTTGCGGGGGTGGTATCCGCGCTGGTGGGGGGCGAGGAGTTCACGCGCGGCACACTGGCGGGGGCGGGGCTGATCCTGGGGGGCATTCTCCTGGCGGAGCTGAAACCGACCACAGGGGAGGGGCATCCATCGAGTTAGCCCCAAAAGGAAATTTCGAGCGCGCCTCAGGGTGGGCGACTCTATAATGTAACTACGGGACATACGGGGGAGGTTTAGGAATCCCATGCGATTTTTCAGTGCGTTGCGTACGCAGAAACTGCTGTCTCTGAGCCTGCTGCTGTTCACGTTGTCGATCGGAATCCTGATCGGCACGTTGATTAACTCGGGTGTGAATGCCGCCAAGGAGCAGGCGGTGGCGCCGGACGCCACGCCGCTTCAGGTTCCCAGCCCGGTGAAGCTCTCGAATGAGTTCACGAAGCTGGCGCAGATGATGGAACCGACGGTGGTCTACATCAGCACGAACTATACGGCGAAGACGCCGACGCGGGCGCGGCGGAACCAGCCGGACCAGGAAGAGGACGAAGAGGGCATGGACTTCTTCCGGTTCTTCCGGGGCCCGGTTCCGAACGGTCCGCAGCGGCCGCCGCGGCGCGAGGGCACCGGGTCGGGCTTCATCGTGGACAAGAACGGCTACATCATCACGAACCATCACGTGGTGGACAAGGCGGACGAGATCAAGGTTCGCCTGCCACACGAGCGGACGGAGTACGCGGCGAAGGTCATTGGGATGGATCCGGAGACGGACCTGGCGGTGATCAAGATCGACGCCGGGCGGGCGCTGCAGCCGGCGCGAATCGGCAATTCGGAATCGGTGCAAGTAGGCGATTGGGCGGTGGCGATCGGCTCACCGTTCGGCCTGGAGGCGAGCGTTACGGCGGGGATCGTGAGCGCGACGGGCCGTGACGTGGGGGCGCAGCAGTTCCAGCGCTTCATCCAGACGGACGCGGCGATCAACCCGGGCAATAGCGGCGGGCCGCTGGTGAACATCAACGGCGAGGTGATCGGCGTGAACACCATGATCGCCACGCAGAACGGCGGCTACCAGGGCATCGGTTTCGCGCTGCCGGTGAACATGGCGGTAAAGGTGTACAACCAGCTCATCCAGCACGGGCGGGTGACGCGGGGGTCGATCGGAATCAGCTTCAACAACAATGTCCGGCCGGAGACGTTCAAGGCGCTGGGCCTCAAGGGCGGCGTGATTGTGGACGAAGTAACGACGGGCGGACCGGCGGAGAAGGCGGGCCTGAAGCGCGACGACGTGGTGATCGCGGTGAATGGCGCGCAGATCAAGGACGGCGACGACCTGGTGGACAAGATTTCGGACCTTCCGATCGGAAGCGAGGCGAACGTCACGCTGGAGCGGGACGGCAAGCGCATGGACCGCAAGGTGGTGATCGCCGATCGACTCCAGGTTCATCGGGACTCGCCGCGGCTGCGGCCGTTCATTGAGGAGTTCGACGAGCCGTCGAAGCCGGAGTCGGTGCCATCGCGATTCGGTATCGGTGTGCGGAACCTGACGGAGACCGACAAGGAGCAGTTGAAGTTCAACGAGCCGGGGATCATCGTGACTTCGGTGGAGGAGGGCTCGTTTGCGGAGTCGATCGGTCTTCAGGAGCGCGACATCATCGTGCGCATCAATCGCGAGACGGTGAGTTCAGTGGACGACCTGAAGCGGGTGCAGGGCGCGCTGAAGGCGGGCGACGCGGTGGCGTTCCGGGTGATGCGGTCGAATCCGCTGGCGCGGCGCAGCGGGAACCCGACCTACACGGGCCTGTACCTGGCGGGCACGCTGCCGAAGTAGGCCAGTTGCGAAGAGAGAGGGACGCGGGGCTCCGGTGCGGCCGGGGCCCCGTTTCGTTTTGTTAGACTGCTAGCTTGCGCGTGGTACGTATTCTTACCTTGCTTCTTGCCGTGCTGCTGGTGTTGCCAGCGGCGGCGGCGGCACCGGCTTCGAGCAAGAAGAAGTCCGGGACGACGAAGAGAGTGTCGCCGGCCAAGCCCGGCGCGAGCGCTCAGCGGTCGAAGAAGGCTGCGGCCGGAAAGCGGCGCGGCAGGCGGCCGGCGACGGCTGCGCGCCGTGGACCGGCGGCGCCTTCAGCGCCGTCGCCGGAGCGGTATCGCGAGATCCAGCAGGCGCTCATCGAGCGCGGGTACCTGCAGGGCGAGCCGACCGGGGTATGGGGGCCGGATTCGGTGGAAGCGTTGAAGCGCTTCCAGCAGGCACAGAATCTTCAGGCCAGCGGCAGGCTGAACGCACTCTCGTTGATCTCACTCGGGCTGGGGCCCCGGCGAGAGGCTCCCGCGCAACCGGCTAAGCCGGACGTAGTGCAGCCATAGAGTGCGACCCAGGGGTTGACGCCGCAACCGCGGGTCGACGCCGGGCGCCAGAAACGGAGCGAGAGCCATGAAGATCGGCGTCCCGAGAGAAGTCAAAGACCACGAAACGCGAGTTGGCCTGGTGCCGAGCGGTGTGACGGCGCTGGTGGAGGCCGGACACGAAGTGCTCGTGCAGACCCGCGCGGGCATGGGGAGTTCCATAACCGACGAGGAATATATGGAGGCGGGGGCGCACATCCTGCCGACCCCGAACGAGGTCTGGGCACAGGCGGACATGGTGGTAAAGGTGAAGGAGCCGCAGCCGTCGGAGTACGGGCACCTGCGTCCGGGACTGATCCTCTTCACCTACCTGCACCTGGCGCCGCTGCCGGAGCTGACACAGCAGCTGATCGACAAGCATGTGACCTCGATCGCGTACGAGACGATCCGCGAGGCGGATGGTTCGCTGCCGCTGCTGACGCCGATGAGCGAAGTGGCGGGGCGGATGTCGGTGCAGATCGGGGCACAGTATCTGGAAGCGCCGAACGGCGGGCGCGGGATTCTGTTGGGCGGCATTCCGGGCGTCGCGCCGGCCAACTGCGTGATCCTGGGCGGCGGCGTGGTGGGGCACAATGCGGCGAAGATCGCGCTGGGACTGGGCGCGCATGTGACGATCATTGACCGCAACCTGAACCGGCTGCGGGAGCTGGACGACATCTATAACGGGCAGGTGGTGACGCTGGCATCGAACACATGGACGATCCGGGAGGCGCTGCGGCTGGCGGACCTGGTGATCGGCGCGGTGCTGATTCCGGGCGCTTCGGCGCCGCGGCTGGTGCGGCGGGACATGATCGGCAACATGAAGCGCGGCGCGGTGATGGTGGACGTGTCGATCGACCAGGGCGGCTGCTTCGAGACCTCGCGCGCGACGACGCACACGGATCCCGTTTACTACGTGGACGGCGTGCTGCACTACTGCGTGTCGAACATGCCGGCGGCGGTGCCGCACACCTCGACCTTGGGGCTGACGAACGCTACGTTCCCGTATGTGCTGCAGATCGCCAATAAGGGTGTGGAAGCCGCGTGCGCGGACAGCAAGGGGATCTGCGAAGGGGTGAACACGCACGGCGGGGCGGTGACGTACCCGGCGGTGGCGGAGTCGCAGAACCGGCCTTGGAAGGCGCTGAGCGCGGTCCTTTAGAAGTTGAGGGCGGACCCGCGGCAAGCGCTTTCCGGTGAGGGCCAGGAGTACTGCTTCGATCGGCCGGAAAGCCGCCATACCGGGCGAACGTGCAAGCCCTCCCCCAAGTCCAATCCGCCGGCGTCATCAACGACCTCCCCGCCACCGCCGGCTCCTCCGGCGCCAGCCGGACCATCTTCCTCCCTGGAGACTCGGACTTCCAGAAGGTGGTCCTCCAGCGCCCCGTAGCGATGGTGCGCAGCATCACCCCCGGCCTGAGCGAGAAATACGTTGAAGAAGTGGAACTGCAGGCGCATACTGGCGTATGGCAATCGGCCGTCCTACCAAACCGCTCGAGCTGACTGCGGAAGAGATCGAGAAGTTGACCCTGTTGGCGCGGCGTCGGAAGTCCTCACAAGCAATGGCCAT
>JANRJO010000073.1:0-74265 GCA_033763935.1 Bryobacteraceae bacterium
GGGCGGGGGGGGGGGGCCGGGGGGGGGGGTTTCTTGGGTTGGGGCGGGCGGGGTGGGGGGGGGGGGTGGCGGAACGGCTGTCGGCGCGGGGCGTAGAGGCGGTGGTGGTGCGGGCGGGCGAGGAGTTCGATGGGGACGGAGTCGAGGGAGTCCTTTGTTTGGGGGCGCGGGACGTGGGGGTGGGGTGGGGGTTCGAGGAGGCGGCGCGGGCGGCGGTGGAGGAGCCGCTGCGGGTGTTGCGGGGGAGAGCCGTGCCGAGGGTGGTTTTAGTGCATTCGGGAGCGGCGGGTGCGGCGGGGCTGGTGGGAGTGGGGCGGGTGGCGGCGAACGAGTTTCGGGACGGGCGCGTGCGGGTGGTGGAGTTTCCGGAGCGGTACGGCGAGGGGGACCTGGCGGGGCTGGTGGAGGAGTTGATGGGCGGGGACGGGGAGGTGGAATCGGCGTGGCGCGGCGGGGAGCGATTTGCGCCGCGGCTGGTGGAGGCACAAGAGGAGGCGGGGGGAGCGGCGGAGAACTGCCGGTTGCAGGCGGCGGGTTCGATGGACCGGTTGGAGTGGGTGGCGGCGGAGCGGAGAGCGCCGGGAGCGGGCGAGGTTTTGATCGAAGTGGAGTATGCGGCGATCAACTTTCGCGACGTTTTGAAATGCGTGGGGCAGTATCCGGCGACGCGGGCTGCGGAGTTGGCGCTGGGGGACGAGTGCGGGGGGACGATTGTGGCGGTGGGGAGTGGAGTGGAGGGATGGCGAGCGGGAGACCGCGTGGTGACGTGCGCGGCGGGCTGTTTCCGGCGGTACGTGACGGCGCCGGCGGGGACGCTGTTCCGGGTGCCGGAGGGGTGGGAGACCAGCGACGCGGCGACGATGCCCATCGCGTTTTTGACGGCATGGTATGCGCTGTACACGGTGGGGCGTTTAGCGGCGGGCGAGACGGTGCTGATTCATGCGGCGGCGGGGGGAGTGGGGTTGGCGGCGGTGCAGTTGGCGCGGCGGGCGGGAGCGCGGATCCTGGCGACGGCGGGGAGCGAGGCGAAGCGGGATTTGTTGCGGGAGCTGGGGTGCGAGCTGGTGATGGATTCGCGTTCGATCGCGTTTGGGCGCGAGGTGATGGAGCACACGGGCGGGCGCGGGGTAGACGTGGTGCTGAATTCGCTTGCGGGGGAGGCGTTGAAGGAGAGCGTGGGGTGCCTGGCGGCATACGGGCGGTTTCTGGAGATCGGGAAGCGGGACCTGTTTGGGAACTCGCGGGTGGGGTTGTGGCCGCTGCGGAATAACGGGTCATTTCATGCGATCGATTTGGGCGGGGTGCTGGCGGAACGGGCGGGGACGGCGGAGCGGCTGTTGCGGGAGGTTCGGACGGCGCTGGAGGCGGGCGAGCTGCGGCCGCTGCCGATGCGGGTGTGGGCGGGTTCGGAAGTGCGGGAGGCGTTCCGGACGATGAGCCAGGGGAAGCATACGGGGAAACTGCTGATCGATGTGCGCGACCCGGCGATGGAGGTGAAAGGGGGGGCGGCGGGGAGCGGTTTTCGCGGTGATGCGACGTACGTGGTGACGGGCGGGCTGACGGGGTTCGGGCGCGAGACAGCGAAGTGGATTGCGAGGCGCGGGGGGCGGCACATCGCCTTGTGGAGCCGGCGCGGGCCGGAGAGCGAAGAGGCGCGCGCGGCGGTGGAGGAGTTGGAGGGCTTGGGGGCGAGCGCGTGGGCCGTGCGGTGCGATGTCGCGGACCGCGCGGAGGTGGCGGAAGCGGTGGCGGCGATGGCGCGGGACGGGCGGCCGGCGGTGCGGGGTGTGTTTCACGCGGCGGCGGTGATCGACGACGCGCCGCTGGCGGCGATGGAGGGGGAGCGGCTGTGGAGCGTGCTGCGGGCGAAGGCGCAGGGGGCGTGGAATCTGCATGCGGAGACGTCAGGCATGGAGCTCGATCACTTCGTGCTGTTCAGTTCGGTGAGCGCGACGGTGGGGAACCCGGGCCAGGCGAACTATGCGGCGGCGAACGCGATGCTGGAGGGGCTGGCGCGGTGCCGGCGGGAGTCGGGGCTGGCGGGCACGGCGGTGGGGTGGAGCTTTGTACGGGACACGGGGTTTGCGGCGGGGCGAGCGGAGTTGGTGGCGACGGCGGCGCGGCATGGGTTTTTTGCGGCGCGGGCGGAGGAGTACTTGAAGGTGCTGGAGGCGCGGTGGGGAGCGGCGGCGGTGGTGGCGGGGGATTTTGATTGGGAGCGGGTGGCGGGGGTGTTTCCGGGATTGGGCAAGGGGCTGTTGTCGGGATTGGTGAATGGACGGGGGCCGGGGGAGGGCGAGCGGCGGATTCGCGAGGCGCTGGCGGCGGCGCCGCGGGAGGAACGCGCGGGGATGGTACGGGCGTTCGTGCTGCGCGAGTTGGGGAGGATTGTGGGGGTGGGGGCGTCGAAGATCGACGCGAGCCGGCGGATCGCGGACCTGGGCGTGGACTCGCTGATGGGGATCGAGCTGGTGAGTGCGCTGGAGGACGGGCTGCCGGTATCGGTATCGTCGGCGGCGGCCAATCCGGAGGCGACGGTGGAGCAGTTGATCCGGGAGGTGCTGCGGCAGATGGGGTACGCGGAAGCGCCGTGAGGAGCGCGGGAGCAGGGGGCGGATGAGGAGTTGCTGCAGACGCTCGCGAGAGCAAGGCGAGCGGGCAGTCGAACGAGGACTAGCCGAGCGTATTGGTGTTGATGAGGATGGTGTTGACGCCGCGGGCGCGGGCGCGATCCGTCAGGTCCTTGGTGCCGCCGGGACCATCGCCGATGTGGCCATCCCAGAGAGCGATGAGGGTGGTGTCATCGGCGGCGAGGGAGAGGGCCTCTTCGAGGATCCAGGTGTTGGTGCGCTGCCAGACGTCGTAGCCGGCGGGGTTACGCATCCAGATGGGGAGTTCCTTGGTGGGGCCAAGGACCTGGACTTCGTTCTTTCCCGAATGGGTTTCCATGAGGTGATTGAATCGGCGCGTCCAATCGCCGGTGGGAGAGTCGACGGAGGCAGCGATGAAGGGGCCTTCGGGGAGAGTGAGGAGGACGCGGGTGCGTATCCCCAGCTCTTCGCAGACCTCATGAAAGAGGATATCGCCGCCGTTAGCGCCGCCGGCGATGCCGATGGCGGGGCCGGGACGGTCGGTGATGAGGCGTTCGATCTGGCGACGGATGTCGGCGCGGGCGGCGGGCTCGAGGGAGGCGGGGAAGCGTGGGGGCGTGCGGCCGGGTTCGTCGATGCGGTGACCGGTGAAGAGGATGGCGTGGCGGAGTTCGGCTGAGGCGGGGGGCTTGGGGGGGAAGACGGCGAGGCAAGCGGCGACGCGCTGGGTGCGGACGCCGAGGTCCTGGAAGAGTTCGAGTTGGGCAGCGGCGGAGGCCTTCTGGAAATCGTCGGCGCCGGCGAGGGCGCGTTCATAGGCAGCGACGGCGGTGGCGTCTTTGGCGGCGGTGAGGAAGCGCCAATCGGCTTTGGACATGGGAAGCCAGTTGAGGTCCTGGCCGCGGCGTTCGGCGGCGAGGAGGGCGGATTCGACGGTGGTGACGAGGCGGTCGCGGCTGCGGGAGAGGTTGCGCAGTTCCTGGTCGGCGGCGTCGTCGCTATCGAAGTTCTCCGACCAGAGATCCTTCTCCTGGGAGATCAATTCGACGAGGAGTACGGAGAGGCTGAGCGCGTTGAGGCCGGAGTAGAAGTGGTTGAGATCGTGCTCGAAGGCGTCGGCGTAGAGCTGGCGCGACTTGAAGAAGAACTCGGAGCGGAGGACGGAGCGGCGGCGGGCGGGGGTGTCCTTGCCGGCCCAGGCTTCGCGGCCGCGCGCCTTTTCATTGCGGGCGCGGAGGGCGAGGGCTTCGGCGCGCTCGCGAGGTTCGACGGAGGAGAGGTCGAGGACGCACTGGAGGCGCTGGTCGGAGAGGGCGAGGTCGCCGAGGCGGTGATAGATGGTGCCGAGGATGAGGTTGGCTTCGAGGTCCTGCGGGTAGAGTTCACGCACCTTCTCCCACGTTTCGAGGGCGGACCGGAAGAACTCGCCCTTGTACTGGCAGCGACCGGCAACGCGAAGGCCGCCGAGTTCCCACAGGAAGCGGCCGCACTCTTGCGCGAGGAGGCCGAGTTTGCCGCCCTGGCGGCGGGAGGCGGCGAGGTCAACGTCGCCCACGAAGTCCAGGGGGACGGGGCTGAGGGCGGATTGTTCGGGCTCGCGGAGCTTGGGAAGAGAGCGGAAGACGGGGCTGTCGATGCGGTTGGAGGACTTGGTCTGCTGGAGGGCGTCGAAGAGATCGGGGAGGGCGGCGGCGGGGTTTTGGGGATCGTAGCTGATGTAGCGATCGGTTTTGAGGTCGAAGGGAACGTCGATGGTGACGCGGGCGCGGAGCAGGACGGTTTGGCGGCCGCGGAGCGCGTGGCGGATGCCGAGTTCATAGAAGACGTTGGCGTTGTGGATGGAGATGTCGGCGACGACGAGGTCGGCGAGGAGGAGGAGCTGGAACATATCCTCGCGGATGTTGCCGGCTTCGAGGATCTCGCCGGTGGTGCCGCCGGCGATTTCGGCGCGCTTGAGGGCGGGCTCGATGAGCTCATTGTGAACGCGCTCGAAATCGATGTTCTCTTTGACGCTGAACGGGCGGACGACGAAGGCTTGCATATCAGGCGATGCCGAGATGTTCGGGGCGGACGTTGCGGCCGGTGGCTTCGCCAACGGCGAGGAGGTTGCGGATGTTCTGTGGGGTGGCGAGGTCCATGCGGAGGAGGTCTTCGACGTCGAGGTGGCCGAGGCCGACGGCGGCGAGCGCGGCGGGCGTAAGGGTGGGGTTGTAGCGGGCGTAGAGGAACTGCTTGCCGAGGTTTTGGGAAAGCGGGATTTTGGGGAACTGGTCGCGATCGCGCAGGGGCGGGCATTTCTGGTCGGGATAGTCGCGGGGAATCATGTCGCCGAGTTCGCGGTCGATGATATCGCCGTAGGTGCAGCGGCCGACGGTGCGGCAGGAGACGTCCTGATCGACTTCGGCGCCATACATGAGAGCCGAGATGAGGCCGGGGAGTTGGCCGGGGATGGTGCGCTCGCCGTCGTCCTGGTCAGGGCCGATCTTAGGCGCGGAGCCGGTGCCGACGGAGACGATCAGCAGGTTGTCCTCGCCGGTGGGCCAGCCGAGGCGATATTCGGGGACGGTGGCCATGCGGTAGAGGAGGAACGCCGGGTTGTTATAGGGCGTGACGCCGCCGTCGACGAAGACGAAGCTTTTTGAGGGGTCGGCGGGGTCCCAATGGAGGACTTCCGGAGGGAAGTAGACGGGGGCGGCGGTGCTGGCGCGTACGAGCTGCCAGAGGGGGATCTTCAGATTGCAGTCGGGGCGGGTGGGGACGTTGTAGAGGGCGTGCGGGTTGCTGCTGATGGGCCAGGGCGAGTCGGTGGTCCAGTTGCGGGTGACGATGAGGAGGAGGGGCTTTTGTACGTCGGCGAGGGTGGTGGCGGGGCCGAATGTTTTCTTGAGCTGATCGGAGAGGGCGTCGGCGGTGTAGAGGCTTTTGTAGCGGCGGAGGAGGAAGCGCTTGTCGAACATGGCGGGGCCATATTGTTCGTAAAAGGACTGGAGCTCCGCGACGGACATGCCGCGGGCGAGTCCGGCGGCGATGATAGCGCCGGTGCTGGTGCCTCCGATGTAATCGAAGTACTGGCCCAGGGGTTGGTTGACGGTGCGCTCGAGGGCGGCGAGAACGCCGAGGGAGATGACGCCGCGGATGCCGCCGCCGTCGAGGGCGAGGAGTTTCTTGCGTTGGGGAGTGGAGGCCATTGGGTTATTGTGTCCCAACTGGAGGAGGGGTGGGGGCGGGCGGTGACGCGGTGGACCTTCGCCCAGTGGCACCGCCGTAGCGGCGAACGATCAGTTCCTTTTCGTTGGGGAACGCGGGGCCGGGCGATCGCTTCGGCGTGGGACTGAGGAAGTGGTCGAAGAAGGCACGAGTGAGGGATGTGATGAGAACCAGAATACGGGCGTGGGACGTGGCCGCCTGGATCTCCTGTGGCCAGGCGTTAATGGTTCCGGCGTCCTGGCGGCCCAGGAGGCGGATGTCCAGGAAGCTGTTATGAGAGATCCCCGGCGTGGTGATGGTGAGGTGATAGCTGCCGCCGGCGACTGTTGTGTAGAGCCTGTCACGCGCTTCGGCCTGCCGACGGGACCGGCGCTGGTGATACTCTTCGCGGGTGGTTCCCATCTTCCGGTACACTTCCGCGGGCAGGTCCGGGTCGAAGTGGTCGAGCATCATGAATGGCTGTTGCAGGGCAGGCTGCCCGGGATCGCGCCAGTAGGGGTGCCAGGACCAATTGCCGTCCTGATTCAGACAGGCCTTGGGGCGGGTGTCGATCTGACAGAGGCGAGCCGCGGTGCGGCCTCCGCGCGAGTGCCCAAAGGCGCCGATCCGCGCCAAGTCGATGCGGCTTTGGAATGGTGGAGGCAGTGAGGGGAGCCGGTCGAGGACGAACTTGAGATCGGCGGCGTGCACGTCGCTCAGATTCCTCTCAGCAGCTTCGGGGTTGGCAGCGGGAGGCGGGGTGGTGGCGGGGTGGTCAACGGTGACGACGATGTAGCCACGGCTCGCGAACTCCTGCATCTGGGCGGTGTAGGCGGCCGTTGGGGCACCGCCTCCGGGTGAGAAGAGGAGAACGGGAAGCTGTCCTCCAGCGGCGAGGGGCGCGTTTTGCAAGGCATAGGTTTGAAGGGCGCCGGACTCGATGGCCGGCCAGCTCGGGCCAAAGAGATTCGCCAGTGACTGGTGGCTGAAGCCGGAGGAGGCGGGCAGGTACGGGGCGGGTTGCGCCGCGCGGGCTTTGCGAGCCGGATACCAGAGCTGGACGAATAGGGTTCGCTCTTGCGGAGAGGTCCAGGTGAGCGAGCTTCTGCCGACAGGGTGCGGTCCGGTGGGCGGGGTGAGCGCCGGCGTACTTGCAGCGAGCAGCAGAAATGCGGCGAGGCATGTCACCTGGCTAGAGACACCGCCCGATGGCTGCCGGTTTCCGCCGCTAGCGGCCGAGGTGGGGTTTGAGGAAGCGGCCGGTGTGGGAGCGTTTGCAGGCGGCAATTTGTTCGGGGGTGCCGGTGACGACGACTTCGCCGCCGGCGTGGCCGCCTTCGGGGCCGAGGTCGATGACGTGGTCGGCGGTTTTGATGACGTCGAGGTGATGTTCGATGAGGATGACGGTGTGGCCGGCGTCAACGAGCTGGTTGAGGGAGGCGAGGAGGCGCTCGATGTCGGCGAGGTGGAGGCCGGTGGTGGGCTCGTCGAGGATGTAGACGGTGTGCTTAGAGCGCTGGAGTTTGCTGAGCTCGGCGGCGATTTTGATGCGCTGGGCTTCGCCGCCGGAGAGCGTGGTGGACGACTGGCCGAGGGTGAGGTAGCCGAGACCGAGGTTGTGGAGCACTTCGATCTTCTTGCCGATGGCGGGTTCGGCGCGGAAGAAGTCGACGCCCTCTTCGATGGACATATTGAGGACGTCGTCGATGGTCTTGCCGCGGACGGTGACGTCGAGGGTTTCGCTGTTGAAGCGGGCGCCTTTGCAGGCAGCGCAGGTAACTTCGACGTCGGGCATGAAGTACAGCTGAGTAGTGATGACGCCTTCGCCCTGGCATTCTTCGCAGCGGCCGCCTTTGACGTTGAAGCTGAAGCGGCCGGCTTTGTAGGCGCGCTCGCGGGAGAGGGGCGCATCGGTATAGAGGTCGCGGATGTTGTCGTAGAAGCCGATGTAGGTGGCGGGGTTGGAACGGCTGTTGCGCCCGATGGGCGACTGATCAATATTCACAACCTTGTGGACGTGTTCCATGCCGTCGACGGCAGTGTGATCGCCGGGGAGGGTACGGGTGTCGACGAGGCGTTTCCAGAGGGCCTTAAAGAGGATTTCGTTGACCAGAGTGCTTTTGCCCGAGCCGGACGCGCCAGTGACGGCGACCATGAGGCCGAGGGGGAAGGGCACGTCTACATTCTTGAGGTTGTTTTCGCGGGCGCCGCGGACGGTAAGATGCCGGCCGTTGCCTTTGCGGCGGCGGGCGGGAGTTTCGATGGCGCGGCGGCCGGAGAGGTACTGGCCGGTGGGCGAGGCTTTGCAGGCAAGGATTTCGTCGAAGGTCCCCTGGACGACGACATTGCCGCCGTGAACGCCGGGGCCGGGACCCATTTCGACGATGTGGTCGGCGGCGCGGATGGTGTCTTCGTCGTGTTCGACGACGATGACGGTGTTGCCGATGTCGCGCAGGCGCTCGAGGGTGGCGATCATCTTGACGTTGTCTTTGGGATGGAGGCCGATGCTGGGCTCGTCGAGGACGTAGAGCATGCCCATGAGGCCGGAGCCGATCTGGGTGGAGAGGCGGATGCGCTGCGACTCGCCGCCGGAGAGGGTGCTGGAGCGGCGGTTGAAGTTGAGGTAGTCGAGGCCGATGCCCAGGAGCAGTTCGACGCGGCGGCGGATTTCGCCGATGACGTGGCGGCCGGCGTCGGCGCCGCGGCCGGAGGGTTTAAGGCTGCCGAGGAAGGCGTAGAGCTCATCGAAGTTGAGCTGACCGACTTCGTGGAGGTTCTTGCCGGCGACGGTGAAGAGGAGGCGGGTGGCGCGGACGCGGGCGCCGTTGCAGTCGGGGCAGGTGTGCTCGACCATGACTTTGTCGAGCCAGGCTTCCATGCCGGAGCTGGCTTCGCCGCGCTGGCGGTAACGGCGGTAGTGGCGTTCGATGCGGCGGGCGATGCCGCCGAAGCCGACCTCCTTGCCGACGGAATCCTCGCGCTTGACCTTTGAGTCGGGGGGGAGGCAGACGGTGACCTTGCGGCCGTCGAGGCCCTCGAGGATGGCGTGGCGAACGGCGCCGGGCAGTTGTTCCCAGGGTGTTTCGAGGGAGAAGCCGAGGGCCTTCGAGAGGCTGTACATGATGCGGCCGTCCCAGGTATCGGGGTTGTACTTGAAGGCTTCCTTGACGAAGCAGCCGCCGGCGATGCTGCGTCGGGGGTCGGGGACGAGGAGTTCGGGGTGGGTGAGTTTGTGAACGCCGAGACCGCCGCAGGTGCGGCAGGCGCTCTCGGGATTATTGAACATGAAGAACTCGGGCTGGATGTCGCCGTAGACGAAGTGGTGGGTGGGGCTGCAGAGCGCGCGATAGAACTTTTCGGTGTCGGTCCTGGAGGCGCCTTTCGTTACCTGGACCTGGAGGAGGTTGTCGCCGACGAGGAGGGTGGCGGCGACGGCGGCTTTGATGGCCTTTTCGTTGCGGGGGCGGACGGCGAGGCGATCGACGACCGCGTCCATGTGCCGGATCTTCGATTCATCGAGGCTGACTTCGGCGGAGATGTCGACGGCCTTGCCGTCGATGACGAGGATGCGGCAGCCCTTCTTGCGGACCTCGGTGAGGACGTAGTCGAGGTCTTCGCCGTACTGCTGGAAGACGGGCGCGCGCAGTTCGATTTCGGCGCCTTCGGGAAGGGCGAGGATGGCTTCGACAATTTGGGCGGCGGTGCGGCTGGGGGTGGGTTCGCCGGTGCGCGGGCAGTGGGGCTCGGCGATGGTGGCGTAGAGGAGGTTGAGGTAGCTGGAGATGTCGGTCATGGTGCCGACGGTAGAGCGGGGATTGCTGCCGGTGGTTTTCTGTTCGATGGAAATGACGGGAGAGAGGCCGTAGACGAAGTCGACATCCGGCTTGGCTACCTGGGCGACGAAGCGTTTGGCGTAGGTGGAGAGCGACTCCATGTAGCGGCGCTGTCCTTCGGCGTAGATGGTGTCGAAGGCGAGGCTGGACTTGCCGGAGCCGGAGAGGCCGGTGACAACGATGAGCTTGTCGCGAGGGATCTCAACAGAGATGTTCTTGAGGTTGTGAACGCGTGCGCCCTGGACGGCGATGGTGGTGCGGGCGGCGGGGCGTTTCGGACTGGGCTTAGAACTCATCGGGGGGATCTCCGAGGTGGACGAAGGCCTGTTCCTGGACCAGGACGTTGCTGAGGCGGGTGAGTTGGACCTGGGTGGCGACCTTCGCGATGAGACCGCGATCCGCGAGGTACTCGCAGGCGACGGACACGCATTCGATGTTGAAGTTGCGCTGGAAGTGGGTGTCGATTTCCGTGGCGGACCGGGTTTCGCCAGCCTCGTTGAGGTAGTCGACGATCAGGCGGAACAGGTCGAGGGCGCGCGCGGCGAGGTAGCCGTCGACGGCATCGAGAGCGGATTGGATGCTCTTGCGGGTCTTCTTGGCGTTGAGGAGATCGGTGTAGATGGTGCGGAAGAAGGACGGGTTGAGTTCGAGGGCCTGGAGGATGACCTCGCGGGCCGCGAGGAGGCGCGCGCTGAGGACTTCGATGCGGGCGAGGGGGGTGGCGGCGTAGAGGATCCAGAGGGCGGTGTAATCGAGGTCGCCGCGGGTGACGAACCACTTGTGCGCTTTGTCAACGGGGAGGAGGGCGGCGCAGGCGGCGGCCAGGAGCTGGACCTGGGTATCGCGTTCGCCGATCTCATGGAGGCGGGAACAGAGGGCGGCGATGGACTCGTCGTGGGTGTAGAGAAGGCGGCCCTTGGCGAGGAAGGAGTGGAGGAAGGAGTTGCGGGCGGCGCTTTCGACGGCCCTGCGGAATTCGGCGCGGGGCATCAGGATGGCGTGGACGTTCACGCCGTCGGCGTTGAGGGAGACGTGGCTGGTTTCGGTCTTGCGGCCGTCGACGGCGACGAGGGCGAGGTCAATGTCGGACTTCGACCAGACGGTGTCGTGGGCGAGGCTGCCGCAGAGGATGGCGGCGAGGATGGAACGGTCTTCGCGGATCTGTTCGATGAGGCGATCGAGGGCGGCGGTGAATTTTGACTGGAGGGCGTGCGGCATAGTCCCAGGGGACGGGCAGTGTGGGGGATTATAGCGTAGTGAAAAATTTGCGGAACGAAACCGAGGATGGCTGCGTTCGGTAGGGGGAGAGGGGAACCATGAAATACGTGTGTTTGGTGCTTGCGCTGGTGACAACGCTGGCGGCGGGGGACGCGACGGGCAAATGGAAGGGTACGCTGACGATCACGAATCCGCAGGGGGAGACGCGCACACTCCCGGCGATCATGGTGCTCAAGCAGGAGGGCAACGTGTTGACTGGAACGGCCGGTCCGGAGGAGGATCAGCAGCCGATCGCGAACGGGAAGGTGGAGGGCGAGGAGATCCGCTTCGACTTCGACCGCGACGGGGGCGTGATGCGGTTCAAGCTGAAGCTGGCGGGAGATTATTTGGCGGGCGAGGTCACGCGAGAACGCGAGGGCCAGACGCAGCGAGCCACGGTGGCGTTGAAGCGCGAGAAGTGAAGGTACAGACGCTTTTCTGGCTGGCGTCCCTGGCGGCGTGGGCGCAGAGGCCGGACCTGCATGTCATCGAAGTCGTGGACGAGAGCACCAAGCGCGGAGTGCCGCTGGTGGAGTTGTGCGCGACGAGCGGAGCCTGCTTTCTGACCGACAGCGCGGGACTGGTGGCGTTGCAGGAGCCCTCGTTCTGGGGGCAGGACGTGTACTTCTCGATTCGCGGGCACGGGTATGAGCACGCGAAGGACTTCTTCGGCGACCCTGGAAGGTCGATTCGAGTGACGCGAGGGGGCAGTACGCGGGTGACTGTGACGCGGGTGAACATCGCGGAGCGGTTGTACCGGGTGACGGGGGAGGGGATCTATCGCGACAGTGTGATTGCGGGGCGGAAGCGGGGCGGGCGGCCGCTCCTGAATGCGAACGTGACAGGACTGGACACGGTGATGCACACGGTGTATCGAGGGCGGCTGTTCTGGCTGTTCGGAGATACGAACAACCTGTCGGCTTCGCTGGGGAACCTGGCGACGACGTGCGCGCGATCACTGCTGCCGGGCAAAGGTGGGCTCGATCCGGAGGCGGGGATCGACCTCGCGTATTTCGAGGGTAAAGGCGGATTCGTGAAGCCGATGGCGGCGATCCCCGGGCCCGGAATGAAGTGGATGTTCGCGTTGATGGTGGTGCGCGACGCAGCGGGGGTGGAGCGGCTGGTGGCGCGGTATGACCGGATGAAGAGCCTGGAAGAGGCGTACGACACGGGGCTCGCGGTCTTCGACGACGAGCGGCAGGAGTTCCGGCCGATCGTATCCTTTGGCACGAAGCCCGCGATTGCACCCTACGGGCGGCCCACGCGGGTGTCGGTGGACGGCAAAGACTATTTCTACTTCTCGTCGCCGCATCCCACGCCGGTGGTGCGAGTGAAGGCGGAGTGGGAGGCGGTTCAGGATCTCTCGCGGTACGAAGCTCTGAGCTGCGACAGCACGGGATGTGGTTGGGGGGCGGGCGGCAAGCCGGAGCGGGTGCGATTTGTGGACGTCGACTCGGGAAAGCCGGTGGAGGCGGAAACAGGCAGCGTTCAGTGGAACGAGTACCGGCGGCGGTGGGTGGCGATCTTGCAGAAGAATGTGGGGGAGGTGTGGTACGCGGAGGCCGATACGCCGGCGGGACCGTGGGCGTACGCGAAACGGATTGTGCAGCATCAGAACTACACGTTCTATTGGCCGGGGCAGATTGCGGAGTTCGATACGCGAGGCGGAAGGCGAATCTACTTCATGGGCACTTACACGCAGTCGTTTTCGGGAAATCCTGTGAAGACGCCGCGGTATGACTACAACCAGATTCTCTATGCACTGTCGCTCGATGATCCTCGCATGGCACTACCGGTGGCTGCATACCGGGTGCGCGGCCAGGCGAAGACGATGGTGAAGGAAGAGTTGGACCGGCTGGGGCTGTGGAAGGATGTGGAGGCGGTCTCGCACTACGAGCTAGGGACGCGCCGCCTGGAGAATCCGGACGGGCGGCTGATGCTGGATTGGGGCGCGCGGGCGAGCGGCCGCTAAGGAGCGCCGGTAAGCAGCCGGGCGAGGCGCTCGCGGTTGGGGCCGGATTTGGCCAGAGTGTCTGTGAGGCGGCGGAGCGCTTCCTCCACGGGAGTGCCTGCGGGCATGCGAAGGATCCAGGGCAGGTTCATGCTGGTGAGGCTGGTGTCGTCACTCAACGCGATGACCGGGACGTGCAGCTTGTTGCCGAGTTGCAGGGCCAGGTGGGAGGAGTCGCGGGCGGTGGCGACGATGGCGATGGTGCGCTCGTCGTAGAGGAGCTTCACCAGTTCGCTCGAGGCCTTGCCCCAGGCGGTTTGGGAATCGACGGGGATGATGGCGAGGCCTTCCTGCGACCGCGGGGGAGCGGGGTGGGGGCCGAAGAGGATGACTTGGAGAGCCCCCTTCGGCGCGTCGGCAACCACCGGGCCGTTGAACTCGGCGGGCTTTTCCGCGGAGCGCGCGTAGGGCTTGTCCATGGGGTAGCGGCGGTAGGTGACGGCACGGTTCTCGACCTTCGCCAGGTACATCGGAGCGATGTTCTTGGCGTTGGGGTCGAAGGTCATCTCGCCTGTCACGCCACGATAGTTCGCGAGGCCGGTGAGGGCGTCGCGGATTACGGCGCGGTTGAGGCCGGCGCGGCAGATGGCGTCGAGCAGCACCTTCATGGCGTCGTAGCCGAGGGAGGCGAAGGTCTCGGGGGCCGCGTGGAAGCGTGTCTTGAAGCGAGCTTGGAACTCCTGCCACAGGGGGTCCTTGGCGCGGGTGGGGTCGTAGGGGAAGACGGCTTCCAGGCCTTCGGCGGCGTCGCCGGCCTGCTCGAGGAGTTCGGGGCCGAGGACGCGGAAGCTACCGAAGACCCGCTGCTTCATTCCGAGTGACCGCATTTGTTTGAGGATGGCGGCGGCGGGGGCGGCGTCGCCCCAGAGGACGACCGCATCCACGCGAGAATCCTGGATCACGCGGAGCTGGCGGGCGAAGTCGGTGTCACCGTACAGATACTTCTGCTCAATAACTACGGGGTGGCCGAGGCGGCGCGAGGCGTCCTTGAACTTGCCGACGCCGAAGCGGCCGTAGCGGTCATTGATGCGGAGGATGGCGACGCGGGAGAGGCCGAGATCGGTATAGATGCGGCGCGCGAGAGTATAGCTTTGTACGCGGTCATCCTGGAGGACCGTCAGGTACCAGGGAATGATGGTCTCGGGGATGGTGGGGTCGGTGGCGGCGCTGTTGACCATGGGCACTTCGGCTTTGAGCGCGACGCGGAGGGCGATGTGGGTGGAATCGCCACTGATGGACCCGAAGATGGCCCAGACCTTCTCGTCGTAGACCATCTTCACGATCTCATTGCTGGCGGAGCCCCAGACGGCCTGATCGTTGTGCAGCATGAGCCGGAAGGGTTTGCCGCAGTAGCCGCCGGCCTTGTTCGCTTCCTCGATGGCGAGGGTCACGCCGTTGAGCATGCGTTGGCCGAGGGCCTGGTCGGGGTGGTTCTCGAGAGGACCGAGAAAGCCGATGCGGATTTCGTCGAGGGTGGAGAGGGCCGGGACAGGCTCGTCGCGGCCGGGGCCGTTGTATTCGACGATGTTCGTGTAGTGCTCGTAGTGGGGAGTAGTGAACTTCGAGAACGGGCGCATGTCATCGGGGGCGGCCGCGTAGGGTCGAAGTTCCCGGGCGGCGGGGCGTCCGGGCGGGTTGACGCCGCAGGCGCAGGGCGTGGTCTGCGGCGATAGGGTACCGGCGATGAGGAGAGTCAGTGCGGCGGCTCGGACGTGTAGTGGCATGGCAAACCTCAGATACTGCGGTGCAGGACGGCGATGGCCTCCATCTCGATGAGTAAGTCCGGCCGGCATAGCTTTGCCTGAATGCCGGTGGAAGCGGGAAGCGGGTCGAGGTTCTGCTCCTGGTAGAAGCGGGTGCGCTCCTCGTTGAAGGCGGCGTAATCGCGATCGATATCTCGGAGATAGTAAGTGGTCCGCACGATATCGTTCCAGGTGGCGCCTTCGGAGGCGAGCAGGGCGGTGACGTTGCGGTACATACGCTCGACCTGGGCGCGGAAGTCGCCGACATGGACGGTAGCGCCGTGCTCGTCGACACTCGCGGTGCCGGAGATCAGGAGTATGGTGACGCGGCCCAGATCGAGCCGCATGCCGCGCGAGAAGGAACTGGGCTTCTGGTAGTGGTACGCCTCGTTCAGCACCTCCAGAGCGGTCATCGGCTTCTTGGAGAACGCTTCGGCCTGCGAGGCCTCGACGATGATTTCTTCGAATGTCATTTCATTCCCTCAATCGAATTCCGTGGCTGAGGCCCTTGGCCGTGGCCACCCAAAGGTCTTCGCCCTGAAAGTCAACGGCGAAGATGTAGTGATGAGCGGGGGCGGAGGGAGCGTCCTCGCGGGTGGTCTTCCCTGCCCCATCGCGGCGCACGATCTCCGGACGGCCGGTCTCGAGTGAAGGCCGGTAGACGGTCCAGGAGTCGCCATCGAGATACGCCAAACCTTTATCGGTGGAGAACCAGGCGCGCGTTCCATCGACGCCTTTCACCTGGCTCATGAAGTTACTCGGGAGGCCGCTGTCCTTGTTGAGGAAGTTACGCCAATGGCGGCCGTCGTAGCGGCTGGCGCCGAAGTATGTTCCGACCCAGACGACCTTCTCCTTTTCGATGTAACTGACGCTGGTGGTGATTTCGTGGATGAGGCCCTGGTCCTTATAGAGAACCATTTCGGTTTCGCCGTCCGGGTCGTCATAGCTCTTCCAGCGCTCGGTCTTGACGTCATACTCGAGCAGCCCGCCGCCCCACACCGCGTAATAGACCTTGTCGCTGCCGGGACTCACGGCGTAGGTCCAGATTTCGTACATCGGCGTGTTCCGCTCGTTGTAGAGAGTCCATTGATTGGTGCGGGTATTTAGCCGGCTGGCGCCGGCGGCGGTGGCGGTCCACACGTGGTCGCCCTGAAGAGCGACACCGTAGACGATGTCGTTGCTGAGTCCGCTGTTGAGCTGTGTGAAGTTGTCGAACCGGCCGGCGGAGTAGCGACTGAGACCGCCCATGGTGGCGACCCAGACCTCGTGGGTGCGCTTGTCGACAGCGATGCCGAGCACGGCGCGGTGGGCAAGGCCGTCGGCGGGGCGGAAGACGCGCCATGTGCCGTTCTCGTAGAGGCCGAGGCCGTCGTCAGTGCCGGCCCAGACGCGAGCGCCGTCCACGGCGAGGCAATACACACGATTGTTGGGAAGGCCGCTGGCGGTGGTGAAGTGTTCCCACCGGAAGCGCGGCGCTTCCGCGGCCGCGGCCAGGGGCAAGAGAGCGAGGGCAAGTAAAACTCTCATAGGGTCTTCAGGTACTCAATCAAGTCGTTCAGTTCGTCTTTGGCAAGGTCGTTGGTAACGCCGTGCTGGTCACGAGGGTTGAAGACGGTCCAAATCTCCTCGAGCGTGAGAGCGGAGCCGTCGTGCAGGTAGGGCGCGGTGAGGGCGATGTTCGTGAGCTGTGGGACATCGACCAATGGGGAACGGTCGCTCCGCTTCCCCGTACCGACATCAAAGACCTGGTTATTCGTGTAATAGCGGCCGCTATGGCACACGGGACATTGGAGCATTTCGTCGATGGGAGAGCCGTCCTTACGGCGCGTGCGCTCGAAGATGGCTTTGCCGCGCTCCTGGGCGGCCGTCAGCTCGCCGCCTTTCAGGCGGTAGCGGTTGGGACGGACGGGGATGGATTTGACGAAGCGCACGAGGTCAGCGAGTTCTGTTTTGGAGAATCCCTGGCTGCGGAAGAAGAACATGGCGGTGCGAGGGCCGCATTCGGTTTCGAGGTCCGGGTTGCCGGCGTTCCACTTGAACGGCGCGGTGGGGCCGACGTCTTCGAGCAGGCGGTTGTCGACGATGTCGATGGCGAAGCCGTCGGGTTCGAGGTCCCATGAGAGGCCGTCGAACGTCTCTTCGAGGTGACAACTGGCGCAGGCGAACTGTCCTTGGAAGGAGTAGCGGGCGGTGTGAAAGAGGCGGGCGCCGCGACGTTCGGGGGTATCGGTGACAGGTCCGCCGAGCGAGAGGGTGCGAACGACTTTGCGAGCGGCGGTGTCAATTACGGAGACGGTGTCGTCCAGGCGGTTGGCTACATAGAGCCGCTTGCCGTCGGGAGACAGGGCGATTCCCTTGGGGTTGCGGCCCACGCGGATTCGCGCGGAGATGTAGTGCGCCGAGACGGAGAGATCGTTGGCGAGGCGTTTCCGTTCGGCGCTGGGCGTTTCGCGAATCAGATGCGTGAGGCGATCGAGGTCGATCTCGGCTACGGTGTCAGAGCCGCTGAAGGAAACGTAGGCGGCGCGGTTGTTCGGGGAGATGGCAACGCCGAAGGGAAGCGCGAGGTGGCGTTCGATGTCATCGAGCGGGAGCTGCACGGGCTCCGCGCCGACGTCGTCGCCGAGGACGGCGAGACTGTTGCCGACGGTCCAGCCGTGAGCGACGTGCGCGAGGGGAATCAGGTTTTTCGGGCGCAACTGGGCGGCGATGCCGATGTTCGTCTTGGCTGCGAACGCGACGTGAAAGACGCCGGCGGCGGCGGGCAGGGGGATGCGGCGTGTGACGCGGTGCTCGCCAGGATCGACGACGGTGATCTCGGAGGCGGGCGAGGTGCGAAAGGCGGCGGGGTTCGGGTAGATGTGCGTGGAGTAGAGTTGCCCGTCAGGAGACAGCGACAGATAGCTGGCGCCGCGGCCGGCGGAGAGGCGCCGCGTCTCTTCGCCGGTGCTGAGGTCGATGACGGAGATATCGTTGCCGATGCGGTTCGCTGTGTAGAGGGAGTTGCCGGCGAGGGCAACGCTTGTGGGCTCGAAGCCGGTGCGCAGGGTGCGGGTGACTTCGAGGGTGGCAGTGGAGACTTCTGTGACCGTGTCGCTCCAGGAGTTGGCGACGTAGGCGGAGTTGTTGGAGAGGACGATGCCTTTGGGGTGACGGCCTACGGCGATGCGGCGTGGGGGAGCGGCGGTGGCGAGGTTGATGACGGCGAGTTCGTCGGAACCCTCGCAGACGACATAGAGCAGTTTGCCGTCGGCGGAGACGGCGAGTTCGATGGGGTTCTTGTAGCGGGAGGGCGGCGCGCCGTCGCCGAAGAGCGCGAGAGCGAGAAGGGGGAGGGCGCGCTTCATTTCTCCTCCACGGTGAGGGTACGGCCGGCGGGGATGTTTTCGAGCGTCTGGACGGCGCCACTGGGCCAGCGAATTACGACGGTTTCGGCCTTGGCCGCGGAGCCGAGGCCGAAGTGCAGCCGCGGGTCGTTCTGGGAGAGGTAGCCCGATCCGGCAGCGCGTTCAAGGGTCTGCGCGCGGCCTCCGGCCGTGACCTCGACGACGGCGCCGATGCCGTCGCGGTTGCTCTTTCTGCCGATCAGCTTGACGGCGAGCCAATGGTGTTTGGGCGCGGAGGTGTTGTGGAAGAGAACACCGGGGCTGCCGAGATTGACCATGTAGAAGTCGAGGAGGCCGTCGTTGTCGTAGTCCGCGGAGCAGCCGCCGCGACCGACGGTCTTGGCGTCGAAGACGGGCCCGGCTTGCGCGGAGACGTCCTCAAAGCGGCCCTGGCCGAGGTTGCGGAAGAGGGAGTGCTCCTGAGGCACCATGTGAATGAGGCCGCCGTGGATGAGGGCGATGTCGCGGTGGCCGTCGTTATCGAAGTCCTCGACGAAGGTGCCCCAACTGACGTACTGCGCGGTGAGTTGGGAGATGCCGGCGTGCTCGGTGACGTCGCGCAGCTGGGTCTGGCCGACGTTGCGGAGGAGGCGGTTGTACTTGGAGTCGCTCACCCAGAGGTCGGTCTTGCCGTCGTTATCGAAATCGACGAAGACCGGGCCCATGGCGGAAGTGGATTCGCCGTTCTGACCGAAGGCGGCGCCCGCGTCGGCCGCGATTTCCCGGAAGGTTCCGTTCTTCTGGTTGTGGAAGAGGAAGTTTTCCGTCTTGTCGTTGGCGACGTAGATATCGGCGTAGCCGTCGCCGTCGAAGTCGGCGGCGGTCACTCCCATGGCACGACCTTTGTAGGGTGCGATGCCGGCCTTCTCACTCGCGTCGGTGAACGTGCCGTTGCACTGGTTGCGGTAGAGGCGGTTGGTTTCGCCCTCGTAATCCAGAGGACCGGGGTAGTTGTCGGCGGCGTAGTAGGAGCGGTACTTGGGATCGAACTTGACGTAGCGGCCGACAAAGAGGTCGATGCAACCGTCGCGGTCGTAGTCGAGCCAGGCGGCGCCGATGGACCAGCCGCCGGTCTCGACGCCCGCCTTCGCGGTGATATCTTCGAAGCGGCCATTACCGAGGTTGCGGTAGAGGATGAGGCGGCCGTAGCCGGTGACGGCGAGGTCGGTGTGACCGTCGTTGTCGATGTCGGCGGCAGCGGCGGCGAAGCTGAAGAGGTCGGCGGCGAGGCCGGTGCTCGCGGTCACGTCGGTGAACTTGCCGTTGCCGTCGTTGCGGTAGAGATGGCTGTGGGGAAGGGGCGTGGGAGGTTTGCGCAGCGGGTAGGGGTGGATGCCTTGCGCGAGGGGGCGGCCGTTGGCGACGAAGAGATCAAGGCGGCCGTCGTTGTTGTAGTCGAACCAGGCGCAGCCGGAGCCGGTGCTTTCCAGGAGCGAGCCGAGTTTCTGGGCGCCGAAGCTGTGAACGAAGCCGATGCCCGACGCCTTGGTGGCGTCTTCGAAGCGCAGGGGAGATTGCGCTGCGGCGCAGAGGGCGATGGCGAGGCCGGCGAGGATGGGCTTCATCGGGGCGTCTCCTTCATGAGCGGCACGGGTTGGAGCAGCCGGGTAAGGATTTTCGGCACGATGTTCTCGGGGGCGCGCTCCGGTCCGGCATGGCAGCCGACGCAGGCGCGCTGTTCGCCGCGGCGCATCCAGAACCAGTTCTTCTGTGCGGCGAGCGTTTGGCCCGACGCGTCGAGGAGTTCGAAGCGCAGCGGGCGTTCGGAGGGGACCTGCACGTAGAACGAGCCATCGCTCTCCACGGGCGTTTCGCCTAGGGGGCCGGATTCCGTCAGGAGGCGGACGGCGGCCACCGAACCGGCGGGGAAGCGCAGGGGCGATTCGTAGGCGTTGAGGCAGAGGAGGACGCCGGCGGGGCGATTGTGGAGGGCGGATGGGTGTGCGGGAGGAACGTCGCGCGGTGCGATGACGACGGGTTGGACGGCGTTCGTGAGTTCACGCACGGGGGCCGTACCGGGGCGCCAGCGGTGGAGATGGGCCGGGGCGGCTGCGGTGGCCCGCAGCGAGAGGAGCCACTCGCCGGTGGATAACTCGGCGACGGGGCCGGCGATCTCACCTGACGGCGAGGGTAGGGGAACCGCACGGGTAGCGCCGGAGGTGAAGCGGGCGAGGCCATTGCGCGTGGTGAAGACGATGTCGCCGGAGGCCGTCTGGCGCGCGTCGCGATGGTCTTCGTGGTGGTCGCAGCGGAGGGATTCGACGCCACTGCCGTTGTCGTAGACGGTGTAGAGTTCGATGTGGCCCGGGTGGTCAACGGCTTCGAAGAGAATGCGTCCATCGCGGAGCACTTGGGCGGGAACGGTTGCGCCGGGGAGGAAGCTGATGGGCAGCGGCGCCGCGCCGGGGCGGAGGATTTCGAGCTGGAAACGGCCGTCACGGCGGCGGGCGTAGACGACGGCGCCGCCGGGGGTGGGGATCGGGCGGATGCAGTCGTCAGGGGACTGTGTCAGCTTCGCGGGCGCGCCGCCGGCCAGCGGGACGCGCCAGATCTGCCAGGCGTCGGCGGGGCGCTGCTTCGCGGAGAAGAGGAGTTCGCGGGCGTCGAAGGAGAGGGCTGGGTCGGCGGTGGCGGCGAAGCCGGGTGCGATGAGGCGGGGGACGCCGGCGGACACGACTTTGATTTGGGCTCCGGCGGGAAAGCGCTCGGCGGAACGGGTCCAGGCGGTGGCATCGAATTCTGTTGTTTCGGTGTAGATCACGCCCAGCCTGGGGCGCTTGGGCGAGGGCTCCGGGGCCGGCACGCAGAGGGTGACGCCTGCGAGAAGCGCCAGCAGCCAACGTCCGCTGTTCCATCCGGGCATGACTTGGCATATCTTATCAGTAGTTTCATGTCTGTTACTCGACAATTTTCGTGGGTCGCACTCGTCGCCTTGGGCGCCGCCGCTCTGCTGCTGGTCCAGGCGGCCGACAGCGCACGGGAGCGAGCGGAACGGATTCAACGGCATCGCAACCTGGGAAAGGCGTATTACGAGAGTCCGGAGGGGATGGAGAAGGCGGCAGCGGAGTTTCGCAAGATACTCGAGATTCTGCCGGACTCCGTACCGGACCGGCTGAACCTTGGGTTGTGCCTACAGCGGGGCGGGCAAATAGCGGAGGGCATGCGACTGCTGGAGGGCGTGCAGAAGGCGGACCCTTCGCTGCCGCACACCTGGTTCAACCTGGGCGTCGCGTACCGGAAGCAGGGCCGGTTGCAGGAGGCTGCCGTGCAGTTGGAGCAGTTCATCAGGATGGCTCCGGACGATGCGGTGGGGCATTACAATCTGGGGCTCCTGCGGAACCTTGAGAACCAGCCGGGGCTGGCGGTGGCGGAGTTCCGGGAGGCGAATCGGCTGGATCCGAACATGGTGGGGCCGTACTTTCAGATCTACAATCGGCTGCGGCTGCTGGGGAATCGGCCGGAGGAGGCGGCGAAGGCGCTGAAGGCGTTTCGGGAGGCGAAGGAGAGGGAGCAGAAGTCCGGCGAGACCGAGGATGTGGAGTGGAACGCGTACGCGGAGTTGTATGAGGATGTGCCGGCGCGTCGCGATGGTGCGGCGCAGCGGCCGGTGTTTCGGGCACGGCGGCTGGGCGTTGCTGATGGTCTGGTGTTAATAGACGCAGACGGGGATCGGCGGGCGGATGTACTGGCGTGGTCGAAGGACGGGTTGCGATTGTTCGCGGGCGGGCGGGGGGCGGCGGTGGCGCCGAGCGGCCTCGAGGGTGCTCGCGAGGTCCGGCACGCCGGGGTGGGCGACTATGACAACGACGGGCTGCCGGACTTGTGTGTGATCGGGGAGCAGGGGGCGGTGCTGTACCGGAACGAGAAGGGGCGGTTCCGGCGGGTGGAGGTTTTGACGCGGAGTGGCGCGTACGAGTCCGGGTTGTGGGTCGACTACGACCACGACTACGACCTGGACCTTTTGTTGTTGGGCTCAGACTCTGTGTTGTTGCGGAACGAGGGCGCGGGTGGCTTCGTTGAGCGTGCGAAGGAGTTTCCGTTTGCGCCGGGGAAGGCGGTGGGCGCGGAGGTCTTGCGGACTGTGCCGGACACCAAGGGCTTGGATATCGCGGTCGCTTACGAGGGGCGCGCCGGGGTGCTGTACCGCGACCGCTTGCGAGGGCGGTTTGAGGCGACCCCGCTGGCGGGTCTTCCGGCAGGAGCGAGGCGGCTGAGAGCGTGGGACGCGAACGGGGATGGTTGGATGGACTTGGGCTTCCGCGTGAAGGGCGAGAGGCGGCTCCTGCTGAATCACGGTGGCGCGCTGGGGGAAGGTTTGAGCGGGTCCGGCGAGGAGGAGGGGGAGGCGGCCGATTTCAACGGCGACGGGCGCATCGATCTGGTGCGCATCCGCGACGACGGGACCCTCGTTGTGATGGAGAACCGGACGGCTGGACGCGGCGGGTGGCTCTCCGTGTCGCTGGAGGGAGTGAAGAACCCGCGGTGGGCTGGGAACTCGGAGGTGGAAGTCAAGACGGCGGGAACGTATGAGAAGCAGATGTATCGGGGAATCCCGCTGGTGTTCGGCTTGGGAGCGTACCGTGAGGCGGACACGGTGCGCATCACGTGGCCGAACGGGATGATCCAGAACGAAATGCGGCAGGCGGCTGGGCTGGCGATGACTTACAAGGAGGCGCCGCGCCTTTCGGGGTCGTGCCCGATGATCTTCACGTGGAACGGGCGCGGGTTTCAGTTCATCAGCGATATTCTCGGCGTGGCGCCGTTGGGAGCGCGAACGAGCGAAGGGGGCAGCTTCGCGCTGGACCATGAGGAGCATGTGCAAATTCCGGGTGAGGCATTGGCGCAGGATGCGTCCGGCGGATATGAGATCCGTGTCACGGAGGAGTTGAGCGAGGTTGCCTACATTGACCAGTTGGAGCTGATGGCGGTGGACCATCCGGAATCCATCGAGATCTTCACGAACGACCAGTTTCAAGCGCCGCCGTTTCCGGCGCTGCAGCTGTTTGGCGTGAGGAGGCGATGGCGGCCGGTGCGCGCGGTCGATTCAACGGGCGGCGACGTCACGGACCGTCTGCTGCGGGAGGACCGGCGGTACCCGGACGCGTTCCGGCGGAATCACGCGGGAGTGGCGGAGGAGCACACGTTAACGATGGATTTCGGCGAGGCGGCGCCGGGGAATCGCGCGGTGTTGGTCCTGCGCGGCTGGACGGACTGGGCGGACGGGAGCACGTTTTTCGGGAGGTCGCAGGAGCCGGGGCCAGGGTTAGGGCTGCCCTCGTTGCAGGTGAAGGACGGGCGGGGCCGGTGGCGCACGGTGATCGCCGAGATGGGCATTCCGGCGGGGAAGCCGAAGGCGATTGTGGTGGATTTGAACGGGAAGTTCCTATCGCGGTCGCGAGAGGTTCGCATTGTCAGCAAGGTGTGCGTGTATTGGGACGAGGTGTTTCTGAGCGAGGATCGGGAGCCGCCGGAGGTTCGGGTGACCCGCTTGAGGGCGGCGTCCGCGGGGTTGCGGTTCCGCGGCTTTTCCGAGGTGACGGTAGCGGCGGATCGGAAGCAGCCGGAGCGGTTCGACTATGCGCGTGTTTCGCTCGAGGGGATCTGGAACCAGACGCCCGGGTTTTATACGCGCTATGGAGACGTTACTCCGCTGCTGAGGCACGTCGACGACCGGATGGTGATCATGGGCTCAGGGGACGAACTGCAGTTGCGGTACGACGGGCGGGGCCTGCCGGCGCTACCTGCAGGATGGCGGCGTGACTTCCTGTTGAAGGCAGACGGATGGGCGAAGGACGCGGATGCCAACACGGCGTCTGGGGATTCGGTGGAGCCTCTGCCCTTTCACGGGATGGCGGGGTATCCGTACACTCAGCGCCCGTTCGCACAGCGCTCGACGTACCAGACGCGCCAAGCGCGGCGGCTGATTACTGAGATTCGAGGAGAGTCTTCTCGTCGTTCGCTTCCGCTGTTCTCAGGGCGGTGAGGCGCTCTCTGGCGCGGGCGGCGTCTTGGGCGCGGCCAGCCATCTGGTAGGCGCGGACGAGTTGGAAGAAGACGGGGGCGCGGTCCGGGGCGAGGGCGGCGGCCTGTTCGAGCGCTTTGACGGCGGCGGCAGCGTTTCTCTCGCCGAGGAAGGCTCGGCCCAGGTAGTAGTGGGTGCCCCAGGACGCCGGGCGCTCCTGGACGACTCGGTCGAGCTCGCCGCGTCCCTGTATCCATTCGGCGAGCTGGACGTGGATAGCGCCGCGGAGGTAGCGGGACTCGATGTCGTGGGGATCGCGTTGCAGGGCGCGGGCGAGGTGCGCGGAGGCTTCGTCGTAGCGGCGAAGGGCGATGAGGGCTTTGGCGGCCGCGCGGTGCACGCCTTCCAGCGAGGGGTCGAGACGGGCGGCTTCCTCCAGGTCGGCCAGGGCTTGTTCGTAAGCGCCGGCTTCGGCGTGAGCGCGGCCGGAGAGGTAGCGAGCGCGGGCGGGCGTGGTGACTTGAAAGAGCGACTCGAAGGTGCGGCGAGCTTCGTCGTGTCGGCCGAGGCGGGAGAGGGCGAGCCCGCGGAGATAGAGAACGCCGTCATCGGCGGGAGCGGGAGCGAGAAGGTCAAGCGCTTCCGCGGCGCGGCCGGTCTGGATGAGCGAGGTGACGAGGAGTTCGCGGGCCTGGGCGTGGGCGGGCTGCTTCGACAGGACGCGGCGGAAGTGAGGCGCGGCATCCTGGAACCGTTGCTGCTTGAAGAGTGCGAGGCCGAGGTTCAGCTCGAGAATGGGGTTGGCGGGGGCTAGGGCGAGCGCGCGGCGGTAGAGCTTTTCCGCCTTCGCGTAGTCGGCCTGGCGCGCGCAGACCACGGCGAGGTTGCCGAGGGCGGGCAGGTTGCGGGGGTCGGCGGCGAGAACGGCTTCGAAGCCGGCGCGGGCGGCGGGGAGGTCGCCGCGCTGGAGGGCGGCGGTGGCCTTCTCAAAGAGCGAACGCTCGCCGGGCGCGGCGAGGAGGGCCGCGGCGGCGAGCGTCGTGATACTACGCGTGATGAAGTTCAGAAGTACAACTTAGCACCCAACTGCAGGGTGCGCGGATCGCGGGTGCTGGTGACTTCGCCGGTGCGGCCGCGGGTGGCGGCGGTGACGGCCTGGCCCGGGTTCGGCACGCTGATGCCGGTGTTTACGCCCGCGAATTGCGTGTGGTTGAAGACGTTGAAGAACTCAAAGCGCAATTGCAGGCGGACGCGTTCGGTGATGTTGGTGCTCTTGAACAGGGAGGCGTCCCAGTTATTGATGCCGGGGCCGCGAAGAATGCCGTTGGCGGTGTTGCCGAGGTTCCCGTCGAGGGGCCTGGCGAAGAGCAGCGGGTTAAACCACTGGAAGCGTGTGCGGCCGCCCTCCATCGGGTCGCCCCCGAGGAAGTTGGCGCGGGGGCTGCCGCCGAGGGTGCCGAGGTTGCCGTTGCTGCCGACGGTGAGGGGCGTGCCGCTCCAGAAGCGAGTGATGCCACTGAGCTGCCAGCCGTTCAGGACGTGCTTCATGGGGCCGCTGCTGACGAACTTGGGCAGTTCCCAGACGTAGTCGATGGTGAGGATCTGGGTACGGTCGTAGTCGAGGGGACCGTAGTCGCGGCGGCGGTCATAGGGGTAGGAGAGGCCCTCGGTATCGGTTTCGGTGAAGCCCATGGCCTTGGACCAGGTGTAGCTGGCGTTCGCTGTCAGCGACTTGCTGAAGCGGCGGCTGAGGCGGACCTGGAGTGCGTTGTAGTTGGCGTTGTTGGCGAAGTCCGTGAAGTTGATGGCTCCGTAGCCGTAGTAGGGGCGGACGGCGTTGGAGACGTTGTTCACGCTGCGCAGGAGGTTGGGGTCGAGGGTGCGGCCGAGGGGCAGCTGGTTGATGTCACGGGCATCCATCAGGAAGCGCGAGAGGTTCCCGACATAGGAGGCATCGAGAGCGAAGCCGGAGGGCAACTGGCGCTGGACGCCGAGGCTCCAACTGTAGATGGTGGGCGTCTTGCCGTCGCGGTCCCAGGCGACGACGTTGGAGGGAGCGAAGCGGCCGCCGGCGAAGGTGGACGCGGTGACCTGGTCGATCTGACCCACGTACGCGCTGGGGTTGAAGACCTGCGGGGGATTGCCGAGGCCGCCGAAGTTCAAGTTGTTCTGACGAATACGTTCCCAGAAGACGCCGCCGCCGCCGCGCACGGAGGTCTTGCCGTCGCCGAAAGGATCCCAGGCGAAGCCGACGCGGGGGGAGAACTGGTTCCAGCGGTTGTTGGTGAAGCCTTTGTTGTAGCCGCGCTGGCCTTCCTGCACCATACCGTTGGCGAGGTCGCCGGAGCCGGGAATGATGGTGCCCTGAGTGAGGCCGGGGGCGAGGTCGAGTCGGGGAGCTTTGGAGGGATCAAAGAGGGCCGGGTCGAAGTAATACTGCAGGAACTCGCCCAGCGTGTAGGTGGGGCCATAGTAGACCCAGCGGACTCCGTATTCGAGGGTAAAGTTGCGAGTGAGTTTCCAGGAATCCTGCGCGTACGCCTCGGCGCCATGGAAGCGGAACGAGCCGTACGGGTTGACGTTGCTCATGTTGACCTGGGTGTAGTTACCGAGGAGCATGTTGGCGAAGGTGTTGCCGGAGTCGCGGGTGTTTTGCAGGTTGGGCCCAAAGTTGATGTTGAGCTGGTCCGTGGCGCCGGGCTGCTGCGCGTTGAGGTTGGTGTTCCAGAAGAAGCCGAACTTGAACTGGTGGGAGCCCTTCTGCCACGTGATGTTGTCGGTGAAGGCGATGGTTGAACCTTCGCTCTTCCAACCCGCCTGGAAGCCGCCGAAGCCGCAGGTGCCGACGCCGCAGTTAAAGCGCGGGAAGCGGTTCCGGATATTCACTTCCGGGTAGGGTTCGCGGAAGGTGAAGCCGAGGGCCTCGCGGTCATATTGGTCCTTCGGGACGGAGGGAACGACGTCGACGAGCTGGTTGAGGTCATTGACGGTGAAGATGGCTTCGTTGGTGAGATTCGGGCGAATGACGTTGATGACGTTCACGCTGTGGCTCTGGCCCGGCTTCTCGCGGAACATGGGGAAGATGGGATTGGGCAGCGTGGTGAAGATACCGCGGTTCTGGGTTTCGCGCTGGGGATCCCAGACCCAGCGATAGAAGACGTTCATGCGATCGCTGATGGTGTAGTCGACACGCGCGACGTACTGGTTCTTGTTGAAGCGATAGGTGTCCTGGTAGGGGACGCGAACCAGTTCCGGGTTGGTGGGCGCGAGGGACGCGCCGCCGGCGACGGGGAGGAAGTTGATCACGCGCAGGAAGGCCGGGGCGTTCTGGGACCACTGGCTGCGGGGCACCATGTTATTCACATAGGGCACACCGCCGGTGACCTGGCCCGCCGCGTTGCGCTGCAGGGTTCCTGGTTGGAAGACCTGGCCGGTCTGGAACTGGGGCGCGGTGGCGATGGGCACCGGGCGATAGAGGCGGCTGAGATCACCGTTCAGAAGGTCGGGGTGCGGAAGGTCGACGAAGTTGCCGCCGAGGGGGCGGGAGGCTCGGGTGCCCTCGTAATTGAAGAAGAAGAACGCCTTCTTGTTGGCGCGGGTGGAGATCTTCGGGAGGTAGATGGGGCCGCTGATGTTGCCGCCGAACTGGTTGAAGCGGAGCGGCTGAGTCGCGCCGGTGGTATCGAAGGGGAGGCGGGCGTCGAACTTGTTGTTACGGACGAAATGGTAGAGGGTCCCGTGGAAGTCCTGGCCGCCGGACTTGGTGGAGGCGCTGAGCAGGATGCCGGGGTTGCGGCCGTGCTCGGCGTTGAAGACCGAGGTCTGGACTTTGAACTCGCCCACCGCGTCCATGGAGAGCTGGGTGTACTGGCCGTCGTTGGCGCCGACGTCGGTGTTGATGGAGCCGTCGAGGAAGAAGTTGTTCATCGAGCCGCGCAGGCCGTTCACGTTGAACTGATCCGTGTTGTTAAAGGCGAGCCGGAAATCCGAGGAGTTATTGGAAACGACGCCGGGGAGGGTGCGCATGAGGGACTGGAAGTCGCGCCCGTTGAGGGACAGTTCGGTGACCTGGCGGGAGTCGATGACGAAGCTCTTGTTGGCGGTAGCGGTCTCGACCAGGGGGACGGAGCCTTCGACGGTGATGGATTCGACGGTCTGGCCGACTTCGAGGCGGAGCAGTCCCAGGTTGACGATCTGGTTGGGGTCGATGACGAGGCCGCGGCGTTCGATAGTCTTGAAGCCCGACGATTCAATGCGGAGGGAGTAGGTTCCCCGGAGCAGTTGGACGATGGCGAAGGAGCCGTCGACGGCGGTGGTCACTTCGCGGGCGGTGAGCCCCTTGGCCTGATCGATCACGATGACCTTCGCATTGGCAATCGCGGCGGATTGCGCATCGACGACTACGCCCTGGAGCGTGCCGTTTTGAGCGAAGGCAGAAACAGAAAGCAGGAGGGCAGCTAAGGCGCCGGGACCGAACTTCATGAGTGAATCACTCCCTCTATAGACCCCAAGCCGGGCGATACAGAGCCCGGATCAGTGTTGGCGAGTATATCGCAGGGTGAGTTATGAGTCGAGTAATTCGATCACCTAACCCGGAGTTAACAAGTTATCGAAATGTTATATAGCGAAATGAAAGCGCTATCACCGAAATTCACGCCCTACGCAAACGCAAGCGACGGTGGCGCGAGTTAGAAGGTCAGCCTTAAGCCGAGTTGGGCGCGGCGCGCTTCGAGAGAACTCGTAATGCGGCCGAAGTTCGGATTGTTGTTGCGGCCGGAGGCGTCCGGCGTGAAGGTGACCGGTGAGGCCGGGCCCGCGCGTGGTGGGCAAGGTGTGGGGCGCGTTAAGTACGACCCGGCACATCCGAACGTTCGCGAAAGGTATTTCTTCGTTCTCCACGAGCCGTTTCAGGCGCCGGACGGCGTGCTGGTGCCGAAGACAGTGGACGGCCTGCTGGTGCCGGTGGTGTGCTCCTCAAGCCACGTCGCCTACAATGCGGTGCGGATGGAGCCGGTCTTCATGGCGCTCGGGGAAGCGTCCGGGCTGGCGGCGCACCTGGCGATTGAGGAGCGCGTTCCGCCGTGGAAGGTGCGCGCCGCGGAGTTGCAGCGGCTGCTGGTGGAGCGCAAGGGGGGGTGACGTTTTTCGAGGACGTTCCTTTCGACGACACGGATTTCGCGGCGCTGCAGTGGCTGGGCGCGCGGGGGTTGAACGTGGGGTACAGGGCGGAGAAAGAGACGCCTCTCACCCAGCGCGGCGGAGCGGAACGGCTGGGGCGTATTCTTCGTTATCACGGCCGGGTGTGGCGGCCTCCGGCGTTGGCCGATCCGGACGCACCGCTAGCAGCAGCTGACTTGCACGCCTGGCTGGGCAGGCGAATCGGCATTGATTCCACTGGGGCGCTGCGCGTCGGGGAGTTCGCGCGGATTGTGTACCGGCACCTGACGGGGACCTAGACGCGGCCGGCGGCGCGGACGGCGTCGACCATCCGCTTCTGCAGTTTCTCAACGGTGGTCATGATGGAGCGCACGTGCGTCTTGGCCTGCGCGGGGCGGGCATGGATGGCTTCGAGGCGGGACCACAGCTTGTCGCCGGTGGCTTCGTCGATTTCGAAGAACCAGTCCCCTGCCCCGAAGTCGCGATACATTTGCCCCTTGCAGGTATCCGTGGGCTGGCGGACGTAGATGCCGGGCGTGCCGTTGTGCAGGGCGATGAGCGGAGAGTGACACTCCACGCTGACGACGGCCTGAGCCTTTGCATAGACGGAGGCGGCTTCGTCGGGCAGCCAGTAGGTGCTACGCCACACGACGTTCTTGCGGACGTCGGCGGGGAGCGGATCGACGAGGACCTCTTTCGCCATGTCCACCTGGTAGGTCATCTCCGCGCAGGCCATCACCTTGTTTCCGGTCTTGCGCACGTAGGCGACGATCATGTCGCGGAGCTTCGCGTGGTCGGTCTCAGTGGTGCGGTTGTTGATGGCGTCGCGGACGTCGTCAGAGGGCGTGCGAGGGGTGTTATTGACGCGGTAGTAGGGCGTATAGCGCAGGCGTGGGATGACGCAGATGAAGCGGCCGGGCGCGAGCTGGTTCTCCTTGAGCCAGGCATCCGCTTTGGCGTCATCGCGCAGGGTCATGCCGAGTTGGGCGTCCGGACCAAACTCGAGGATGGGGGTCTTGACGGCCTGCGCCTTGAGATAGTCGCGCGAGATGGTGTCGCGGCAGAAGAAGAAGGCCGCGCGGTCGATGATGTAGCGCTGTTCCGCGTCGAGGTGATCCGGCGGGAGGGCGAGGGCCTTCGAGCGAAGCTGTTCAAGCGTGCCGCCCTCGGCGAGGCGATTGGGGGCGATACCGGAGACAGGATCGGTGCTGACGCCAAAGACGCCGACGGGCTTGCTGGTGGCGCGTTGGAAGGCGATGGCGTGCTGGCTGGCGGGGAAGCCGGAGCCGGAGCCGCTGAGATAGAGATCGGCCTCTTCCCAGGCGCGGGCGAGTTCCGGCGTGGAGGGCGCGTTCTTCGCGTCGAGCGCGCCTTCGGCGATCTTGAGCCGCGGGTATCCGCGGGTGAGGAGTTCGCGCGAGCCGTGGCCGAGGCGGCCGGGCCAGAGGGTGATTTCTGCCTCCGGGATGTACTTCCACAGCAGCGCGAGCGCGCCCGGCGTGTGCCCGATGTCGCCGATGTTGACGCTCTGCCAGGAGCTGCGCAGGAGAATGCGGGGCGGGCGGCGCGGCTGCGCGCGCAGTAGAGAGGCAGAGGCGGCGGAGGAGGCCAGGAAGCGGCGGCGATTCATTCCTGACATTGTGCCACCGATGGGATGACCGGGCGGTTTGATACGCTGATCGGGCTTATGCAACGACGGCTCTACGGGTACTTATTAGCGGCGGCGATGGCTTGCCAGGGCGCAACCTACGATTACGACCTGGTGGTATACGGGGCGACGGCGGGAGGCATGGCCACCGCTGTGGCGGGGGCAAGACACGGGTTGAAAACGGTGCTGCTGGAACCGGGGCGGCACGTGGGCGGCATGGCGACAGGCGGCTTGTCGCGGACCGATACGGGAACACGCGAGGTGATCGGCGGCCTGGCGCTCGAGTTCTACTATCACGTAGGCAACGAGTACGACATTCGCCGCTTCAAGAACCCCGTGGCGTGGTTCTATGAGCCGAAGACGGGGGAGAAGGTCATGCGGGCGATGCTGGCGGAGGCGGGGGTCACTCTCGTCGAGAACCGGCGCGTGCGCGAGAAGGACGGAGTGGTGAAGCAGGGCCGGCGGATCACGGAGATCGTGCTGGAGAACGGCGACCGTTTCCGCGGCAAGGTGTTCGCCGATTGCACTTATGAGGGCGACGTGATGGCGCAGGCGGGAGTGTCGTACACCTACGGACGCGAATCGCAGCAGCAATATAACGAGCCGCTGGCGGGTGTCCGCGAGAAGACTCCGTACCACCAGTTCCTGATCGACGTTCCAGCGCTGGACGCGGCGGGCAAGCCGTTGCCGGAGATCACGGCCGAGAAGCCGGGAGCGCCCGGCACGGCGGACAAGGGCATTCAGGCGTACAATTTTCGCATCGTGGCGACGAACGTTGCGGCTAACCGGATACCATGGCCGCCGCCGCAAGGCTACAGCGCGTCGCGATACGAGTTGCTGGCGCGATACCTGGACGCGTTCGTCAAGGCGCGCAAACGCTCGCCGGTGTTTCACGAGCTCACGCTGATTGCGCCGATTCCGAATGGCAAGGCGGATTTCAACAATAACGGGCCGTTTTCGACGGATTGGATCGGAAAGAACTACGGCTATCCGGAGGGTAGCTACGCGGAGCGCGCGCTGCTGTGGCAGGAACACATCAACTACATACAGGGCTTCTACTATTTCCTGGCGAACGACGCGCGCGTGCCGGCGGACTTACGGAAGGAAGTGAACGAGTGGGGCCTGTGCAAGGATGAGTTCGCCGATACGGGGCACTGGCCGCATCAGCTTTATGTGCGGGAGGCGCGGCGGATGGTGGGCGATTTCGTGGTGACGCAGAAGGACCTGCAAACGGATCTGACGAAGCAGGACGTGATCGGCATGGGCAGTTACAATTCCGATTCGCACAACATCCGGCGGTTCGTGAACGACCGCGGGATGGCCGAGAACGAGGGCGACATGCAGGTGGCGGTGAAGCCGTACCAGATTCCGTACCGGGTGCTGTTGCCGAAGCGGGCGGAGGCGGAGAACTTCGTCAACCCGGTAACGTTTTCGGCGTCGCACGTAGCGTACAGTTCGCTGCGCATGGAGCCGCAGTACATGATTCTGGGTCACGCGGCGGGCGTTGCGGCGTGGCTGGCGTTGCGGGACGGCAAGCCGCTCCAGGATGTTTCCGTGACGGAACTGCAGAAGGTGCTGCTGGACGAGGCGGCGGTGTTTGAATACGTGCGCACGCCGCAGCAGGACGCGATGCAGAAGATCCATAACAAGATGGCGCCGAAGGCTCCGCGCCGGTATAACTGGGAGTACTAACGAGGGGACCAGGGAGGACGAAATGAACTTATTCGATCTTGGCAGCCAATTACTCGGTGGAGGGCAGGGACAGAGCCCGCTGAACGAGATCTTGCGGCTGATTCAGAACCGGCCAGGCGGCATTGCCGGGCTGGTGAGCGAGTTCCAGCGCGGCGGGCTGGGAGAGGTGGTGAACTCCTGGGTGAGCACCGGCCAGAATCTGCCGATTTCGCCGGACCAGTTGCAGGGCGTGCTGGGGAGCGACGCGGTGCGAGGGTTCGCGTCCAGCCTGGGGGTGCCGGCGGATGCGGCGGCATCGCAACTGACGCAACTCTTGCCGACTGTGGTGGATCACCTGACTCCGAACGGTCAGTTGCCGGCGGGCAACGTGATGGACCTGGGGGCGAGCCTGTTGCGGGGTTTTCTGGGCGGCGGGCGCTAGGCAGCGCGCGCGATGGTGTGGGGGTGTTTGTCGAACTGGCGTTCCAGTTTGGCGACGAGTTCGGGCTGGCGGATGAGGACGGCGAGTTCGCGGCGTTCGTTCAGGCTCTTCTCCGAGAGGGCGAGGCTGCCGAGGACGGCGACGGCGCTATCGATCACGAGGAGGCGGCCGTGAGGAGTGAGTTCGCCTGACGGGTCGGCCTGCTGGACTTCGATGGCGATGCCCTCGCTCTGGCGCTGCCTGAGAATGCGCAGGATGCGCGGGTCAGAGAGTTTGTGATCCATGATGCGAATGGAGCGGCGCGCCCCGAGCAACAGTTCCTCGATGCGCTCGCGCGCGCCGTCGGGCGCGACGATGAGGCGGGGATTGAGTGGCGCGGGGGGCTCGCCGTAGAGATCTGACTCGAACAGGGCGAGGACGGAGGCGACCAGTTGGGGGTCGCTGGTCTGGAAGAGAAAGTCCCGGGTGCGGCGGAAACACTTACGCGTGAGGTTGGTGGTTCCGATGAGCGCGGTTTGCCTGTCGGCGATGATGTACTTGGCGTGGTACTTGGGCACTGCCTTGGGGAAGCGGTGGACAGAGACGCCCATGTACTGGAGGCAGGCAGCGAGGGGAGCGAGACGCTTGCCCCAGCCTTTGGCGCGGCTGGTGACGAGCACCTCGACGCGAACGCCGCGGGCGGCGGCCTCGCCGAGCGCCTGGAGGACTTCGAGGTCGTCGCAGCGAAATATCGACAGCAACAGCGTGGTACGGGCGGAGCGAATCAATTGGACTACTGCGTCCCGCCGTTTGCGGGGCTTAATAATGATGCGATCGCGAGCATCGGGAGCGGACGGGACGCGGGTCACGGGTTCCATCATCCTTATCGCTCCTTTCAGCCGAAACCTGAATTTTTACGGCTACCAGTACTAACGCTGAAAGCGAGCGAAAAGTTACGGTCACTCGTGCCGCAGCGCGCGCAGCGGGGAAATGCGGGAGGCGCGCCAGGCGGGAAGCAGCGAGGCGAGCAGCGAAGCAGCCAGAAGGGTGGCGGCGCTGATGGCAAAGACCGCGGCGTCCCAGGCGCGCACGCCGAAGAGTTGGGTTTCGACGTAGCGGCCGAGGAGGAAGGCGCCGCAGATTCCGGCGGCGAGTCCGGCGCAGATGACGGCGAGCATTTCGCGCAAAACGAGCCGGAGGATCCTCGCCTGCCCGGCGCCCAGCGCAATGCGGATGCCGAGTTCGCGGGTGCGCCGGGTGACGACGAACGCGAGTACGCCGTGGAGGCCAATGACGGCGAGCACGGTGGCGAGGACGGCGAAGCCGGCGGAGAGGAACGAAAGCATGCGTTCGTTGGCGAGGCGCAGGTTGAGTTGGTCGTCGAGGGTGCGCAGGTCAAAGACCACGAGGTTCGGGTCGACGCGGCGAACGGCGTCGCGTATGGCGGGCAACACCTGGCGCGGGTCCCCCTGCAGGCGGGCGTAAACATTGATGGAGGAGGTAAACGCGAGGCGGGAATCGAGGTTGACGAAGGTTTGGCGGGGGATTTCGCCGCGGAGGTCGTGGTAGCGGGCGTCGGCAAAGACGCCGATGATCTCGGTGTCCGGGGTCTCGCCGCGGCCCTGGGCAACCATACGGCCGACGGGATTCTGGCCCTCTAGGTAGCGCCGCACGAGGGTGTGGTTCACGAGGCACAGCTTGCGGCCGCTACCCCAATCGCGCCAGGCGAAGTCGCGGCCGGCGGTGACGGGTATTCCGAGGGCGGCGAAGTAGCCGGGGGTCACGGCGTTGAAGAAAGTCCACGGGGGGTTGCCGTCTTTCAGTTCCACGCCGGGTATGGTGATGTAGCTGTCCCACCGGCCACCGGTAAACAGGCGCGTGGTGTTGGCGCCGACCGCGTTGACGCCGGGGACTCGCTCGAGGCTCTCGAGCAGGGTGCGGAAGGTTTGCAGCTTGCGCTGTTCACCGTAGTTTGTGGCCGGGCGCACGCCGAACGTGGCGACGCTTTCCGCCTTCAGCCCGAGGTCCACCTTACGAAGGTTGTCGAGGGTACGAACGAAGAGCCCGGCGCCGATGAGCAGAAGCGAGGAGAGCGCGACCTGGAGGGCCACAAAGGTCTTGCGGAGACGAACGTGGCCGTGGCCGCCGGTGACGGAGCCCGCTTCTTCCTTGAGGGTGGTAGCGGCGGCCACGCGGGCGCCGCGAAACGCCGGGAGCAGGCCGAAGAGGAAGGCGGTGGCGATGGTGACGGCGGCGGTGAACAGGAGGACGCGGGTATCCGGATTCGTGGAAAGGGAGAGCGTAGCCGGATCGTAGGGAAGGAACTGCACCAGGCCGCGGGTGAGCCAACTGGCAAGCAGCAGTCCGGCGGCGCCGCCGGCGAGCGCGAGTAGCGTGCTCTCGACGAAGAGTTGGCGGACGAGTTGTCCGCGGCTGGCGCCGAGGGCGCTGCGGATGGCGACCTCGCGTGAGCGGGCGGCGGCGCGCGCGAGCAGCAGGTTCGCGACGTTGGTACAGGCGATCAGCAGCACCACGGCGACGAGCCATTGCAGCACGACGAGGGGGCGTTCGAAGGTGTTGCGGAGGCGGGAGAGGCCGCGGTCAGCGGGGATGAGCAGGAGCGATTGGCGGAGGAAGCGCTCCTTGTTGTCGGGGAATTTGGTGAAGTACGGCCCGGTGAGTTCCTCCTGCTTGCGGCGATCGTAGAGGACGGTGAGTTCCGACTGAGCCTGTTCCAGGGCGACGCCTGGCTTCAAGCGGCCGATGATGTTGAACCACGAGTAGCGTTCGTCCGCGAGTTCCTTACGGAGATTGGGGGAGATGGCGGCCTTCGCGTTGAGCGGCGCCCAGAGCTGGGTTTGCAGGCCGGCGTTTGTGCCCGCGAATTGCGGCGCGGCGATACCGACGACGGTGAATGGCGCGCCGTTGAGCCGGACGGCCGTACCCAGAATCTCGCGTTTTCCCGCGAAGCGGCTTTGCCAGTAGTCGAATTGAAGCACGACGACGTGGTTGGGGTTGGAGGGGTCGTCGTCCTGGGGCGTGATGAGGCGGCCGAGGTGGGGCCGGACGCCAAGCACTTCGAAGAAGTTGCCGGCGACCCACCAGGAATCGGCCATCTCTCCCTGGTTATCACCGAGCAGGCTGACTCGCTCGGGGTACTGGCCGGTGAGGCCGGAAAACATAGTGTTGCGGTCGCGCATGGCGACATACAGAGGATAGGAGAAGGTGTGAAGGCCGTCTCCGTTCTGCGAGCCGACACGTCCACCCTCCATGCGGAACTGCACCAACTCGCGAGGGTTCGGGACGGGCAGGAGGCGGAGGAGCACCTGGTCGACGAGCGTGAAGATGGATGTATTCGCGGCGATGCCGAGAGCGAGGGAGAGGACGGCGGTCGCGGTGAAGCCGGGGTGCGCGCGCAACTGACGGAGACCGAAGCGCAGGTCCTGCACGAGTGCCGCGGCCATGGTGGAGAGCGCCATACCCAGGGATACTGGCCGGGCGGCGGGAGGTTACGCGGGAAGGCGGGACGGCGAAGCAAAACCACGCCGCCCCGCCTGCGCGCTTGCGGGGGGAGAGCTACTCTCGGCCGCCGGAGCCGCGGGGACCGCGGCCATTGCGGAGACCGTCGAAGATGGCCTTCTGTTCGGTGGTCAGGAGCGCATAGAAGGAAGCTTGCGCTTTGCTATGGATGGCAGTCATCTGGCCGACGAGCGTGCCGTAAGCCGCGGAGAGGGAGTCGATCTGAGAAGCGGCGGCGTTGGCTTTCACAGCGTCGTTGATGGCCGTGCGGGCGGCGGCGAGCTTGGGTTCGAGCTCATCGGCAGCGGTTTCGGCGGCCGTGAAGATGGTGGTGGCCTGCGTCTTCTGGGCATCGGTCAGCGTGAGGCGTTGCGCGAGCCGGTCGACGCGCTCTTCGACGTTGCCGCCGCCCGGTCGGCCACCGAGGCGCGGGCCCTGGGCAAAGATCAGGCCCGCGGTCAGCAGCAGGCCGGTGATGGCAGTAAGTGTTTGTTTCATGGTGTGAGGAACAACCTCCACCATGTCCAACGCGGCTGCGGGAAGGGTCGTTGCGGGGCGCCGGTCAAGAGTGAGTTAAATGGCCTTTACGCGGCCTTAACGTGCGTTTCCCCGGCCCGGCCGGTTGGCCGGCGTGGCTCGAACACGCGGGCGCCGGCGGGACGGGTCCTTCACTCAGCGTGAAGAGCGCGAGAGGGGTCAAGGCGCGCCGCGCGGCGTGCAGGCACATAGCTGGCGGCGAAGGCGAGAGCGCCAAGACCCAATGCGACACCGGCCAGGGTGAGGGCATCGAAGGGCGGTGTCGCGTAGAGCAGGGACGAGTAGAGACGGACGATGGCGGCGGAAACGGCGAGGCCAATGGCGAGGCCGACGAGCCACGTCACGGCGCCCTGACGGAGAAAGAGTCTCGAAATTTGAGAAGGCGCTGCGCCGAGCGCCATGCGAACTCCGATTTCGCGGTTGCGTTGGGTCACCGCGTAGGAGATCACGGCGTACAGGCCGAGGCCGGAGAGCACGAAGCAAACGATTGAGAAGAGGCCTAGCAGCCAGAGTGCGAAGCGGCGAGGAGCAAGGGAGCGCGCGAGCAGTTCCTCCATGGTGGCCACGCCGAAGATCGGTTGGTCGCGATCCAACTCACGCACCGCGGCCTGGATGGCGGGTGTCATGTCCTCGGGCTTGCCGCGCGCCACTTTCACAACGAGGCCCATGTTGCGCATCAAGGGCCTGGGGCGCTGCGGAAGGGGAGCGTAGACCTGGCCGCGGGTAGCGGTTTCCGGGCCGTCATTGTGAATCGGGCCGACGACGCCGACGATGGTCGACCAGGGGAGGTTGATTTGCGGCGAACCGGGCTGGATCACCTTTCCGATGGGGTTCTGGCCGGGGAAGTAGATTCGGGCGACGGTGGTGTCGATAATGACGACGGGCGGAGCGGCGGCGGAGTCGGCGTGAGTGAACTCGCGGCCTTGCAGAAGGGGGATGCCCATGGTGCGGAAATAGTCGGGGCTGATGGGGCGGTGGTCCACCTGTGCCGGCCGCTGCTGGTCGTCGGGGACATTGCGAAGCTGGACGGGGCCGCTGAGGAGCGAGCCGTCGAGAGGGCGGTTGGTGATGACGGCGGCGCGCTCGACGCCGGGCAGCGCTTGCACGCGTTCAAGCAATTGCGCAAAGAAAGCCGAGATCGCCTCATGGTTCTCGTACTTGCTGGGCGGGAGAGCGATGCGGAGAGTGAGGAGACGTTCGGTGTCGAAGCCCAGCGGCGTGTAGAGCACATTGGCGAAGCTCCGGAGGAGCAGGCCGGAAGCGGTGAGCACGATGGCGGCGAGCGCGAGTTGCGCGACGGCAAGGACTTGGCGTGCGCGATGGGCGCCCGCCCCGGCGGTTCCACCGCGTGTCCGGAGCGAGGTCACCAGGTTGCCGCGCAATGCCGCGTAGGCAGGCAACAGTCCGAACAGGATGGCGGTGGCGAGCGTGACGAGGAGCGCGACGCCGAGAGTCAGCGGGTCGAGGCGGGCGGTGTCGAGCCGGGCGATGCCTTGGGGCGCGAGGGCGACGAGCGCCTTCAAGAGCACGTACGACAGGCCGATGCCGAGGACGCCGCCGGCGGCGGCAACGAGCGCGCTTTCGACGAAGAGTTGGGCGAGGAGGCGATCCATCGCGCCGCCGAGGGCTGCGCGGGTCTGGAACTCATGGGTGCGGGCGGTGAGGCGGACGATCATGAGGTTGGCAATGTTGGCGCACACCAGGAGCAGCAGCAGGAGGACGGCGGCGGCGAGCAGGCGGAGTGCGGGGGCGACGGTTCCGACGGAGCGATGGTTCCAGGCGAGGACGGCGGCGTCGACGTTGCGGTTGAGCCTGGGGTGTTCGGCGCGGAACTGCGCGGCGAGGGCGCGGATCTCGTCGTTGGCGGCCGCGGCAGTGGCGCCGGGGGCGAGGCGAGCCCAGACGCGATAGAGGTGATTGAAGCGCTCCTGGATCTCCTTCGGCGGGATGACGAGAGGCAGCCAGAGATCGGGCGTAGGAGCCGGGAAGTCGAACTCGGCGGGCATGACGCCGACGATGGCATGCGCTGCTCCATCGAGTTGAAGGGTGCGATGGAGGACCAGCGGATCCGCGCCGAAGCGGCGTGTCCAGAAGCCGTGCGACAGAACCACCACTCGGTGCTTTCCCGGCTGTTCCTCTTCGGCGCGGAGGGTGCGGCCGATGGAGGGAACGGTTCCGAGCAGGTGGAAGGCGCTCGCCGTAGTGAGGATGGCGTTGACGCGTTCGGGGTCGCCGTCTCCGGTGACGTTATAGTTTCCGCGGCGGAAGAGGGCCCATTCACGGAGGGTGCGCGACCGCGAACGATAGTCGAGGTAGTCGCCCGCCTTTACCGGGAAGGGGAGTTCCCCGGGCCCGTCGATCATGCGGTTTTCGACCTCCACGATAGCCGCGGGGTCCCTGTAGGGCGGGGGGTTCCATAGGACAGCACGGGTGACGCTGACCACGGCGGTGAGGGAGGCGATGCCGGCGGCCAGCATCAAGACGGCGAATGACGTGTATCCGGGACTGCGCCGCAGGACACGTGCAGCGTACCTGAGATCGGAGAGCACGTCCCAGGGTACGGCGGGGGTCCTGATTCGACAAACGGAACATTTCAATGGTATTCATTGAAGAACTCAATGATTGAACCGAAGTACCTGCGTTTGGTGGACGCGATCCTGCGCGAGGGGACGCTGACCCGCGCGGCGTTACAGTTGCATCTTTCGCAATCGGCGGCGAGTTGCCAGTTGAGGGAGCTGGAAACGCGCCTGGGGGGGAAGCTGTTTCGGCGGGAGGGAAGGCGGTTGGTGCCGGGCGACGCGGCGCGCCGCCTGCAGGCGGCGGCGGAGCGGATCCTGCCCGAGTTGGACGCGGTGACGCGGGAGTTGGAGGAACTGATCCAAAGGCGGCATTCGGTAGTCCGGCTGGCGACGGAATGCTCGACCGCCTACCACTGGCTGACACCGATGCTGCAGCGGCTGCACCGCAAGTTCCCGGAACTGCAGGTGGATATGGTGCCGGAGGCGCGGTGGCATCCGGTACAGGCGCTGTTCGAAGGGCGGTTGGATCTGGCGGTGACGCCCGATCCTCCGAAAGACCGGCGGCTGGTGAGCTGGCCGCTGGTGGAGGACGAACTGATGCTGCTGGTACAGGCGCGGCATCCCCTGGCCGCGCGGAAGCTGGTGTTCGCGCGCGACCTGGAGGGCGAGCACCTGATCACGTTCGACGCGCCGCCCGAGCACCTGAACATCTTCAAGTATGTGCTGTACCCGGCGCACGTGCGTCCGCGGCGTGTGTCGCGGGTGCAGTTCACGGAGGCGATTCTGGAGATGGCGAGCGCGGGCATGGGAGTGACGGTGATGGCCCCCTGGCTGGCACGGCCGTACTTGAAGAGCGGCGCGCTGCGGGCGGTGCGGATCTCCGGGCCGGGGATGAAGCGGAAGTGGCGGATGTACGCGATGCGGGGAGCGCCGAAGCGGCACTTGGAGTTCGCGGCGGAACTGTCGGGGTTGATGAGCGGGCGCGCCGCGGCCGTGGCGTGAGCGGGTTCGGGCGAACCAACTCGAGGAACTTGTCGTCTAAGTGTCATGCTCAGCGACTTAAAGGCGGGAATTCGGGGCTACTCGCGGGCGAAGGGCATGACGGCACTTGCGGTTGCCTCGCTCGCCCTGGGAATCATGGCCACCACGGCAATGTACAGCGTGATCCACGCCGTGGTGCTGAATCCATTCCCCTATCGGGACGTGGAGCGGCTGGTGAGCATTCAGGTCATCGAGCCGGGGCAACCCTACGGGCGCACGGGCTACACGGTGGATCAGTATCTGGACCTGCGCAGCCGGGCGACGATTTTCGAAGGACTCATTGCGTCCACGATCAGCGACGTTACGCTGACGGGCGCCGGCGATCCGCAACGGCTCCGTGGAAACCACGGCCCCTTTGACACATTCGCGGTCATGGGCGTTCCACCGTTACTGGGGAGGACGCCGGGGCCGGCTGACGAAGCAGTAGGCGCCGCGCCGGTGACGGTGCTGGGATACAAGTTCTGGCACCGACAATATGGCGGCGACCCGTCTGTTCTGGGCCGTCAACTGGTGCTGAACGGAATTCCCCGGACGGTCATCGGCGTGATGCCGCCGCGCTTCATGTGGCGCGGGGCGGACGTGTATCTGCCGGTCCACTTCCGGCGCGGTCAGGTAGTCGAGAACGTGAGGTTCGTTCACGTGCTGGGCCGAGTGAAGCCGGAAGTAACGGCCGCGCAGGCGGAAGCGGAGTTGCGTCCGATCCTCGCGGAGATGGCGCAAGAGAACCCGCGCGACTTTCCCGAGCAGTGGCGCGTGCGGATGCTGACGTTCGCGGAGACGTTTCCGAGCGGAATCCGAAAGCAGCTTTGGATTCTGTTTGGGGCGGTGGGCCTACTGTTGTTGATTGCCTGCGCCAACGTCTCCAACTTGCTGTTGTCGCGGGCGGCAGGAAGGCGGCGCGAAATGGCGGTGCGAGCGGCGCTGGGTGCGGGGAAGCGCCGGCTGGTGCGTCAACTGCTGACAGAGAGCCTGGCGCTTGCCGCCGCGGGAGGAGCGCTGGGCGTCGTGCTGGCACTCGGGGCGCTTAGGGCGATGCTGGCCATCGTTCCTCCGGACACGATTCCGGACGAAGCGAAGATCGAAATGAGCATACCGGTTCTGTTGTTCTCACTCGTCGTGTCAGTGGGGACGGCACTCCTGTTCGGGCTGGTGCCAGCGCTTCAGACGGCAACCACCAACCTGGTGGAGGGGCTCAAGACCGGAGGGCGAAGCAGCAGTGGCACGCGTGCCCAGACGCGAATGCGGCAAGCGCTGGTGGTACTGGAGGTGGCCCTGGCGGTGGTGCTGCTGGCGGGAGCCACACTGCTGGTACGGTCCCTGGCCGCCCTGCACGCTGTCGATCTGGGATTCCCGACGGATCGTGTCCTGACGATGCGGATATCGCTCCCCGCGTCGCGCTACGGAGAGGCTTCTCGGCGGGTGCAGTTTTTCGATGAACTGACAGCGCGCGTGAAGGCGCTTCCCGGAGTGGTTCATGTGGGCATCAACTCGGGCCTGCATCCGCTCATCAGTTACGGCTTTCCGGTGGAGGTGCCGGGACGAGCCGCCGACAAGCAGCGTGTGGGCTTTCACTCGGCGAACCGGGAGTACCTGGATGTGATTCGGGCGAAGATCGTGCGCGGACGCTTGTTCACGCAGTCGGAAGCCTCGGCACGGCAACGCGTGACCGTGGTTAATGAAGCATTCGCGGCGAGGTATTTCGCCGGACGCGAGCCGGTAGGAGCACTGGTTCGAGTACCTCCTCTGAAAGCGGGCCGCTGGAAACTGGAGGACGACTCTTTCGCAATCGTCGGCGTGATGCAGGACCGCGTCAACCGGGGACCCGATGAGAACGCGGCTCCGGAGATGATCGTCCCCTTCACGGTGCTGGGGGAGGCGGGGGTGCTGGCGGTGCAGACAGCGGTTGAGCCGCTTTCGCTCGGAAAGGCGGTGGCGGCGCAGGTGTACGCGATCGATCCGGAGCAACCCGTAACCAACGTACAAACGGTGGCGCGCTACCTGGACGAGTGGTCGTATGCGGAGCCGCGTTTCAACCTGGTGCTCTTCGGGCTGTTTGCCGCGATGGGCCTGACGCTGGCGCTGGTGGGAGTGTACGGGGTCATCGCGAGCTCGGTAACGCAAAGGACTTCGGAGATCGGGATCCGCATGGCGTTGGGAGCAACGGTGCGCAACGTTGTGACCATGGTGATGGCGAGCGGGTTGCGGGTGATTGCCATCGGGCTGGCGGTCGGGCTGGGGGCAAGCGCGGTGGCCGCGCGGTTGCTGGAGGGGCAATTAGGGCGGGTTTCGCCGGCGGACCCGTGGGCGTACAGCATGGTGGTAGCGGTGATTGTTCTTGCGGGGGTGCAAGCCTGCCTCTGGCCGGCTCGCCGGGCGGCGCGGATTGAGCCGTCGCGCGCGTTGCGGGAGGAGTGATCAGCGGCGGCGGTAGAGCACGAAACCCTGGGTGCGGGCTGCGACCTGGTAATGGGAGAGCCACGCGGTGAGATCCGGGAAGGAGGAGATGGCGAGGTTCGGGTTGTACGGCGCGAGGCCGTCGGCGATCCAGTGGGGTTTGGTTCGGAGTAGCTCGGCGCGGTTCTGGCGGGCGAGTTCGGGCGCGGTGGGCACGGAGTTGGTGAGGTGGCGGTCGGCGATGACGCCGGTGAGGGGCTGGGAGTCGAGGAAGCGAGAGGCGGCGGGCATGCGGGTGAGAGCGAAGAGTTCGGGCCGGTAGCCCCACACAAGCAGCGTTTCGTTTGTGGGGAGCAGGGCGGCCGCGGCCTGGGCGTCGCGGAAGAGGGCGAGGTCGGGAGTCTGCTGGACGGTGAGATAGGTTGGGGCGAAGCGGATGGCGGGGATCAGCAACAGGGCGAGGAGGTAGCGTTGGGGGAGGAGGGTAAGGGCACGCGCGGCGGCGAGCACGACGGGCGGCAGCAGGGCGAAGTAGTAGCGGGGGAAGAAACGGAAGCCGAGAACGACGGAGACGAGGGCGAGGGCGGTCCAAAGGGCAAGGGTGCGGGTCTCGGGTTCGCTTCGACGTTTGATGTAGAGCCAGGCTGCCGGGAGAACGGCGGCGGCGTGGAAGCCGAGCCAGTTCGCGGTGCGTTTGAGGCCTTCGAGGGCGGGGTTCGCAAGGTGGGAGTCGCGGGCGTAGGCCGAGCCCCAGGTCCAGACTTGAAGCCAGTAGGCAGCGAGCGAGCCTTGCAGGGCGAGGGTGGCGAGGCCGCCCAGTTGCGCAGAAGCGAACCCGAGGACCGCGAGCGGCTGCGGGAGCAGGAGGGGAAGCAGGTAGAGGGCTTTCGCGTTAACCCATAGGGCGGCGCCGGCGGCGAGGCCGGAGGCGAACGGCCGCTTACGGGCCTGCAGGAGGACGGTGGCGAGTGCGAAGGGGATGGTGAGCAGGTCGGGCGCGAGAGGAATGACGGCGACGGGCAGATAGAAGACGAGGAAGAACGCCATGAGGGCGGCAGCGAGCGCTTCGGCTTTCGGGCCCCACCAGTGCCGGGCGAGGCGGGCGGCGAGCCAGCAGCAGAGGAAGGCGAAGGCGGCGCCGGCGAGGCGGTTGAGGATGCCGGTGCGCGCTCCCCAGAGCAGGTAGATCCAGGCGTAGAGGGGTGGCTTGTCGAACCAGACATCCTTATAGAGGGTCTTGCCGTCGAGGAGTTGGGCGGCGGCGGCGATGGGGTAGGCTTCGTCGACCCAGAGGACGTCGCGATGGAACCAGCGGGAGAGGAGGAGAACTGCGGCGATCAGGAGGTAGATGCGGGCGCTAGACATGGGGCATCAAATATGAACCCAGGTTCGGTGACGGATCTGTGCCCACTGGTCAGCGGGTGGGGTGTGGAGGCTGCGGGCGGCGTGGGGGCGGTAGCACTCTTCAACCGTGCGGGGGCCACCGGCGGCGGCGAGGAGGTCTTCGCGGACGAAGAAGGCGTTGACGCCCGCGGCGTCGGCGGCGACGAGCGCGTACCCTTTTTCGCGGGCGAGCGTATCGAGAGCTTTGAGAGAGGCGCCGTGGTAGAAGCCGTCGGAACGGAAGGCGGCGTCGTAGGGGACGGTGAGAGATTCCCCGGGAGGAATACAGGCGTTGTACTCGACGATGACGAGGCGGGGGCGAACGGCGGTGAGGGCTTTCCAGAGCCAGTAGTCGACGCCATCGACGTCGATGGAGAGGAGGCCGAGGTCTTCGGGGAGTTGGGCTTCGGCGGCCAGGGAGTTGATGTTCTCCGCAGTGGCGAAGGCGTGTTTCGCCGTGACCTGAGGCGCCAGGCGGCGAAGGGCGCGCTGCGCTGCGGCGCATTTGATCGGGTCGGCTTCGATCATGAGCCCGCGCCACCCGAAGACGTAGGCGAGGATGGCGGAGTTGCATTCGAGGCCGTCTTCGACGCCGATTTCGAGGAAGGCGTGGTGGGGAGCGGCGATGCGGTCGAGGATCTGAAGCGTGAGAGCGTCTTCGCCGTTCTGCGAGTAGAGTGCCCATTCGTGTTCGGGCGGTGCGAGGTGCGGATGGCGTTCGCGGAGGACGAGGGCGGCAAGGCGGCGGCAGCGGTCTTCGAGGGCGATGAGGCGGTCATCGGCGTGAGCGATGGCGTTGGCGCGCGCGAGGGTACGAGGGGAGACGGCGCGGCGCAGCCAGCGGCGGAAGGGTTTCACGTTCTCTCACGCTACCATTGCGGGGGGCGAAAAGGGGCCGATCGTCCCTTTTCAAGTCGTGCTGTGCCATTATGAGGGGCAGACGGTCACCCTAAAACGCCGGACGGGCAATTTTGCGATGCTTCTCCGATTTCGGTTCTCAAACTTCCGCTCGATTCGAGATGAGCAAGAATTCTCGATGATCGCTGCCAGAAGCAAGACGGCGAGCGATGACGATATGCATGTCCGGAGGGTAGAAAACCTTAAGGAAGGTGTACTGACGGCCGCCGGTATTTACGGTGCGAACGGCTCAGGCAAGACGAATGTTCTGCGGGCGCTGTCGTTCATGAAGCAAGCAGTAGAGGAGTCGCACCGGAGTTGGAAGCCGGACGGCGGCGTGCCGCTCGACCGGTTCCGATTGAATCGAGAGGCGCTGAATGATGGGTCGCGCATGGTAGTTGACTTCTTGCAGGGTGGCATCCGGCATGAGTACGGTTTCGTCGCCGACTCGGCTGCCATTCGTGAGGAGTGGCTGTACGTTTACCCCAATAACAAGAAGCAGACGTGGTTTATGCGCAGGCAAGGTACGGCGATGTCGTTCAGCGACAGGATGCCGGGCGAGAATCGGGTGATCGAAACGCTGATGCGGCCCAACAGCCTTTTTCTCTCCACCGCCGCCCAGAACAACCATGATGCCCTAACGCGCGTCTACCGCTGGTTCTCGGAACGACTGCAGTACGTGACATCAGAAAGGAGTACCCGAAGCAGTGTCAAGATCTGCGCGCACCCAGATGTAAGGCAAGTCCTCTCTCAACTTATGCATGAAGCGGACTTAGGCCTGACCGAAGTGCGCTTGAGGCCGAGTAACGTAAGTAATCCATTCAAAGACCTCCTGCAGCACCTTGCGCAGTTGAAGGAATCACCAGAAGAAGCGGATTCTAGTGGGTTGTTGTTCACGGATACGATCGAGTTTGTGCACGGGGAAGGGAACAAGACCACGGCACTTCCTCTGCACGAGGAGTCGGACGGTACGGTGGCGTTCTTCTCTCTGCTTGGTCCGGGAGTGACGGCGTTGGCAGTCGGCGGAATCGTGCTGGTGGACGAACTAGACGCTCATCTCCATCCGCTGCTCGCGACACGTGTGATCGAGCTCTTTCGATCCCCGCAGTCGAATCCTCTAGGCGCTCAGTTGATCTTCACGACTCATGACACGAACCTTCTAAGGGCGTTGCGGCGCGATCAGATATGGTTCACGGAGAAGAACCGCAACGGGGAAAGTTCTTTGTATCCTCTTTCCGACTTTCGGACGCGCGGAAACGAAAACCTTGAAAGTGGCTATCTGCAAGGGCGCTATGGCGCAATTCCCTATATTGACTCCGACCGTCTCCTCGAACGTTTAGAGCCCGTGCATGGCAAAGACAGATAGGCTGCGGCGCCGCAGGCCGGTGAGGGATCCCTATCCGCGAGTTCTGATCGTTTGCGAGGGGAAAAAGACGGAGAGCGGGTACTTCAAAGACTTGCACCATCAGCTTCGGCTTCCGATCGACTTAGACATCGATGCGGGTGGCGTCCCAAAGACGCTGGTGGAGAGAGCGGCGGCGAGAAAGAAGGAATCCGAACGACAGTCCCGAAGGAATCGCGATAGCACCTTTCGGTTCGACGAGATTTGGTGCGTCTTCGACGTCGATGAACACCCCAACCTGGCCGAGGCGCGGAACCAAGCGAGCGCGAATCAACTCGGCGTCGCCATATCGAACCCCTGCTTCGAGCTGTGGGTGCTCTTGCACTTCCAAGATCAGCGAGGGCACATTCATCGCCATGAAGTTCAAAAGCTCTGCCGGGAGCACATGCCCGGTTACGACAAGACCCTTACGTTCAAGGTCCTTGAGTCGAGGACGGATGCGGCCTTACAGCGAGCCGCCGAGCTTTCACGGTGGCAGGAGGAGCGCGGCGAAGCGGGCGCAAACCCTTCCACGGGGGTCCACCGGCTGGTGGAGCGACTGTTGTCCGTGCGCCGCGAGCGGGGCTGAAAAAGGGGCGGTTGGTATACTGACCGTTAGTGTTCCATCTCATTGAAAAACGGATATTGGAGGCGGTTTCCGGCTTCGTGGCCGCGCGCTATTCGAGCGACGTGGCGGTGGTGTTAGAGCAGCCCAAGCAGGCGAGTTTCGGCGAGATGGCGTTGCCGGTGGCGTTTCAGTTGGCGAAGCCGCTGCGGCAGGCGCCGCGGGCGATCGCGCAGAAGTTGGCGGGGGACCTGGGGCCGATTGAGGGCGTGGGCGCGCTGGAGATCGCGGGCAACGGATACATCAACATCCGACTCGATCGGGGCTATTACGGGGACCTGGTGTTGCGGGCAGCGGGGGATGGGACGGAGACGGCGCGCGGCGAGAAGATCATCGTCGAGCACACGAACATCAATCCGAACAAGGCCGCGCACATCGGTCACCTGCGGAACGCGATCCTCGGGGACACGTTCGTGCGAATGCTGCGCGCGAGCGGGCGCGCGGTGGAAGCGCAGAACTACATCGACAATACGGGCGTGCAGGTGGCGGACGTGGTCGTCGGGTTTCACTTCCTCGAGAAGAAGACGGCGGACGAGGTGGCACAGCTTGCGTCGCAGCCGCGATTCGACTATCTGTGCTGGGATTTGTACGCGCGGATCTCTTCCTATTACAAGGAGCAGCCGGAGTCGGCGGCATGGCGGGGGGAGACGCTGCACGCGATTGAGGCGGGCGAAGGGGAGTTGGCGCGGCTGGGGCATATCGTCGCGGACGCCATCGTGGGTTGCCATCTGCGGACGATGCTGCGGCTGGGGGTAGTGTACGACGTGCTGCCGCGCGAAAGCGAGATCCTGCACCTGAAGTTCTGGGCGAAGGCGTTCGAGCAACTCAAGGAACGCAAGGCGATTTACTTCGAGACGGAAGGCAAGAACAAAGGCTGCTGGGTGATGCCGGGCAGCGCCTTCAAGGAAGACGGCGGCGAAGAGGGCGAGGAAGACAGCAAGGTCATCGTGCGATCGAACGGCACGGTGACCTACGTGGGCAAGGACATCGCGTACCAGATGTGGAAGTTCGGGCTGCTGGGGAAGGACTTCTTCTACCGGCGGCTGTGGACGTATCCGAACGGGCACGAGCTATGGGTTTCGACCGATAGTGACTCCGGCGAGGAGGCGCCGCGGTTTGGCGGTGCGTCGCGCGTGTACAACGTGATCGATTCGCGGCAATCGTATCTCCAGGACGTGGTGGCGGCCGGGCTGCGGCAGTTGGGTTACACGGAGCAGGCGGAGAAGTCGATCCACTTCAGCTACGAGATGGTGGCGCTCTCGCCGCGCACCTGCGTAGAACTGGGCATCGAACTTTCGGAAGAAGACAAGCGGCGGCCGTATGTCGAGGTCAGCGGGCGCAAGGGGCTGGGCGTCAAGGCGGACGACCTGATCGACAAGCTGACGGAGAAGGCGCTGGAGGAAGTGGACGCGCGGCATCCGGAGGATCCGGCGGAGAAGCGGCGTTGCGTGGCGACGCAGATCGCCATCGGCGCGCTGCGGTACTTCATGCTGAAGTACACCCGCAATTCGGTGATCGCCTTCGACATGCAGGAGGCGCTGAGTTTTGAAGGCGAGACGGGGCCGTACGTGCAGTACGCGGCGGTGCGCGCTCGCAATATTCTGCGGAAGTTGGAAGAGCGCGGCGAGAGGATTCCGGACTTTGCGGCGGAGCTCACGCGCGAGGCGATGGCGCGGCAGTTGGAGTCGGAAGATTTTTGGCAGCTGCTGCTGGCGGCTTCGAAGGCGGGGTCGGCGGTGGAGCGCGCCATTAACTCCGGCGAGCCGGCGCACGTGGCGAAGTACGCGTTCCAACTGGCGCAGGCGTTCAACACGTTTTATCACGAGTACCCGGTGATTCACGAAGAAAACCGGGAGCGGAAGCTGTTTCTGCTGTGGATGACCGACTATTTCCGCGCGCAACTGGAGCGCACGCTGGGCATCCTGGGCATCGACATTCCTGAGTACATGTAGAGAGGCAATCATGGCAACGCTGAATTCCTTCGGATCCGCCGCTGACTTGCAGGCGGGCGGCAAGACGTATCGCATTTACCGGCTGGACGCGCTCGAGACGGCGGGCTTCAATCTGAAGCGCGTTCCGATTTCGATCAAGGTGCTGCTCGAGAACTTGCTGCGCAAGGAGGACGGCAAGGTCGTCAAGCGCTCGGACATCGAGTATGTAGCCTCCTGGGATCCGAAGGGACCGCGCAAGGAGATCCAGTTTTCACCGGCGCGCGTGCTGATGCAGGACTTCACGGGCGTGCCGTGCGTGGTGGACTTAGCGGCGATGCGCGATGCCTTGAAGGGCATGGGCGCGGATCCGGAGCAGGCGAATCCGTTGATCCCGGCGGACCTGGTGATCGATCACTCGGTTTCGGTAGATGTGTTTGGGACTGCGAACTCGCTCGAGCAGAATACGCTGCTGGAGTACCAGCGGAACAGCGAGCGGTACGCGCTGCTGCGGTGGGGGCAAACGGCATTTGAGGATTTCAGCGTGGTGCCGCCGGGGACCGGCATCTGCCACCAGGTGAACCTCGAGTATCTGGGTAAGGTGGTTTTCAGCCGCGATGGCGTGGCGTACCCGGACACGGTGATGGGCACGGACTCGCACACCACGATGATCAACGGGCTGGGTGTGGTGGGTTGGGGCGTGGGCGGTATTGAAGCCGAGGCGTGCATGCTGGGCCAGCCGATCTCGATGCTGTTGCCGGAGGTGATCGGCTTCAAGTTACACGGGAAGCTGGCGCCGGGCGCAACGGCGACGGACCTGGTCCTGACCGTGACGCAGATGCTCCGCAAGAAGGGCGTGGTGGGCAAGTTCGTCGAGTTTTACGGGCCGGGTGTTGGGAGCCTGCCGTTGGCGGACCGGGCAACGATCGCGAATATGGCTCCGGAGTACGGCGCAACGATCGGCTTCTTCCCGGTAGATCACCAGACACTGAACTACCTGCGGATGTCGAACCGGCCGGAGGATTTGATTGCGCTGGTAGAGGCTTATGCCAGGGCGCAGGGCATGTTCCTGACGGCCGATGCGCCGGAGCCGGAGTACACGGACACGCTGGAGCTGGACTTGGCATCGGTGACGCCGTCGCTTTCGGGGCCGAAGCGGCCGCAGGACCGGATCAACCTGCCGGACGTGAAGAAGGGGTTCCTGGATTCGCTGGGCGGCCAAGTGCGAACTTCGCAGGCGGCGCTGGATGGGACGAGCGTGGAACTGCACGACGGCTCGGTGGTGATCGCGGCGATTACGAGCTGCACGAATACATCGAATCCGTCGGTGATGATCGGCGCGGGGATTCTGGCGAGGAAGGCGGTGGAACGGGGCTTGGAGCGCAAGCCGTGGGTGAAGACGAGCTTGGCTCCGGGTTCAAAGGTGGTGACCGACTACTACAACGACGCGGGGTTGACGCCGTATCTCGATCAGCTTGGCTTCAACCTGGTGGGCTATGGCTGCACGACGTGTATCGGCAATTCGGGTCCGGTGCCGGAGCCGATCGCGGACGCGATATTGAAGGACAAGCTGGTGGTGGCCGCGGTGTTGAGCGGCAACCGCAACTTCGAAGGGCGCATCAATCCGGTGGTGCGCGCGAACTACCTGGCCTCGCCGCCGCTGGTGGTGGCGTACGCGCTCGCCGGGCGCGTCGACATCGACCTCGACAGCGAGCCCCTGGGGCAGGGCAAGGACGGGCAGCCCGTGTATCTGCGGGACATCTGGCCGACGCAGGAGGAAGTGCAGGAGGTCGTATCGAAGTCGGTCCGCCGCGACTTCTTTGAGAAGCAGTACGCGCAGGTTTTCGAAGGCGACGCCATGTGGAAGACCATGAAGACGCCGAAGGGCGGCGCGTTCGGCTGGGACGCGCAGTCGACCTACATCCGGCGGCCGCCGTACTTCGACGAGATGGTGGACCCGTCGACTTCGGTGAAAGACCTGGTGGGGCTGCGGGTACTGGCGATGCTGGGGGACTCTGTCACTACGGACCACATCTCCCCGGCGGGTTCGATTGCCAAGGACAGCCCGGCGGCGCGCTACCTGATGGAGCACGGCGTGAAGCCGGCGGACTTCAACTCGTACGGGTCGCGGCGCGGCAACCATGAGGTGATGGTGCGCGGGACGCTGGCGAACATCCGGCTGCGGAACGAACTGGTGCCGGGTGTCGAGGGCGGCTACACGCGCCACATTCCGAGCGGCGAACAGATGTCGATCTACGACGCCTCCGTGAAGTACGGGGCGGCTGGAACGCCGCTGATGATTATTGCCGGCAAGGAATATGGGTCGGGATCGTCGCGTGACTGGGCCGCGAAGGGCGTGCTGCTTCTGGGGGTGCGGGCGGTGATTGCCGAGAGCTTTGAGCGCATACACCGCTCGAACCTGGTGGGCATGGGCGTGCTGCCGCTGCAGTTCGAGCCGGGACACACGAGGCAGTCTCTGGGGCTGACGGGCCAAGAGACGTTCGAGGTGCGCGGCGTGGTAGAGGCTGTCAACAACGCGGGCGGCAAGGCGACGGTGAAGGCGACGTCTCCCGCCGGCAAAGCAACCGTGTTCGCCGTGACGGTGCGGATCGATACGCCGCAGGAGGCCGAGTACTATCGCAACGGCGGCATTCTGCCGTATGTGCTGCGGCAACTGGCGGCGCGGGGAGCGGCGACGAAATGACGCGGCGGACGGCGTTTGTCGGGTGTGCGGCGGCCTTCGCGGCCGCCGCGGCTGCGGATCCGAAAGCAGCGGTGATGCAGGCGGAGCGGGATTGGGCCTCGGCCATTGTGAAGGGTGACGTTGCGCTGCTGGAGAAGGTGCTCGCGCCGGAGCTGGTCTACACGCATTCGGACGGGCGCCGCGATTCCAAAGAGTCCTACATCACCTCGATCAAGACCGGTACGCAGAAGTACGGCTCGTTCCAGCATGGCGAGATGCAGGTGAAGCTTGTTGGCAAGACTCTGGCGTTGCTGAACACGGAGGCGAAAGTGTCGGCGGCCAGCCTCGGCCGGAACTTCAGCGACCTCAACATGGTCATCCTGCACGTCTACATCCTGCGGGATGGGCGGTGGCAGATGGTGGCGCACCAATCCGCCCGCAAGCCGGCTGCGCAATAGCTAGTCGAACACGGTCGGCAGCAGCGGATCGGCGCGATGCCGCTCGAGCAGTTCGATCTGCGATGGCATGACGCGCGTTAGCGAGAGCGGCGGCAGTTCGCGCGGATGGAAGAACGCGACTTCCGGTGTTTCATAGCTGGGGGTGGCTTCGCCTCCGGTGATGTCGCAGAGGAAGAACAGCTTATAGGTGTGGAAGGGGAAGGGCGGGTGGCCGTGTTTGTTGCGGTCGAGGACCGCGGCTAGCTTGCGGGCGACCACCTTGAAGCCGGACTCTTCGAACACTTCCCGCTCGACGCTTTCACGTGCGCTTTGGCCGACGTCGGCCCAGCCGCCGGGGAGGGTCCAGAGGCCGTCTTCGCGTTCGCGGACGAGGAGCAGTCGCCCGTCGTCATCGAATGCCGCGCCGCGGACGTCCACCTTGGGTGTCGCGTAGCCTCTGTCGTGCGAGAGCAACCGGACGAAGGTGGCGGGGTCGCCCTCGGCGGCGGCGGCGAGCATGCCGGCGGCGATCCCCCGGATCTGCTCATAGCGTTCCGTGTCGTAGGGACTGAGCGAATACGTGAGGCCGGACTGCGCAATGGCCGCGAGTTGCTGCGCCCAATCGACTATCATCGTGCGCCTCCGTACGGCAGGTCTTCGGCTTCGAGTGCGAGGAGGCGATTGTACTTCGCCAGGCGTTCCGAGCCCCGAATGGATCCGACCTTGATGTGGCCGGCGCCGGACGCGACGGCGAGGTCGGCGAGGAAGGAAGATTCCGTCTCGCCGCTACGGGCGGAGACGACGGCTTCGAGATTGTGTTCAGCGCACAGGTCGATGACGGCGAGCGTTTCGGTGACGGTACCGATCTGGTTCATCTTGACGAGGACCGCGTTGGCGGCGCCCTGGCCCAACCCTCGGCGGATGCGCGCGGGATTGGTGGTGAAGAGGTCGTCGCCGATGAGGCGGACACGGGAGCCGAGCCGTCCGGTGAGCAGTCGCCAGCCGTCCCAGTCGTCTTCGGCCATGCCGTCTTCGATCGAGACGACGGGGAAGCGGGCACACCAATCGGCGAGCAGTTCGACGAGGCCCTGCGGATCGAGCGTGCGGGATTCGCTGCGCAGCTCATAGCAGCCGTGGCGATAGAAATGAGTGGCGGCGACGTCGAGTGCGATGGAGACGTCTTCTCCGGGGCGGAAGCCGGCGCGCTCGATGGCGGCGGTCAGGACTTCGAGGGCAAGCTGATTGTTTTCGAGGCGGGGTCCCCAGCCACCCTCGTCCGCGGTACCGGTGAGAGCGTAGCCGCGCGCTTCGATCTCCTGGCGTGCGGCGCGATGCACGGCGACGACGGTGTGCAACGCCTCGCCGTATGTGGACGCGGCATGGGGCACTGCGAGGAAGTCCTGGAACTCGAGCTGCCGGCCGGCATGGAGACCGCCGGAGAGGATATTCACCATTGGAAGCGGGAGCCGCGCGCGGCGGTGTTGAGCGAGGTATCGCCAGAGTGGAATGCGCTGCGAGGAGGCAGCGGCTTCGGCGACGGCACAGGAGACGGCGAGGACGGCGTTCGCTCCGAGGCGCGACTTGTCCGGCGTGCCGTCAAGTGCAATGAGGGCGTCGTCCGCCTCCTGAGGAGAACGGCCGCGAAGGGCGGGCGCGATTTCGCTCCGGACGTTTTCCACGGCCTTGCGCACCCCCTTGCCTCCGTAGCGCGAGGGGTCGCCGTCGCGGAGTTCGAGCGCTTCATGGGTGCCGGTGGAGGCGCCGGAGGGGGCGTCTCCGACGCCGATGCTGCCGTCGGACAAGAGCACGCGGGCACGGACAGTGGGATTGCCACGTGAATCGAGGATTTCGAGCGCGTCGACTTCAGAGATCTTGGTCATTCGTGAGGAGGCGGTTCAGGTAATCGTCCCAGGAGAGCGGGGGATCGAGGATCAAGGCGCGAGAGAACGCGCGAACGGTAACTTGTTCGGGCGGGGCGAGGTATTCAACAGGCGACTTGCCATCGACGCGAGCGAGCATGAGGGCGCTCAGGTGGCGGAGGGTCAGTCGCTCGAGGGCGTCCAATTCCTCCGGCATGGTGTGGCTCAGGGTTTGCCAAAAGGCGCGGAGCGAGGCCTCAAGCGAGGGGCGGTGGTTGCGCAGATGAAACCACTTGAGGCTCAGGTGGTTGAGACAGAAGGCGAGGTCGAACGAAGGGTCGCCGTAATGCGCCACTTCGAAATCCAGCAGGACCGGCTCGCCGGAAGCGGTGACGATGATGTTCTTGGGGCTGAAATCACCGTGGGTGAAGGCGCGGGGCTGTGCGCAGGAGTCTTCGATGAGGGCATGGATGCGGGAGGCGAGATCGGGGTGGCGGGCAGCGACGGTGCGGTAGTAGGGATCGAGGCGGAGTTCTTCGAAGAAGTGGCGTGCGGCGAAGGTATCGCGGAGTTCGGGCGAAAGCCAGGTGCGGCGGATGGTCTCACCGAGGATGGCGGCGACCTGTGTCGCGAAGGCCTGGGAGATGCGGCCAGCCATCATCTCCTGCTTCCACGTAGGACCGTCGACGGCGGTCATGGCGAAGAGGAGATGGTGGTCATCGGACCAGAGCACGCGGGGAGCGGCGCCGGGGAGGACGCGATCGAGCAGCAGCAGCGCGTCGCGCTCGCGCAGGATGCGCCGCGGGTCGGCGAGCCACTCGGTGGCGACGCGAAGACGTTCGAGGGCGCGTTTGACGACGAAGACGCCGGCGGCGTGGCGGACTTCGAGTACGACATTGGAGACGCCGCCGGTGAGTTCGCGCACGTTCTCGACGTCGAACCCTCGTTCAACGAAGTAGGAAGCGTCGAGCGCCGGCGCAGTCATGAGATCGATGATGGCACACTGGAGAGCAGTGCCAACGCCATCGTATCCAGCGGCGCGGACCGCTTCTCGCCGCGTCCATCCGCACCTGGTGCATCACATCGAAACCGCGGCCGTTCATGGGACGGCGGTCCCGCACCCGGCGTCCATCGAAGCGATGCTGGACGCGGCGTTCTGGGCGAGCCTGCGACGCGAGGAAGGCAAGGTTCCTAAAGTATCGCTGGCGTTTGTTCCGCCGGAGCAGGCTGCGCTGGCGCTGTACTTTGAGAGGCCGCTGCCGCTGGACGCTGCGTCCATCACGCGGCTTGGCCCGGCGGTGGAAAAGCCTTCGATCCATCTCGGTGTGTGGGCGAGGGGAGAGTTCCTGGCGATTTGGGGCACCACCCGTCAAATCCCTGCGTTTTCGACCGTGGTGGAAGTCATCGCGCCGGGCCTGCTGGTGGTGAAGCAGAGCCGCGCGGAGGAGACGGCGAAGTTTGCCAACCTGGCGGTACTGGAAGGGGACACGATCAAGGTGATCGACGAGAGCCCGGCGGTGGAGCACGACTGCCCCTCGATCCTGGACCAGTTGCTGGCCGATGACCGGATTCGGGACACGGTAGTTCTCCCGCTGGCGATCGCTATGCGGGCGCACGGTCGTGGGGGGTCGCTGCTGGTGGTTCCCTCGAACAGCGACGAGTGGCGGGAGTCGATGACGCATCCGATCCCGTACCCACTGGTGACGGCGCCGGGCGAGGTGGCGTACCTGCTGGGGCGCGACGGCAGCGAGCGGGCGGGACGGCGTTGGCGGGAATCGCTGCGTCAGGCGATTGAAGCGATCGCCGGGCTTACGGCGGTAGATGGGGCGACGGTAGTGAACGATCAGTTCGACGTGCTGGTGTTCGGGGCGAAGATCAGCCGGCGCGACGGGGCCGGACGGGTAGAGCAGATCGCGGTGACGGAACCGATCGAGGGATCGGCGGGACTGACGGTGCACCCTTCGCACCTGGGTGGAACGCGGCACCTGTCGGCGGCGCAGTTCGCCCAGGATCAGCGCAATTCGGTGGCGCTGGTGGCGTCGCAGGACGGGCGCTTCACGGCGTTCGGGTGGTCGCCGTACCGTGGGATGGTTCACGCCTACCGGCTGGAGGCGTTACTGCTCTAACTCGAGGACCTCGACCTTGCGGAACTCCACCGGATGACTTTCCGATTGTAAGGAGATATAGCCTTCAGACAGTAATACGCCGTCTTTCTTTGCCGCAGGATCGAAGTTACTCACATTGCCGCCGCCGATCTGCGGCTTTTCGTATTCGAGCACCACTTCGCCGTTGATCCAGTGGCGAACTACCTTACCGCCGCGGACCTCTACTTCCGCGCGAACCCACTGCTCGCCGTGAAAAGTCTTGGACTTCGAGTTGATGCAGTGTTGAGTTACTAACTTACCGCCCATCTCTACGTTCGTGCCGGGCGTGCACAGGTTTCCTGTAGTCCGATCGGCAACGCCATTGCCGCCCAAGAGCTGCACCTCAATGGAGATGGGGAAATCCTGGTCTTTGCCCATCGTTTCCGGCGCCTGGCAATGCACCATGATTCCGCTGTTACGGAGCGCCCAGCCGGGACCGCCCGCCGCCTGCTCTCCCGTGAAGCGGTACTCAACAACAATTCGGTAATTTGAAAACTTGCGTTTGAAGAAAAGGTGGCCGAAGCGGTTGTCGAATCGGGGGTAGTTTTCGTAACTGGCGCGGATTACGCCATTCTCGACGCGAAAGGTACGCATGGGATCTTCGCCCAGGGCATAGCCGGAGATCTTGGGAGTCCAGCCGTCGAGGTTGCGGCCGTTGAACAGTTGGACCCACTCCTGTTTTTTCTGCCCGGACGCGGCAAAGGGCGCCAGGAAGAGCACCGTAAGCACTAACGGACGTGCACACATCGTTTTCAGTAGATCATATCCGAATTTCATGCGTGGCTTTGCGCGGGAGGAGGCCGTAAACAGCGCGCGGGGGACTCACGTCCCCCGCTTCGCGTTCCTAGAAGATCAAGCGGCTACCGAGCATGATCTGACGCGGGCCACTAGCCACGGCGGTGCCAATGCGCCCGAAGAGCGTGCTGGTGAAGGTGGTCGTCGGCGGACCGAAGGAAGGCGTGTTGGTAACGTTGGAGGCATCGGCGCGGAGTTCCAGGCGGATGCGCTCGGTGATGTTTGTCTTCTTCGCCAGGCTGAAGTCCAGGTTGAAGAAGCGCGGGCCGCGGAAGTAGTTGCGGCCGGTATTGCCGATGTCGCCGGCGACAGGGATGGAGAACTGCGCTCTCTCGGCGGGATCGAAGTACCACTTGAAGCCACCTTCGTCGCGCACGGCGCCTTGCGAGCGGTCACAACCGTTGCAGTTCGCGAACGAGTTGACGACGCTATTGAAGCCCGCAACGCCGCTGTAGACAGTGAAGGGCAAACCGCTAGTGATGCGAAAGAGCCCGGCGACTTGCCAACCGCCGATGATGCGGTTTAGGACACCGCCGGCGTTGGAGGCGATCCACTGATTGCGGCCAAAGGGCAACTCGTAAACGAAGTTCGAGAAGAGGGAGTGTGTCCGGTCGAAGTCGCTGATGCCGTAGTTGAGACGGCGGTTGTTGATGTCGAATGGCGTGCTGGAAGCCGACTGCACGGCGCCGGAGGAGGCGAGCGTGAAGGCGGGATCGAAGCTCCGCGTGTCGAGCGACTTTGCCCAGACGTAGCTGACGTTCACGTTCGCGCCTCGCGCGAACCGTCGGCTGAAGTTGACCTGCAGGGAGTGATAAGTGGAGAAGTCGTTGCTGTCGACGACGAACATGCCACCGGAGAACTGCGGGTAGGGGAAGAAGAAGTAGGGACCGAGGCCGCTCGCATCGGTGACGTTGGTGCCCTGGGCCGTACGCTGCGCGATGGTGGCGGCGAGACCGCCGACGTTATTCTGCTGGAAGTTGGCGGGGAAGAGGCGTCGAGCCAGGGCGGCGCCGGATTCACCCGCGCGGCGCGAGGGATCGGCGGCGAAGATGCGGTCAAAGAGGACGCTCTCACCACCGGCCTGAACTGCACGGAAGGCGTCGAGGAAGCCATTCTCGCGGATCACCGCCTGATTAGCGTTATAGCCGCCGAGCAGGTTGTGCGCGCGGCGGCCGAGGTAGTTGACCTCAATGAGCGTGTTCGCGGCGACCTCGTGCTGGATACCGAAGCTCCACATGTTGGTCTGGGGGGTTTCAAAGTTCGGGTCGACGACGGTGTTGCTGTTGGCGGAGAACGGAATGGGCTGACGCAGTTCGCTGGGTCGCCGTGTGGGTGTGAGTGCGGGGAGATTGCGGAGGCGTCCATTCGCTTGGCCGAAGGCGATGTCCGTCACGCCGAGGGTGCTGCCCGGCATGTTGGGCAGGATGAAGCTCGAGACGAGGAAGGTCGGCACCCGATCAAAAGCCAACCGATAGTTGGCGCGGACGGAGGTCTTGCCGCGGCCGAAGGGATCCCAGGCGAGGCCGACCGTGGGGCCGAAGTTGTTCCAGTCGGAGTTCCAGAGTTTGCCGGGCGCCCATCGAAGGTTGTTGCGCGGGGCAGCGCCGGCGACGGGCACGAAGTCGGGGCGGAAGATGTCGCCGTCCACCCCGCTGGGAGCGAGACGGGCGTCCAGGCGGAGGCCCAGATCGATGGTGAGATTCTTACGAACCTTCCACGTGTCCTGCACGTAGAAGTCATACTCGTCCCAACGGTGCTTGAGGCGGAAGGTGCCCGGGACGAACTGGTCACCGTCGGCGACGAAGCCGCGGTTGAAGTTCTCAACGATGCCGAGGTTGAAGTGGACTAAGCGGCGCGCGGCGGTGAAGTCGATGGCGTTCATCTGCGCCTGAGGAATGCCGTAGGTGTCGGGGCTCACGGGGAAGCTGGTGCCGGTATTGACGACGAGCCCGGAGTTCAATCCGCCGATGGAGCCGCGGTCGTCGCTGTGCTGAGTGAGGCGGAAGTTGATGCCGAACTTGAGGGCGTGCTTCCCGCGAAACCAGCTCAGATTGTCGACGAACTGGAGTGTCTGCAGCTTACGTGTGTTGTTGTACGTGTAGGCGACGGGGATGGTGTAGAACGCCGAGCTGATGGTAGGACGATCGAGATCCTGTACCGGATTGGGGAAGTCGAAGAAGAACTCGCTCCAGCCGACGACGAACTCGTTGGTGACAGTCGACTTCGGGGTGGTGCGCCAGTTGAACGCGTAGTTGCGAGGCTTGCGCTTCGTATCGACCAGGCAGGGCGCGTCGGGAACGCGGGGCAGCCCACCATTGACGCTGTCGCAGATGGTGTCCTGGAAGCCCCAGTAGATGCGGCCGAAGACGGTGTTGGTGTCGTTGATGACGTGATCGACCTTAAAGGTCAGGTCGCGCTGTTTCTCGGTTTCAGTCGGCCGGAAGACGAAGCCACCGGTGTTCAATCCGTCGCCGAGGTCGAAGCGGATGGGCAGCGGCGTCTGGTCGACCAGGGCCTTGATGGTGGGATCGAGGCCGAGGCGCTGCGGGTCACTGGTGACCATGTTGTAGGTGGCCACGGGAACGATGGGATTGCCTTGGAAGTCGACGCTGGCGCGAGGAGTGCCGGCAGGGAAGTTCTGGCCACCCGCCACGTAGCGGAACAGGCCCTGGCGCGCGGATTGGGTGAGGACGGTAGCGGTTTGCGTGATGTTGCGGATGGCGCGCAGTTCCTGCCAGTTCGCGAAGTAGAACGTACGGTTCTTGATGATGGGGCCGCCGACGCTGCCGCCGTAGATGTTCTGAACGAACATCTCTTTCCCTAGGCCAAGCAGGTTGTTGGCCCACGGATTGGCGTTGAGGCTGGGCGTGCGGTAGTACCAGAAAGCGTTGCCGTGGATTTCGTTGGTGCCACTGCGGGTGACCATGGACACCTGGGCGCCGGAATTGCGTCCGAACTCGGCGGAGGCATTCGAGGTGACGATCCTCAGTTCGGCAACCGAATCCGGGTTAACGCGGATGGGGTTGTTACCGATGCCGCCGCCGGCGCTGGTCTCGTTCATGTCAATGCCGTCGAGCGTGAAGTTCCAGGCGCGGTCGCGCGAACCGTTCATGTGGCCGCCCCCGCCGGTGCTGTTGACGCCCTGGTTCATGCCGGGCGTGACGGCGAGGATTGAGGTGGGGTCGCGGCGGCGAGTGGCGATGATCGGCATCTCCTCGATCGTTCGCTGGTTGACCACGGGGCCGAGGTTGCCGCTCTGGGAGGTCTGCACGAGTTCGGCCGTGCCCGAGACTTCGATGGTCTCGGCGAGTTGGCCGATCTGCAATGTGGCGTTGACGGTCATCGGCGAGCCGACGGTCAGTTGATTGCCCTTGGTGACGAACTTCTTGAAGCCCGCGCCTTCGATCTCGATGGTGTACGTGCCGATTTGGATAGCTTCAAACTGGTAGATTCCGGATTCGTTCGTCGTGGTGTCGAAGCTGACCGAGGTGCCTTCATTGGCCAGCTTGATTTTGGCACCGGCGACGGGCGCGCCGGACGGATCAGTAACGGTGCCTACGACGCGCGAGGTTGTGCCTTGCGCGAACAGCGAGCAGACGGAAATGCAAAAACAGAGGACAACCCCAGCAACAAAGCGCATGGAAGGAATCGTAGCAGATGTGACGGCAGGTTGAACCGGCTGTTACAGTTCTTGAGGCGGGGCGCACCCCGACTGCCGCTAATACCTTTCTATTATTGACGTTGCAGGGATTAGGAAACGATGATGATGAGCACCATGGGAAACCGCCTCTGGCTGGCCCTTGCGGCCGGCGCGGGGCTGCTTTGGCTGGGCTGGGCGCAATCGACGAACCCTTCACAGGACGAGCAGCTACAGCGCTATCGAAACTTGGGTAAGGCGTTCTACGAAAATCCGACGACGCAAGCGCAGGCGGTGGAGGAGTTCCGGAAGGCGCTGGCCCTGCGGCCGAACGACGCGGGGGAGCGGTTGAACTACGGTCTGGCGTTGCTTCGCGCAGGGAAGACCAAGGAAGGGATTGCGGAACTCGAGAAGGTGCAGAAGCAGAAGCCGGATCTGCCGCACACCTGGTTCAACCTGGGCATCGAGTTCAAGAAGCTGGGCGAGCACGAGCGGGCGCTCGCACAGTTCGAGCAGATGGCGAAGCTGGTGCCCGACGAGCCGATCACGCGGTACAACCTGGGCGTTCTATACAAGTTGTTGGGGCGGCCGGACGATGCAATCCGGTCCTTTGAACTGGCAACCAAGTTGGATGCAAATTTAGCCGCACCCCATTTTCAGCTTTACAACGCTTACAGGCAGGCGAGGCGGATGGAGGACGCGCAGCGCGAGTTGCGGACGTTCCAGGAGATTAAGAAGAGGACCGAAGGCACCGCCACGCCGGAGGACATGGAGTGGAGCGCGTGGGCGGAGATCTACGACCCCGTGGACGCGGCGTGGGCCGCCGATGAGAAGCCGGCCGAGTTGAAGTTCGAGTCGCGGCTGCTGGCGGGGAAGGCGGACGCACGGACGGCGCGTGCGGAGACGTTCGAACTGGATGGCGATGGGAGGGCCGACCTGCTGGTATGGTCCGCGGCGGGCGTGGCGGTGTACCGCGGGGGGGCGGGGCCGGCGATGGAAGTGGGGCCGGTGAAGGACGTCGCGTCGGTGGCGGTGGGGGACTTTAACAACGATGGGTTCGTGGATTTCGCGGTGGCTGCGAAGAGCGGCGTGACGCTGTGGGCGAACGAGAAGGGCAAGTTCCGCGCCGTGCAGGCGGCCCTGCCGTCGAAGGCGTTCAACAAGGTTTTGTGGCTCGACTATGACCACGACTACGACCTGGACCTGGTGCTGCTCGGCGAGACGCAGGCGCTGTACCGGAACGCGGGCGCGGCGGGATTCGAGGATCGAACGGCGGACTTTCCGTTCCAGGCGGGGACGGCGGTAGACGGAGTCGTGTTCCGCTACGTTGCCGACACCAAGAGCGCGGACCTGTTGGTTTCCTACGAAGGCAAGCCGGGCGTGCTGTACCGCGACCTGTTGCAGGGCTTCTATCGCGCGGAGGCGGCGCCTCTGTTGCCTGCGGGAGCGCGCCAGGTGACGGCGGTCGATTTCAATAACGATCGCGAGTTGGATATCGCCTATCTCGCCGGCGGACAGGCGCGCCTGCTGCGAAACCAGATTGGTAAATTCGAGGCCGCTGCGTTGGCGCTTCCGGGGGCGGGTTTCGCTTTCGCTGATTTAGGGCTGCGCGGCGTGCAGGATGCTGTCGCCGGCGCCGTCGTCGCTCGCAATCTCGGCGGCGGGAAGTTCAGCGAAGCGAAGCAGTACTTCGGCGATCCGGTGGCGTGGACGGCGGGGGACTTCGATGGGGACGCGAAGATCGACCTGGCGGCGGTGCACGCGGACGGCGCGGTGCGCGTCGAACGCAATGCAACCGTGACGGCGAACACTTGGACTCGCGTGCGGATCGTGGGTGTGAAGAACCTGCTGACGGCGCCGCTGGCCGAGGTGGAAGTGAAGGCGGGGCGGCTGTATCAGAAGAAGCTCTACACGGGGTTGCCGCTGGTGTTCGGGCTGCGCGGCGCCAAGCAGATCGACACGGTGCGCATCACGTGGCCGAACGGGCTGATTCAGAACGAACCGAACCAGGTGGCGGGCAAGGTGCTCGAGTACAAGGAGGCGCAGCGGCTATCGGGTTCCTGCCCGATCATCTGGACCTGGAACGGCAAGGAGTTCGAGTACATCACGGACGTGCTCGGAGTTGCGCCGTTGGGGGCGAGCGCGGGCGACGGCAAGTACTTCCCCGTCGACCACGACGAGTACATCGCGATCAAGGGCGAGCAGCTTCGCACGGTGAAGAGCCGCTATGAGGTGCGGATCACGGAGGAGTTGAGTGAGGCGGCGTACATCGACCAGATTCGGTTGGTGGCCGTCGATCATCCCGCCGAGGTGGACGTCTTCCACAACGACAAGTGGAAGGGGCCGCCGTTCCCCGAGTTTCGGCTGTATGGGGTGAAGAAGCGGGTCGCGCCGATTGCCGCGCGTGACGATCGCGGGCGCGACGTGCTGCGGGAGGTGCTGGCGAAGGACAAGACGTATCCGGACGACTTTGAACGCTCCGTTTCCGCCGTGGCGGAAATGCACGCACTGGAACTGGATTTCGGCAAGCACGCAGCGAAGGATGGCAAGGCAGTGATGGTGCTCTCGGGCTGGGTGGACTGGGCCGACGGGAGCACGTTCCTCGCCGTGGCGCAGGAGAAGCGCGGCGGGCTTGTACCGCCTTACTTGCAGGTGAAGGACGCGCGGGGCGAGTGGAAGACGGTGATTGAAGACATGGGTATGCCGGCGGGCAAGCCGAAGACCATCGCGGTGGATCTGAGCGGGAAATGGCTCTCCGAGTCGCGCGAAGTGCGCATCGTCACAAACCTCTGCGTGTACTGGGACGAGATCTTCCTGAGCGAAGAGACGAGCAAGCCCGCTGTGCAGCTGACGGATCTGGCGGCGGCGAATGCCGAGATCCGCTTCCGGGGTTACTCCGGCAACCTGGTGCATCCGGAGCGCAAGCAGCCGGAGCAGTTCTTCTATGCGCAGAGGATGCCGGTTTCGCTGTGGAATCCCACGCCCGGCATGTACACGCGATACGGCGCTGTTGAAGAGTTGCTGACGGACGTGGATGACCGCTTCGTGATCATGTCGTCGGGCGACGAGATCCGGCTGCTGTTCGATGTAGCTCAGCTGCCGCCGCTGCGCGCCGGATGGAAGCGCGATTTTCTGTTGAAGGTGGACGGCTGGGCGAAGGACCGCGACGCAAACACCGCCTATTCGCAGACCGTCGAGCCTCTGCCGTTCCACGGGATGACGCAGTATCCGTACGGCGCGAACGAGAAGTTTCCGGAGACGCCGGAGCACGCGCGGTGGCGGTCAACGTACAACACGCGGCCCGCGCTGCGGCTGATCCGGCCTCTAATTGGCGATCGGGCGACGCCGCCCCGCAAACCGGCGGGCGGCATGAGCATGGGGATGTAGAAAACAATGTTGCAGAGAATTGTTGGGGCGCTGTTTCTGTTCCTGCTCCTGAACTCCGTGTACCTTGCGGCGTTCGCCGAGCCGACCATTTTTTACATGGCGAACGTCATCGCGCACGTGGTGGCGGGGGTCGCGGCGGCGGGGGGGTACGTGTGGCTGCTCGTCAGACAGCCGCGTCTGCGAAACATCGCGGCCGGCTTCCTGCTGATCGGGGCGGTGCTGGGCGCCTACCTTGTCGAGCGCAACCTGCTGCAGGCGCGCATGGTGCTGCTGGCGCATGCGGGATTCAGTGCTGTGGGTGTACTGCTGTTCGCGTGGCAGGCGTGGCGCAGCGGTTGGACGCGACTGGCGCAGGGGGCCGCGGCGGCCGTAGTCCTGCTAGCGCTGTCACCGCTCATGCCGCAGCCGAAGCAGCGGATCCGCAATCCGATGGTCGTGCCCACGAGCATGGAAGAAGAGGGCGGAGGGCCGAAGTCCCCGTTCTGGCCGTCGTCGGCGAAGACCAACGTCGGCGGGACGATTCCTTCGGACTTCTTCATGGACTCGAAGCTCTGCGGCGAGTGTCACAAGGACATCTACGAGCAGTGGGAAAGCTCGGTCCATCACTTCGCGTCCTTCAACAACCAGTTCTACCGGAAGTCGATCGAGCACATGCAGGAGGTATCGGGCACGCAAGGTTCGAAATGGTGCGCCGGGTGCCATGATCACGCGGTCTTCTTCAACGGCCGCTTCGAGAAGCCGATCAAGGACCAGATCGATACGCCAGAGGCGCAGAACGGGCTTGGGTGCGTATCGTGCCACTCGATTGTGCATGTGGACGGCTCGACGGGCAACGGCGGCTTTACGATCGAGTACCCGCCGCTGCACGAGCTGGCTTCGAGCAAGAACCCGATCATGCGGCGCATCGATCGCTGGCTGACGTTCACCGAACCCGAGCCGCACCGGCGGACGTTCCTGAAGCCCTTCATGCGCCAGGATTCGGCCGAATACTGCTCCACCTGCCATAAGGTCCACCTCGACGTGCCGGTGAATAACTACCGCTGGCTGCGCGGCTTCAACGACTACGACAACTGGCAGGCGAGCGGCGTTTCCGGGCAGGGCGCTCGTTCGTTCTACTACCCGCAGAAGTCGCAGAGCTGCTCCGATTGCCACATGCCGCTGGTCAAGTCGAGCGACCCCGGCAACAAGAACGGCTTTGTGAAGTCGCACCGCTTCCCCGGGGCGAACATGGCGGTGGCGTACGTCAACGAGGACAAGAAGCAGATGGCGGAGACGGAGGCGTTTCTGAAGTCGGGGTTCATCACGGTTGATATTTTTGGCGCGACGCCAGTGGAGGCAATGCCGGGGCAGCCGGAGATGCGGCGGCGCAGCGACGGGCCGCAGTTGATGTCGACATTCGCAGTGGGCGAAGAGGCGGAGCAGAGCGGCGCCGTCTTCCTGCGGGAAGTCGGCAAAGTAGCCGCGCCCATCGACAAAGCCGGCGCGGTGTTCAAGCCGGGCGAGACGGTGCGCGTGGACGTCGTGGTGCGAACGCGCAAGATCGGGCATTTCTTCCCCGGCGGCACAGTAGATTCGTTTGACGTCTGGCTGGAACTTCAGGGCAAGGACGCGGACGGCAACGTCGTTTACTGGAGCGGCATGGTGGAGGACGACGGCAAAGGGCCCGTCGAGAAGGGCGCGCACTTCTATCGGTCCTACATGCTGGATGGCGAGGGCAACCCCATCAACAAGCGCAACGCCTGGCAGGCGCGCAGCGTGCTGTACGTGCGCCTGATTCCGCCCGGGGCGGCTGACGTTGCCCATTACCGTGTGAAGATTCCGGAGAAGGCGCGCGGGCCCATCACGCTGACCGCGAAGCTGAACTACCGGAAGTTCTCGCACTACTACACGCAGTTCTCCTATGCGGGTAAGCCGGTGTCGGGCGAGGTGGCGAAGCATCACGATAGCCGCGAGTACTCGTTCGATCCGGCGAACATTCCGAAAAATGTGTCCGGCAAGATCAAGGACCGTATTCCCGATCTGCCAATCGTGACTCTTGCGAAGTCGGAAGCGAAACTGATGGTGGGCGACCCGAAGGCGCAGACCGTCTGGCAGCCGGTAGTCCGCAAGGAAGACCGCGAACGCTGGAACGACTGGGGGATCGGACTGCTGCTGCAAGGCGACTTGAAGGGCGCGGAGTACGCCTTCAAGAAGGTTACGGAAGCGGAACCGGAGTACGCCGACGGCTGGCTGAACGTGGCGCGAGCGCTGATTCAGGAAGGCGAGACGGACGCGGCGAAGCCGTATCTCGAGAAGGCGCTCTCATTGAATGCGAACCTGGGCCGGATTCACTTCTTCAAGGCGATGGTGCAGAAGGCCGACGGCGATTACGATGGCGCGCTCGCATCCCTGAAGCGCGTGAACCAGCAGTATCCGCGCGACCGGGTTGTGCTGAACCAACTGGCGCGCATTCACTTCCTGAAGCGAGATTACGCGGCGGCGATCGAAGCCGGCAAGGGTGCGCTGTCGGTCGATCCGGAAGATGTGCAGGCGCACTACACGCTGATGCTCGCGTATCGGGGCGCGGGCCAATTGGACGCAGCGGCGCGCGAAGAAAAGCTGTTCCGGCGCTTCAAGGCGGACGAATCGTCACAGGCCATTACGGCCAAGCCGCGCATGACGAATCCCGAAGACAACAACGAACGCCAGACGATCCACGATCACGAGAGCGCATGGCAATTGAAGGCGCCAAAGCCGGCGCCGGCGACGGTTCCGGCGCGAAGGATGGTTTCCGAGTGAAAGCACTAGCGATTGGACTGATGGCCGCGCTTACCGCGGCGGCGCAGGTAAAGTTTGTCGACGTGACGGCGGCGAGCGGCGTGAAGTTCACGCACAACAGCGGGCGCGCCGGGAAGAAGTTCCTGCCGGAGACGATGGGTTCCGGCGTCGCGGTGTTCGACGCGGATAACGACGGCTGGCAGGACTTGCTGTTCATCAACAGCAAGGACTGGACGCCGCGTGGCAGGAAGTCGCTGCACGCGCTCTATCGCAACAACAAGGACGGCACGTTCACGAACGTCACCGCGGGCAGCGGGCTGGACGTCGAAATGTACGGCATGGGCGTAGCGGTGGGCGATTACGACAACGACGGCAAGGACGACGTCTTCATCACCGCGCTCGAGGGCGACCGGCTGTTTCAGAACGCGGGCGGCGGCAAGTTCAAGGACGTGACGGCAGCGTCGGGCATTAAGAACGCCAACTTCGGAACCAGCGCGGCGTGGGTTGACTATGACCGGGACGGCAAGCTGGATCTGTTCGTCGCCAACTACGTGCAGTACTCGATCAAGAACGATCTCTGGTGTTCGCTCGACGGGCAGACGAAGAGCTACTGCACGCCGGAGTCGTACAAGGGCACGTCATCGAAGGTGTACCGGAACCTGGGCGGCGGCAAGTTCGAGGACGTCACGCAGAAGGTGGGAGTGGGCGACGCCGCGAGCAAGTCGCTGGGCGTGGCGATTCTCGATTACAACAACGACGGCTGGGTGGACCTGTTCGTGGCGAACGACACGCAGCCCAACAAGCTGTACCGGAACCAGGGTGGCGCGAAGTTCACCGAGGAAGCGGTGACGGCGGGTGTCGCGTTCGGCGAAGATGGCGTCGCGCGCGGCGCGATGGGCGTGGACGCGGCCGACTATGACCGCAGCGGCCGGGCTCACTTGCTGGTGGGTAACTTCTCGAACCAGATGCTCGGCCTGTATCGCAACGAAGGGAACGGCCTGTTCGTGGACGAGGCGCCTCGTAGCAGCGTGGGGCGCGCGAGCCTCCTGCGGCTTGCCTTCGGCGTCTTCTTCTTCGACTACGACCTGGACGGCTGGCTCGATATCTTTGCCGCCAACGGGCATATCGACGAAGAGATCAACCGCGTGCAGCCGAAGATCACCTTCGCCCAACTGCCGCTGGTCTTCCGCAATGCGGGCAAGGGGAAGTTCGAAGAGGTGACGGGGAAGCTCGGCCCGGCGATGGCCAAGGCGGTGGTGGCGCGCGGGGCGGCGTACGGCGACCTGGATAATGACGGCGACCTGGACGTGGTGGTGGCCGCCAACCACGGGCCCGCCTACGTGCTGCGCAACGAAGGCGGCAGCGCGAACGATTGGGTGCGCGTGAAGGCCGTCGGGACGAAGTCGAACCGCAACGGCATCGGCGCGATTGTGCGCCTGGAAAGCCCGTCCGGCAAGCAGTGGCGCATGGTTCACTCGGGTTCCAGCTACTGTTCGCAGAGTGAAACGGCGGTGACCTTCGGTCTTGGTAAGGACGCGACTGTCACCGCGGTTGAAGTCGAGTGGCCGGGCGGCAAGAAGCAGCGGCTGACGAACGTGAAGCCGCGGCAGACGCTGACGGTGACGGAGAACTAGTCGTAGCGCAGGGCCACCATCGGGTCGACGCGAAGGGCGCGGCGCGCGGGTAACGCACACGCGAGCGCGCCGGAGAGCAGCAGCACCACGGCGATGCCGGCGAGTGTCAGCGGGTCGCCTGGCGACGTACGGAAGAGGATGCTGGTGATGAGCTGGCTGAGCGCGAACGCGGCGGGCATTCCGATCAGCAGGCCAAGACCCACTTGCACGACGCCACGGCGCAGGACCAGTTTAAGGACGTCGGCGGAGGCAGCGCCGAGGGCAATGCGGACGCCGATCTCCGCGCGCCGCTGGTTCACTGCGTACGCCATCACGCCGTAGAGACCGATGCTTGCGAGCAGCAGCGCGGCCGCGGCGAAGACGGCGAAGAGCGTGCCGAAGACCCGGTAGGGCCAGCGGATGCGAGCCAGGTGCTCGTCGAAGGTCATGACGTTGTAGAGCGGCAGGTTTGCGTCGAGCGCCTGCACCTCGCGGCGCATGGGTTCGGCCAGGGTGGCAGGCGGCACGCTGGTGTTGAGAATGATGCCGTAGGCGGCGATGGCGTCCTGCGCGTAGGGGACGTAGACGATATCGTTGCGCTCCTCGCGGCCCCCGGCGGTATGAAGAATCTCAGGGGACACGCCGATCACCGTGAGCCACGGTCCCTTGTTGTCGCCGGTAAAGCGCAGGCGCTTGCCGAGCGGGTTCTCACCCTTCCAGTGGCGCTCCGCGAAGCTCTTGTTGATGACGACGACGTCCCGGTCCTGCTCGTGGTAGAGGCGGCCGGCAAGTGGCTTGGCGCGCAGCGTGGGGAAGTATTCGGCATTGGCCACAACAACGCGCGTGAGATCGGGGACGACGGCATCGGCAGCGGGTGGGCGGCCTTCGATTTCGTAGGGCCTCCGCATGGCGCCGCCGAGCGGGGCGTTCGACGCGATGGCGGCGCTGACGACGCCGGGCATGGCGGCAAGACGTCCCGTCAGCTGCCGTTCGAACTGCCGGCGCGCTTCGGGCGTCGCGTACTTGGTCTCCGGCAGCATGATCCGCGCGATTTCGATGTGCTCGGTATCGAATCCGTTGCGCAGCTGCTGCATGTTGAGGAAGGAGCGCATCATGACGGCAGCGCCCATCAACAGCACCAACGCCATGGCGCACTGCAGAACCACCAGCGAGCCGGAGAACCAGTGCATGCGGCGGCTGCCGCTATTGGCGCGGCCGCTTTCCTTCAGCGCTTCGTTCAAGTCCATACGGGCGAGTTGCAGTGACGGCACCAGGCCGAAGAGCAGACCGGCTCCGATGCACAGCGCGGCGAGATAGGCGAAGACCGCGGGGTCCATCGCGAACTGAATCCAGAAGGGACGGCCGACATTGGCCGTCGCCGCGTCGAAGGCCCTGATGCCGTACCAGGCGATCCCGAGGCCGGCGATGCCGCCGAGTGTCGATAGCATCACGCACTCGGTCAGCAGTTGGCGAAGGATGCGTCCGCGCCCGGCGCCGAGAGCGGAGCGGATGGACATTTCGCGGACGCGCGAAAGGGCGCGGGCCAGCATGAGGTTGGCGACGTTCGCGCAGGCAATGAGAAGCACGAAGCCGACGGCGCCCAGCAGCACCAGAAAGAGCAGGCGAATCTCACCTCCGTTGTCGCGCTCGGCGAAGGTTTCGGCGCGCATGCGGAGGTTCTTGTTCGTATCGGGGTAGCTCTTGGCGTAGGCTTCCGAGAGCATGGCGAGCTCGGCGTTGGCGTGCTCCGGCGTTGTTTGGTCAGTGATCCGGGCGAAGGTTTCGAGAGGACGCGAGGAGCGTTTCTCCTCGCCTTTGCGCGGCTGCAAGGGAATCCAGAGGTCCCCGTTGTGGGGGAATTTCATGTCCTCTGCCATCACGCCGACGATCGTTGTCGCCACCTCGTTCACTCGCACCACCCGGCCAACAACCGCGGGGTCGGCGCCGTAACGGCTGGTCCACGCGGAATGGCTGATGATGGCGACGGGGGGGGCGCCCTGGCGTTCGTCTTCCGCGCTGAAGTCGCGGCCGACGATCGGTCTCTGGCCGATCAGTTGAAAGCCGTTGGCGGACATGCGGGCTCCGACGAGGCGCTCCGGCAGTTTGGCCCCATCCGCGACGTTCGCGGTGAAAACGCTGTAACCGGCGACGCCCGCCAAGCTCTTGGCCTGCGCCCGAAGCTCAGCCAGTTCCGCGAAGGAGAATCCTTCATTGCGGCGGGGCTGTTTCGGATCGCCGTTTCGCATGGCCATGATGCGATCGGCTCCGTCGAACGGGAGACCGCGGAAGAGCACCGCGTTGGCGAGGGTGAACACGGTCGTGTTCAGTCCAATTCCGAGGGCGAGCGTCAGCACGACCACGGCGGTAAAGCCGGGGCTCTTACGCAGCATGCGCAACGCATAGCGAATGTCTTGCAGCAACAGGGTCATCTACCCTCCCCAGTGGCACTCTTCGTAAGACCAGACGAAGAGGCGGGCGGGTGAATTAACAGCACGCGATAATGTTGCAAACGCCATGCTCCGACGTCTCTTCGCCGCGCAGAGGGAAGTACTTGCGGTCACGGTTGTGGTCAGCCTGCTCGTGGGCATCTTCCTGGGCGGAGGGTGGGAGCAGGCGGTGCGGACGTTGATGATCACCTCGATTTACGCGGGGATCACCGGGAACCTCATGCGGCTTGCGGGACCCAGGGTGGGCCGGTGGGCGATGCGGTTTGGCACGCCGCTCAACTACCTCCTTCTCACGGTCTCGCTGGCCGGGTTGGGAGCGATTGGGGCGGGGCTTTCCGCATCCGTGCTGAGCGGGATCAACGAGGCGATGGGACTCTTTACGCCTTCCGCGTTGCGCGTCATCGCACGGATGTCGCTGCAGTTGAGCGTGCTGGTGTCGGTGATTGTGGGCATCGTTACCACTCTCGCGGAGAGGCGGCGGGCGGAACTGGAACAGACGATCGAGCAGCAGGAGGCGGAGTTTCAGCGGGCGAAGGAGATCCAGGTCGGTTTGCTGCCGGCTTCACTACCCGCGCTGCCGGGCTATCTCGCGAGCGGGCACTGGAAGCCGGCGCGGAGCGTTGGCGGCGACTACTACGACCTCTGGCTGATCCCGGATGGCGCCGCAGGGTTGTGTATGGCCGACGTATCGGGAAAGGGCGCCGCGGCGGCGCTGCTGATGGCGAACCTGCAGGCAGCGGTGAAGGTGACTGCGACGACGCGGTTCTCGCCGGCGGACCTCTGCTTCCGATTGAATCGCGTGTTGAAGGCGAACCTGGGACGAGGGCGTTTTGTGACCATGTTCGTGGCCGATCTCGACCTCGCCACGCACCGGTTGACGTATGCGAACGCGGGACACAACCCGCCGCTGTTACTGCGGCGGTCAGGGGTGCTCGAAGAGTTGAAGGGGACCGGGCCCGCGCTCGGCGTGCTCTCTACGGCGCGCTATCGGGAGGCTAGCGTCGTGATCGAGCCGGGCGACCGCCTGCTGCTATTCACCGACGGCCTGCCGGAGGCAGGGATTGAGGCGGGAGCGCCCCTCGGCGAAGAGGGCGTCGCGGAGGCGCTGCGGTACTCGCCTGATCCCCAGGCGCTGATTCGGGGGCTGGAATCGAAGGTGGAGGGCAAGCTGCATGACGATGTGACGATGCTCGCGCTCTACCGGTTGGTCTGATTCAGTGACTCAAGCGCGCGGTTTGGCGATGGTCGAGGAACCAGCGATAGGTCTGCCGGAGTCCCTCTGCAAGCCCGATGGACGGCTGCCAACCGGTCTCCCTGAGACGGGCGATATCGAGCAGCTTTCGAGGGGTGCCGTCGGGTTTGGATGAGTCAAAGATGATCCCGCCAGGGTAGCCGACTACTTCCCTGATCAGTCCCGCCAGTTCGCGAATGGACAGATCACTTCCGCTGCCTACGTTGATCCACTCATCACAATCGTATGTCTGCATCAGGTGGATTGCGGCCGCGGCGAGATCATCGACGTGCAGGAACTCGCGGCGGGGAGTACCGGTGCCCCAAACAACCACCGAGGGCTCGCCCCTCTCCTTCGCGTCGTGAAACTTGCGCAGCAATGCGGGGATCACGTGCGAGGAGGTGAGGTCAAAGTTGTCTCCCGGGCCGTAGAGGTTTGTAGGCATGAGGGAGATGCCTTGGAAGCCGTATTGGCGGCGGTACGCCTGAATCATCTTGAGGCCCGCGATCTTGGCAATGGCGTACCACTCGTTCGTTGGCTCAAGCGGACCGGTCAGCAAGGCCGACTCAGGAATGGGCTGCGGAGAGAACTTGGGGTAGATGCAGGACGAGCCGAGGAAGAGCAGCTTTCGGACGCCAGTGAGACGAGCGGCCTCAATGACATTCCCCTGCACGGCGAGATTGTCGCGGAGGAAATCCGCCGGGTAGGTGGAGTTGGCGAGGATTCCGCCGACCTTGGCCGCGCCCAAGAAGACGAACTCCGGCTGCACCTCCCGAAAGAACTGCATCACGGCAGCGTGATCGGTGAGTTCCAGTTCCGCGCGCGAACGGCACGCAAGGTTCGAGTACCCCTGGGCCCTGAGACGGCGGACGATGGCGGAGCCCACCAATCCAAGATGTCCGGCGACGAATATAAGACTCGTCTTATCCATGGGCAGTTCGTTCGTAAGGCACGCCGTAGCCGGCGGAGACAAGGACCTTCTCCCGCTGAGCGAGTTCCATGTCGTGCTCGACCATTCTTTGGACAAGACCCTGGAAGCTCACCTCCGGCGCCCAGCCAAGCTCGCGCCGTGCTTTGGAAGCATCGCCGCAAAGAGCGTCCACTTCCGTCGGCCTCAGGTACTTGGCATCCAATTCGACCACCCGGCTCCAGTCCATCTCAAGGATGCGCGCCGCCTCGTCCAAAAATTCGCGCACCGAATAGGAAACGCCAGTGGCGACCACGTAGTCCTGAGCTTTCTCTTGTTGCAGCATCATCCACATCGCTCGGACGTAGTCTCCGGCAAAGCCCCAGTCCCGGCGAGCATCGAGGTTGCCGAGGTACAGACGCTCCTGTAGACCCAGCCGAATTCGAGTCAGGGCGCGGGTGATCTTACGCGTCACGAAGGTTTCGCCGCGGCGTTCCGATTCGTGGTTGAACAAGATGCCATTGCATACGTAGAGGCCATACGCCTCCCGGTAGTTGACGGCATACCAGTGTGCGGCCACCTTGGCTGCGGCGTATGGGCTGCGAGGGTAGAAGGGCGACTCTTCATTCTGCGGAGGCTTCGTGGCGCCGAACATTTCCGACGAGCCTGCCTGGTAGAACCGGATCTCGGCCCCGGTGCTCTGCACGGCGCTGCGTAGCGCCTCCAGAATGCGCAGTGTTCCCGTGCCCACGACGTCGGCCGTGTATTCGGGCTGATCGAAGCTGACCCGGACATGCGATTGCGCGGCAAGGTTGTACACTTCGTGGGGCCGAACATGCTCCAGAAGACGACGCAACCCGCCGCCATCGCTCAAATCGCCGTAGTGCAGGAAGAGCCGTGCGTCGCGCTGGTGCGGATCGGCGTAGATGTGTTCCAGCCGGTTGGTATTGAAGCTCGAGGAGCGTCGGATAATACCGTGCACCTCGTATCCCTGCTTCAGCAGGAACTCCGCCAGAAATGAACCGTCCTGACCGGTCACGCCGGTGATGATTGCCTTTTTCAACGTTATTGTCCGCCTGCGGTGGTCGTCGCGCCTACTAACCTGAATCGACGATTCTACCATTCGCCTTTAGACCCGCCTAGCAGCCCGTGTCTAAATCCCTCGTTTTCGAGGATCGACAAGCCAGCATTCTTCTGAGCGGAGAATCGACCTGAGCCGCCGAAAGGCGTTCACGCAAGCGTGTTCCGGCGAAGAATGCCACTGCATGAGCGGCCGCAA
>JANRJO010000085.1:0-80712 GCA_033763935.1 Bryobacteraceae bacterium
GCGCGGTCGGAAGCTCACCGCCGTACCACAGCTCTTCTTGACGCTCCCGGCTCTTTCGCGTCCCCATCGCCATGCATCGATTCTACTTCCAAACATTTCTGGCAACAATTGTCTTGGCGACTTTAGACACGGGCTGCTAGAGTGGGTGGTCTTCCGTACTGAGCAACTGCGGTCGGCGAGAGCCGGCGAAGATCACCGGCTTGAGCGCCGCTGGATCTACTACGACCGGACTTCCTACGCCATTTATCGATCATCGACGGACCCGGACAAGGAACCCATTCTGATCGCGGAGGGGCCACATGCTCTCTCGCGCCAGGGGAGGGTGCCAGTCTTTGATCTGAAGGTGACGGACGGCCTATGGCTGATGAACAAGGCCGGCCTCCTTCAGTTAGAGCACATGAACAAGTCAAATGCCCTCTCGTGGGCGTTAACCATGGGTCTGTTTTCCATGCCGGTTGTATATTCGGACCGCCCGTTCCACCAGGTACTTGGCGAATCGTACTACATCCAACTTGCTCCGGAGGATCGCTTTGGATGGACGGAACCGGAGGGCCATGTCTTCAGGGTCGCGGTGGAGAATCTGAGCCGCCTGAAGGACGAGATCTATCGCACTTGCTTCTTGATGGTGCAGGCCGGCGGGCCTCTCTCGAGTGGCGCAGCTCAAAGCGGATTGAGCAAGCAGCGCGATTACGCCATTACCCAGGAGGTGCTCCGGGCGTACGGGGACACCGTCAAGGACTGCATGAAGCGAGTCTTACGCGCCATCGCAGTTGCCAGATGGGACGATCTGCTGATTGACGTTTCGGGGCTGGACGAGTTCGATATAGGGGACTTCAGCGGAGAGCTGGACGATGCCGAGCGCCTTCTCCAGTTGAACATTGGATCTCCAACTCTCCGAAAGCAGATTTTCAACAAGCTTGCGTTGAAGTACCTATGCGACGTGCGACAGGACGTCAAGGACCGTGTGGTCCAGGAAATCGACGCATGGTGCAGGAGTAGCGAGTAAGGAGGAAGAATGGACGAAACGAAGCAAGACAATCAACCCGTGACTGATCTTCCTACGGTAATCCGCCAGGTGATCCAGGAGTTTGCGCGGTCTGAGCAGTCGAAGGCGGAGCCCGCGTATCGAGCGGAGTTGATTGAAGAGAGGCGGCGACGTGAACAGCTGGAGCGGCGCGTGAACGAGCTGGTCGAAGAGGCGGCGTCGAGCAGACGGATCGCTGAGGAGGCCGATCGCAGTGCCCAGATACGCAGCGAGCTCCAGCGCTTAGGGGTGACGAAGGTTGACTTGGCGTACCGAGCGGTGCGAGACGACATCTGCCGGTCGGACGACGGGAAGCTCGTCGCCAAGTCACAGCAGGGTGAGATGACTCTTGGGGAATATCTCAAGGAGTTCGTCGTTCAGAATCCGGAATTGCTGCCGGCCCGCATAGCGGGAGGAAGCGGCATTACTGGAGGAAAACGATCAGCGCCGCCGTCTTCCGGAGTCGACTTGGACAAGATCAAACCGGGCATGAGCGACGAAGATCGTGAGCGGGTGCGGCAGGAGATTGCGCACCTTGCGTCGCAGACGCTTCGGGGACTTTAGAACAATCGGAAACCGACAGAGAGAACGGTAGGAGAAAGACAGGAGAAAAATGCCAGCAATTACTTCTTCGAACTTGGCGAATGCCATCGTTAAGCTTGTAGCGGCGGATGCTCTTCCGGCGCTCATGGGGAACCTTGTCATGGGTAACCTTGTAAACCGCGACTACGAGCCGGTGCTTGCCCAGGCGGGTGACACGGTCAATGTACCGATTCCGCCCTCGCTTGTGGCGAATAACATTGCTGAGGGCGGCTCCGTGGTGACGCAGAATCCGAACCTTCAGAATGCACAGATTGTGCTCAACACACACGCCGAGGCTACCTTCCAGATTCCTGACGTCACCAAAGTTCTGGCGGTTCCGGATCTGCTGAAGCTGTACCTGCAGCCCGCGGTGATCGCTCTTGCTGAGAAGATCGAGACGGATCTTCTTGGTCTCTACTCGCAGTTCACGGCAAACCTGCCTTTGGGTACGGGTGGGTCGGCGATCACCGAAGCGATCGTCGACAATGCCGAGACGACGCTGTTCCAGGCGAAGGTGCCGGCAAGCCAGAACAAGTACCTGGTAGTTGACGGCCCCACCTATTCCCAGCTACGACAGATCTCTCGGTTTAGCGAGTACGGTACGGCGGGAGAAGCGGGCCTTCGTGCGCTGGTTGACGGGTCGGTTGGAAAGATCAAGGACTTCTTCGTGTTCCGGTCGCAGTTCGTGGCGAAGACCGGCAGTGCGCCGGTAACGCGTCACAACCTCGCGTTCTCGAAGAACGCGATCGGACTCGTCGTGCGCCGGCTTCCACAGCCGCTGCCCGGCACTGGCGCTATTGCCGAGTACGCGGAGATGGGTAACTTCGGCATGCGAGTTGTCATGAGCTACCAGCCGAACACCCTTGCTCAGCAGTTTACCGTTGACGTGCTGTACGGTTGCGCCGTGCTGAAGAACAGCTTCGGCGTCGAAGTGTTGAGCTAGCTGACGGTGGGCCTGCCTCAGGGGCGGGCCCACTTTAATTACAAGGAGACAGAACGATGGACGTACGGGAGTACTACGAGCGAATTCGACAGATCGAGGCGTCGACGTCGGAGGAAGAGGTTGTGGTAGTGAGCCTATCGACGCCAGACGGCGGACGGGCCGGGGTGCGCCGCGAGGTTAAACGGGAACTTGCAGCGAGGCTGATCGCCGAGGGCCGAGCGCGGATGGCAGATGAGAAGGAGGCAGCAGAACATCGATCGCAATTGGCCGCCGATTACGCGCAAGCGGAACAGCAAAGCCTGCTTGGGCGAACCCAGCTCGCGATCCTGCCCGAGAGCGAGTTGCGGGCGCTTAAGCACTCCTTACGGGTGAACAAATCCTGAAGGGGGATCAATGGCGCTATTTACGGACGGAACAATCTCAACAGCGGAAGACCTCAGGGTGTACGATTCGCACATCCTTGAGCTCGCCAGCATCGAAAACGTGGATTTGACGGCGAAGCTCGCCTTAGCGGAGAAGGAGGTCTCAGTCGAGCTGCAGGCGTTCCTGGCAAGGGAACTCGGGAATGACGAACCGTACTCACCAGAATCAATCAGCCTTAGTGGCTTGGTTGTAACAGAACCTCTGCGTCAATGGCACTGTTTACGTGCCCTCTCAGCAGTATACCGCGACGTCTATCATAGCCAACTGAACGACCGTTACCTTGGTCGCTGGAAGGAGTTCAGCCGGCTCGATGCTGCGGCCGCGCGACTCCTATTTGATACGGGACTCGGAATGGTCCGGATGCCGGTGCCGCAATCTCAGGCGCCGACTGTGACAGTGGTACCTGGATCGATCGAGCCGGCAGCGTATTTCGTGCAGACCACGTGGCTGAACGAACTGGGTCAAGAAGGTAGGCCGAGCGCTGTCACGGCCATCCTTGCGAGTGAATTCCATTCCCTGATCATCGCGCCGGGGGCGCGCCCGGCGATCGCAACTCATTGGAACGCATACATCGGCGATAGCGAGGAGGGTATCGGTCGTCAGAACATGTTGCCGCTGGCAGCGGGCGAGACATGGAGTCTGCCGATCATTGGCGTGATTCGCGGTCCGAAGCCTGCGGCTGGGCAGCTTGCTGATTACTTCGTGCGACCCGGTCGAGCCCTGAGGCGAGGTTAGGATGGCCAGGTTAGGAAGTGTTGCGCGTGACAAACTCGCCGGTTTTCTCAGTGGGACAGCCGGCATATCGCACGAGATTGCAGCGCTATCGGCAGACACCGGTATTTCGCTTCAACCAATCGAGCCCGAGCAGATCGTCGGTCAGAACGTGGCCATCGAGACCGCTGAACGCAGCGGCAAGGTAAAGTACCCGATGATCCACGTCTACACGGACCGCATGGAGAATCGGCTCCGTGAAAAGTTCAAGAGCTTCTCCGGCACAATCCGGGTGGTTGCGGAAGTGAGGGTCTCGCATGAGCACCTCACGAACCTCGAGCGTGACCTTCAGATCTATCTTGAGGCGTTGACCTCCGTCCTCGCGAGAACGCGTGGAGATTGGGGTTCGGGCCTCTACTTTAGTGGCGCCTATGAGATTCACATAAGTGGAGTCAAGAGTGGGGGCCGGAACTTCGTACAAGTCGCTAAGGTAATCTGCGACATTGACGCCAGTGTTCAATAGGACAACTATGCCTTGCTATATCTCATCCAACGATAATCGTCTCTACGTGACGCTAGAAGAGGATTACGGTTCAGTCGGCGCGGTAGGCACGGCGGAACGGATTCCAGCAGTCCGGCTTCGGGCTCAGCAGCGGATGCGCAAAGTCGACCGCAGAGACAAGACCGGCACAAGGACGTTCTCAGGGTATCCGGAAGGGATCTCAAGAGAGACGGCGTTCGAGCTGACGACTTATCTCGCCGCATGGGCGGACCCAGGCGGTTCGCCGGCGCACGGTCCATTGATCGAAGCTGCACTTGGTTCTGAACCAGTTCGGTTCAGCGGCGCGGTAGTTGACAGTTGTCCGGATGGACGATCGGTGACTGTCAGTGGGTCACACGGGCTACAGGTTGGACAGGCAGTGGCGTTCGGGGGCGAGATCCGGTTTGTCGAGAGCATTGGATCGCCGCAGTCAGTGGTGTTGAATGCTCCCTACAGTGTGCTTCCCAATTCAGGATCGTCTCTTTCCACAACCATCACCTACCGGCCTGAGAACGCCCTCAAGGGAGTCTCCCTTTTTGACTACTGGGGGCCCGCGTCGGCAGTTCAGCGGGTGATTACGGGTTGCGCAATCAATAAAGCTCGTATCTCTATCAATGGCGACTTTCATCAGTTTGAGTTTTCAGGTCCTGCAAAAGATTTGCTCGACAGCGCGACTTTCGAAGCGGGGCAGGGAGGGCTAGCCACCTACCCCGTCGAGCCGCCCATCGGCCAGAGCAACTACGCCCTTATCCCCGGCAACCTGGGCCAAGTGTGGCTTGGAGTAGCGCCAACGCGCCACTTTACCCTTACGGAGGCTGAGATCGTGATCGATAACGACGTGGACCTGCGGTCTCGAGAGTTCGGCCTGCAAGGGCCGAGATGCATCGTGCCTGGGGAACGCACGGTCAGCATAACGTTCGCTCTCTACGACCAAGGGAGTGACTCCACGAAGGAACTGTACCAGGCGGCTCGCCACCGTACGCCGATATCCGCGATGCTCCAGTTGGGGGAGCAGCCGGGACAGCTCTTTGGCATCTACATGCCAAATGTCGTTCCAGAGGTTCCTGAGTTCGATGACGGCGAAAGGCGGCTGCAATGGCGCTTTAGCCAGTCTCGAGCTCAAGGGGCGGGAAGTGACGAAGTGGTTCTTGCGTTCGCTTGAGGGCAGATATGAACTATTCCAGTTCCGTCGCGTACGAATCTATGGTGTGTCCGGGAGTGCGGTATACCGTGCGTCGAATGTCACTGTCCCGGAGACTCGAGTTAGCGAAGGAGGTTCGCGAACTAAGCGCGAAACTACCGTTCTTGTCCGCGGACTCCGGGCTGGAGGGAAAGATAGAGTCGGCTGTAGTGTCGGCCGAGGTCGATCACCTCTATATGAAGTGGGGTCTCCGCTCCATCGCTGGCCTTGAGATCGACGGTCGACCGGCCACCGGAGCCATGCTGTTGGAGGACGGGCCGGAGGAACTCTGCCGGGAAGTGCTGGACGCAATCCGGAAGGAGTGGGGCCTCACTGAGGATGAACGAAAAAACTAGTAGTCGCCTTCCATTTCTTGCGATCGAACCCAGCCGGCTGGAAGTGCGACGAGTGTCGGAAGAACCGGCTGGAGGAACGGCGGCGCTGTTTGTGGACTGAGGCTGGAAGGCAAAGTCCTGAGCGAGTTGTCTGGTCGAACGGCGTTATAGCCACGACAAATTGTCCTGTCTCGCTAATCACGCCGGAGAGCATTTCACTGGTGGAGATGCATGCCATCTGGCGATCACTCAGGATGAGTGTGGACTGGCACACTCTGCCAGCTCGGTATGCGGATGCGCTGATCACTTTAGAAGGCACTTGCAAGGAGGAGCGATATGGTGGCGACAACGACTTGGGATGACTTGCTTCGTCTATTGCTGCGGCAGGGCTCGCGAGTGGTAACCGACAATGGGGTTGCGAACGCCTTGTTGGCTGCTCGCCCAACGGAAGGACGATCAACGACAGCCTCGCCGCCCGCAATTGCTTCCAACCATATCCTTTCAGCCAGCCCGCTTTTCTCTGCCATAAGTGCTGTATCTCCAAGCGGCCAATCGGCCGGAAGCGGCGTGCTGAGGGCTATCACTGGAGGTGGTGGAGTAGTCCCGCTGCTTGGAGGGCTTTTTCGGTTGTTTACAGGGGACAGGCGGGCAGCCGACGAGCCGCTCGTGCGTTACGCGATGCCGCCAAGTGTAGCGCTTGAGACAGGGTTCTCGCGAGTTTCCTCTACAGCGGGGGCAGTACACTATTCCTCTCTAGGCACCCCCCGCATTGAGGCGCTGGCGCCGGCGTCAGTGACCCCGGCATCGCAAGCCATCAACATACATGTCCAGACGATGGACAGCAGGTCGTTCATAGACAATAGCGAGGCAATCGCCCGCGCGGTCCGCGACGCGCTCCTGCACTCGCACTCGCTGAACGATGTTCTCTCGGAGGTTCAGTCGTGACCTTTCCGACGCTTGCCACTGGAGCGGTGGCGCAGTGCCCCACGACTCGGGAAGTGATGTTCTCAACGGAGATCTACTCTTTCCTGGACGGCTCGGAACAGTCCTTCCGCCAACTGGGGCGACCTCTTAAACGGTGGACGATTCGGCTTGGGCAATTAAGCGATAGCGAGATGGCTTCATTCGAGGACTTCTTTCTGTCGGTTCGGGGTGCAAAAGAAGTCTTCTCTTTCACCGATCCGTGGGACGGGACTGCATATCCGAGGTGCCGCTTGGATGATGACTTGTTATCCATGACATACCTGGGCGAGTCGAGGGGCTCTCTCACGTGCGTCATACGAGAACTTCCATGACTCCATTCCCTCAACTTGCGACAGGCTCAATGAGCCAGTATCCGATACTTCGTGCTCGGTCTATGCGAACGCCCAGAACCGAGTCACCCGACGGCTATAGCTACCGATATTCCGACGCGGCTTCGGAGTCGCAGACGTGGGAGCTGCAATTTCGTGGATTGGGGCATAGTGAGCGTCAGGCAATCGAAGACCACTTCAAGGCAGCCGAAGGACGCCATCGCCCTTTTGCCTACGTTGATCCTGCAGGCAATCTCCTTCTTTGGAGCGAAGATCTCTCCGCAGCCGTCTGGAACAAGGGCCCGCTGCTGCAGGCCACGCCCGGCTACACGGATCCGATGGGCGGATCTAGTGCATGGCGGACCGTTAACACCTCGGTGGCGGATCAGCGGCTGACACAAATCCTCAACTGCCCTCAGGGATACACGTACTGTTTCAGCGCCTATGTGCGCAGCGATGTGGTAGACAGTATTCGCTTGGTGCAGAGCGTTGCCGGATCTTCGCTCCTGAAAGAAAGATCGACCGGGCCTGCCTGGCGTCGGGTGTGGCTCTCCGGTGCGCCCGGGCAGGGCGGAGAGGGGGTGGAGTTCGGGCTAGAACTCGCGGCCGGTTCGGCGGTGGAGGTGTTTGGACTCCAGGTTGACGCCCAGCCCAATCCAGCAGTCTACCGACGAACGACCAACAGGGGCGCCTTGATCCAGAATGCTCGGTACGCCGACGACTCGCTGCAGTTCACAGCGACCGACAACAACTGCTTCGAAACGACAATCCGATTAACGGTAACAGGGATTCACACATGACCAGCCCTTACATCCTAAAAGAGCGGCCCCAGTTAGAGACACCACTGCTGCTGTTTGACTGCGAACTCTATAACGCCGTGACGGAGCACTGGTCGACGCACAGAGTGACGGTCGGGGGTGTGGTTTACGAGCCGCGGATCATTCGGCATGATGTGTTCGACATCAAGGCCGTTTCGGAGGATGGATTCGACGGAGTATCAAAACTGAGTGTGTGCTTGTCAAATGTAGACTCACACTTCTCGCAGATCGAGAGGAGCACGGGCCTCAAGGGTGCAAAGCTCACAGTACGCTTTACCTTCTATGACGTAGGGACCGATGCAGCCGCGTGCGACCCTATCACCTTGTTCCGGGGTGTCGCTAACTCGCCTGATAATGTCACAGAAAAGGAGTTACGGATCACGTTTAGCAACCGCCTCAGCCTGCAGCGGTCTCTTTTGCCTGACGTAAGGATTCAGCGGCGGTGTCCATGGTTGTTTCCGCGCGATGCAACCCAAAGAGCAGAAGCGACCACTGGAGGAGCGGATGGCAAGTACGGGTACTTTTACCGATGTGGCTACTCGGCTGACCAACCTGACGGAGTGGGTAACCTGAACAATGGATCGGCATTCACCAGCTGCGACTACTCTCGTACCCAATGCGAGCAGCGGGGGATGTTCAGTTCGGACTTACTTGGCCGACCAACGGCCCGTTTCGGCGGGATCGAGTTCCTGCCACCAAGTATTCATGTTAGGGGATTCGGCGAAAAGGGTAGTCACGTTGCGGCGTCAGTAGAAAGTGCGAGCAAATACAATGATGTTCTGCCGATAGTGTACGGGACGGCCTGGTACCATCCACCGGTTGTCTTCGCGCGCAACGATGGAAACCTCACGCGCCTCGAAGTTCTTCTGGGTTCGGGAGAGATCGATAAGGTCGTTACCGTACTCGCTAACGATGTGGAAATTCCGGAGGGAGTGGCAGGGCGGAATATGACCGGCACGGGCTGGTACAACGTGGTAACGACCGGAACCCGTACAGGCGGCTTCAACCTTGACTTCACAAATGCGGCAGGTCAACCGCTGGGTGATCCTTACGGCAGTATGGCATACCTCTCACTGGTGTTGCCCAACAGGTTGAGCGACGGCAAGTCAGTCCCGCGAGTCAGGGTACTTCTTCGGGGATTGAAACTACCGCAATATGGACTCGATGGTTCGCCCCTTCCCGAGTCCTACAGCAACAATCCAGCGTGGGTGCTGCTTGATGTGGTTAGGCGAAGCGGCTGGAGAACTCATGAGATCGACTTGGTCAGCTTTGCGGAGACAGCCGGTTTCTGTGCCGCCCCGGTGACCACTACGGATAGCAATGGCACGAGCGTTGAGGTGCCGCGATACCAGTGCAACTTCGCCTTGACGAAGCGGCGCAGCTCCGCAGACGTGGTTCGCGGCATAAGGAACGCTGCGCTTCTGGGGCTTGGCTTTGGCAGAGAGGGCAAGCTTCGTATCTGGCCGGAGACCACCCTCGCCCTTCAACATCCTCAGAAGCCTGAAGGCAGCAACAGTACTCAAATGGTGAACGGTGGTTGGCCTGCGTATGAGTTTGGTGACGGCACGGCTGGGTCGGGTGGAGTGTTGCGGGGAAAGAGCGGGGAACCTTCGTTTCGGATTTGGTCGAGAAGCAACGCGGAGACTGTGAACCGGGTATCCACCGAGTTTCAGGATCAGTTCAACCAGTATCAGCAGGACAGTCTCTCCCTCGTTGATGTAGACGACGTTATGAGAAGCGGTCAGGAGATGGCTGTGAGCTATCCGGGGCTGGGCTTTCCGGGGTTCAGCCAGGCAGGGCGGGTACTCCGCACCTACCTCGATAAGTCTACGCAGGGAAATGTGTTCGTGGAGTTCGAGACGACGGTGAAGGGCATTGCGTTACGGCCGGGGGACATCATTGCGATTAGCTATGTGAAGGAAGCGTTCATGCGGCAGCCGTTCCGAGTGGTGCGGCTGGCGCCAGGCCTAAACTATTCGACCGTGCGGGTGACAGCCCAAATTCATGACGACAGTTGGTATGAAACTGACCCCGGGCTAGTGCGTCCAGGGAGGCGGCAGGGCGAGAGTGCTGTCGGCATCCCTCGCCCGCTTTCCGGCAGCTTCCAGATCGTTGAATCCTCCGTGGAAGAGGCGGACGGCAGTGGTTCCGCATTGCTAACGCTGAGCTTCGCTGCGCCCGCCAGTCCATCGAGCAACCTAACCGGCGTTCCGCTCGTCGGCTTCGCACCGCAGGTATCAACCGAGGGTGGCAGCCTACCTGGGGGCTCGACCTATTACTACGCGGTCTCCGCGCTCGATTCAGAGGGCCGAGAGGGAAGATTATCTTTCGTCACCCGGGCTACAGTTCCAGGGTTGACGAACACCAACCGCGTGGTGCTCACCGACCTGAGCTTTCCAACCGGCTCGACCGGTTTTTGCGTGTATAGAGGACTGACGCCTCAGCAACTCAGCAGAATCGGAGGGAACTTCGAGCTAAGCAGCACTTTCGTTGATGCGGGTGAGCAGGAAACGTTTACCCCCCCTCCGGACGCAAACTACCACCACGTGAATTTCTACTGGCGGTTGGAGGCGAGACCCGAGCAATCGGTGAACCTCTTCTCGACAGATTCGATCGGGCACTCGGCACTGCAGATGGTCCCCAACGAACACAGGGGAATGACAGTGAGGATTACCGATGGTGTGGGAAGCGGGCAAGAGGCCGTCGTACTTTCCAATACCGGGACGACGCTTGCAATCGCTGGCGTCTGGACAGTCCAGCCGGATTCATCGAGCAGATTCGCCGTGTCTGAGGCAGCGTGGCACTTCGCCGCAGCGACCCCGTCCAGCCCGGTGCAGTTTGAGGTTCCGAACCGGACTGGGGCAACCGTTCAAATCGTGGGGCGTCCGAGCAACCTCTACAATGAGGAGTGTCCGATCGAGCTCTGTGAAGTCGCTCGCTGGCAAGTGGGTGGTGCTCCGGGGCAGTTGTCGGACGTCGACGTTCCGGGAGCCCCTACCTTCGGCCTGGCGACCGATGGACAGGGAAATCTCGAGGTTGTGGGAGTGGGGTTCCAAAACCTTCAGAACACACGTTCCCTCCAGGCCGGTACCCTAATCGTGGGCTACTGGAGCGAATTGAATGGGTCACCCTCTACCACGCTGGCAGCGTCGCTTCAGCCCGAGGACAGCATTGTCAGCTTGAGCGGGCCGGCGGTCGGCCAAGTCGGCGCCTGGATTCAGATTGACAGCGAAGTGTTGATCATCACTGAAGTGAATGGCAGCAGCTACAGAGTGACGCGGGCCGCTCACGGAACGGGAGCGTCAGGTCATGATGCCGGTGCGTTGGTCTACCACTTGGACCGTCGAACCGTCGTGCTGCCCTTCTCACGAGACTTCTTCGGCAGTCCCGCCAGCGGCAATTATGCCGCGGTGGTTCATCTGCCGAATGCACGCGTAGCAGTGGCCGAGCTGTTTGTGACGAATGCCAGGGGAAACAGCGAGATCACGCGATACAACTACACCTCGTTGGTTGACCAAGGGCTCCGAACGCTGCGTGGGGGGCAGTATTCGATCCAGATTGAGGGCTACCTGGCGGTGCAGGCTAGCGCGGCTCCGCCGCTTGCAGTCGACCAAACCACTTCGGTCCGCGATCTGTTTGCGTTGGTCAAGGAGGCTCCTACCGCAGGGGAGATCCTGGTGGTAGTTCGTCAGGACGCACAACAACTTGCGACGCTGCGGATACCAGCCGGCGAAACGAGCTCGAATGTCGTGGATGGTGCGCAGCTGGCTCCTCTTCATGCCCTGAGTGAGCTTACGATTGATATCACGTCGGTTGGAGATGTTGCCGGCGGGAATCCCGGCCGCGACCTGACGGTAGTGATCCGGGTGTAACGAGGCAAACCCTCGAGTGGGCAGATGGGTCGGCCAAGCTCAACCGTTGACGCACGCGTAACGTTCCCGGTGGAGATCCGTCCATATAGACGCAGCCTGGTGGTTGCCGGGTAGGCAGCTTGCGTGCTAGAACCAATTCTCTGGGCTACGGAATGGAAGAACGACGCCAGGAAAAGGGAACGGAGAAATCCCTACTTGCCGCGACTATAGGTTGGTTGCGGGATTTGGTCGTGTCCGTCGTCCTGGCAATCGTGGTGATCCTCTTTCTTTACCAGCCGGTGAAGGTTGAGGGAACCAGCATGATGCCCGCGTTGACGGATCAGGAGCGGATCTTCATCAACAAGTTCATCTATCGCTTCGGCTTCGGTCAGGTGGAGCGGGGTGACATGGTAGTGTTTTGGTTTCCGCAGGACACATCGAAGTCGTACATTAAGCGCGTAATTGGAGTTCCTGGGGACGTTGTCGAGATCGAAGATGGGCGCGTAGCCGTCAATGGCCGCACCTTAGAGGAAGCCTACGTGCCGGAGGAGTACCGGGACCGGCAGTCGATGCCGCCAGCCACAGTGCCGCCGGATCACTATTTCGTCCTCGGCGACCACCGCAGTTCCTCCAACGACAGCCGCGCGTGGGGTCCCGTTCCGCGCCGCTACATCTACGGTAAGGCAGTCTTCGTCTACTGGCCCCTAGAGAAGATGGGGTTGCTACGCTAGCCGCGGCGTCCCAGTAGCCAGAGCAGAGCCGTCAAGAGCAGGCTCAGGAGTACCCCTGTCATGATGGGGAAGTAGAGTTCCCCTCACAACGAGATCCCCGGGTAGGCGCCCAAGTCGGACCGGAAGGCGGTCGCCGAGGCTGATCGCCAAGCCGGCGATCAGGAGTACAGCGCCCGCCGTCATCAATAGACGCCCCAAAGGCATGGCTATATCGAATACGTGCGCCCACCATGCTGGCCAACCAGTATCTGAAAGATCCGATGGGCAATCAACTCGTGCAGGGAGAGCAGTTCTCGTTGTGCCGCGACGATCGATGCTGCATCGCCAGCAGACGGCGCCCCCTGCTTGAGAGCAGTCGTCGCCTCCTGCACGATGGTGTCCGCAATCACTTCGCCGGCCATCTCCCACAGCGTAATGAAGCGGTCGACCGCCGTAGGAAAACTGACGGCGAAAACGCCATGCTCACTCGTGGTCCGCGGGGGCTTGTAGTCGAGGTTAAACGGGCCGTTGTAATCGTAGGTACGAAGCAGCACCAGGACGTTCAGCCAGTCGAGGGGATTGACGAGACCAACAGCAATATCGACGTCGTGTTTCAGCCGATAGCCATCATTGATGTCGAAATGCCAGAGTTTACCTGCCATCAGAGCGCGGGCAAGAGCCGCTCGGGGGGCTGCTCCCCACATCAACTCGTGCAGGTACTCCGGGTTAAGGCCCACCATCTCCGGGTGCGCCAGCAGACCGCTCCCAATGAAGGCAAGCATAGCGTCGCTAGTGGGCAGCAGGATTTCCGCCTGCGGTTCAAATGGCTTCGCTTCTAGACAGTGCTTGAGCGTCGGTCGTCCATAGTCCTTAGCGAGGGCAATGTCAGCCTCGCACGCCGCGTTCAAGCCCTCGGCGTACCAGCGCAAGGTCTGTAATTCGTCAATGGCGCCCTGGACCAGGTATCCCAGGGAACCCGGCCAATACACTGCAAACTGCGCTCCCAGCTCATGGCCAATTCCTACGGTGTTCCGCAGTCGCCGCACCGCGTATTCCCGTACTTGCGGCGACTCTGCCGCTGGGCCAGCGGCCCAAACCGCATGATGGAAGGTCTCCGTTGTCACCATGGAACAAGAGACGCCGTTCTCCACAAGGGCCTTCTTGATGGACGCGACGATCTCGGACTGGCGATCGGTCATGAGAGCATCGGTTGGAATGACGTCCGTATCGTGGGTGGCCCAGTAGCCGATGCCAATTTCCGCATATCTGCGAATTACTTCCTCAAACCCCACCGGACGGCGCGTTGGCGCATGAAAGAGCGCGTGCCCCTCGTAGGCGGCTGCCCATTGCGGACCGGTGATGAAGTACTTTCGGCGGGTGTCCGGCGAGTAGGCGCCGCCGCAGGCCGACGCCAGACGCTCTACTAGTGCCTGCTGCTGAACGGTTGGTGCTGGGTGCATGCCCTCTCCGGACACATGATAACCGAAGGCGTGGAGCGCGCGCCGCTACTGCAGGCGGCTCTTGACCCGCTCGCTGGTCACGAGCTCGTCGAATACGGCGAGCACCTGCTTGCGGTACACGTAGAGCCGGCGGAGCGATTCACGGAAGCCCGTCTCGTACCGAGGCGTATTGAGCCATTTGTCCAAAACGTCCTTCGGCACGTCAATGTCGCGGCGCAGGGAGTCCAGTGAGTGTCCGCGGAGAAACAGGCCGTAGAACATGGCTGCTTCGCGTTGTATCGTCAGTGGATCGAACTCGCCCCTATCCGTCATAACCCTATCCATCGGTCCGCGGCCGCTGGGCCTTCAGATCGAAAACGTAGTATAAACGGCCACGAAACCGGAATCCAGACCCCAATCCAGAAGATGCGGAGATGTCCGCTGACTTTAAGTTTATCAGAGGGCCTACACGGGGCAGAAGCTATTCAAGATGCCGGTAGGCGCTGTCGAAATAGAGCAACGGTTTGCCTTCCCCGAGGCTCACATCCGTCACCTCTCCAAAGAACACGGTGTGATCTCCTACGTCTACCTGTTGCTCAACACGGCACTCGAAAACGGACAGGGCTGCCTCCAACAGTGGAACTCCGCTGCGTCCCGCCCTCCAGTCCACTCCCTCAAACCGGTTGTCGGAGCGCCCGGAAAACTTCACTGACAGCTCAAGTTGCGTCTCCTCGAGTACGCTCACTCCGAAATAGCGGCTTTGGCGGAAGAACGAGATCAGGCTGCACCGATGATCGATGCAAATGAGCACGATGGGCGGATCGCAAGAGACTGACGTAAATGAGTTCACCGTCAGGCCGTGCGGAGACCCGTCGGGCGCAAGAACTCCGGCTACCGCGATGCCGGTGGCGAACCGGGCACACGCCCGGCGGAAGGAGCGAGGATCGAGGGGTTCGCTTGACAAGTTCTAACTTCAATCCTATCATGAGTTTTGCTCAGTTCTGGGGTGCCTTTCGGTGCTGCCGGTACGTTGCCTATCTTGTAAGCGGGAGGGATGCGGTGATTAAGCTGGACATCATCAACGAGGTCGTCAACCGGACGGGGATCACGAAGACCAAGGCCGAGATGGCCGTGGAAACCGTTTTTGAGACCATGAAGAAGGCCTTGGCACGGAGCGAGAGGATCGAGCTTCGGGGATTTGGGATCTTCAACGTTAGACCTCGCAAGACGGGTATCGGGAGGAATCCTCGCACGGGTGCGGAGGTAGCGATCCCGCCTGGAAAAGCAGTACGGTTCAAGCCGGGCAAGGAGTTGCAGACGCTGCAGTGAGGGCGTGCCCTAAATCCGCACACGCCTCGCGCCGCGATTCATAGTCGCCCGTGGAGACTGGTATCGAGATTCCCGCACCGATTCCGTGGGCTCCGCCGCGCGCCGGGCACCGCTACTGGCTGCACGCGCTCCTGTTTGCGCTAACCGTGCTCAGTACGACGATCCTAGGAGCACGAATTGCTTTCAATTTCGAACAAAATCTGCCCGCATTCGATCTCGAGGCAGACTTGGCCATCTTCGGGCGGGTCTTGAACGAGCCGAGCCTGCTCCTTGCGGGTCTCCCGTATTCCCTCACGCTCATGGCGATTCTGCTTGCGCACGAGTTCGGCCATTACTTCGCGTGCGTGTACTATCGCGTGGACGCCAGTCTGCCGTACTTCCTTCCCGCTCCGACCTTCATCGGCACGCTCGGCGCCTTCATCCGCTTTCGATCTCCCATCTATTCGAGGCGCGTGCTGTTCGACGTGGGCTTCGCGGGCCCCATCGCGGGGTTCCTCGTTCTTCTTCCCGCACTGGCCATTGGCATGAGCCTGTCGAAGATCATCCCGGGAATCTCCGAGCAAGGAGACATGGCCTTTGGTGCACCGCTCCTCGTCAGCCTGCTGCAGTGGATCATCTTCCCGGGCGTACCGTCCAGCGACATCTACCTGCACCCGGTCGCGCGCGCCGCTTGGGTTGGCCTGCTGGCGACATCCCTGAATCTCCTGCCTATCGGCCAACTGGATGGCGGCCACATCCTGTACGCCTTCTTCGCGCGCCGTCATTTGTTGATTTCAACTCTGGTGTGCGTGGCGCTCATTCCGCTCGGCCTGTTGTACTGGCCTTGGGCAATATGGGGAACGCTGTTTCTGATCTTCGCGCGGCGGCACTTCTCGATCGTGGACGATGCGCCGCTGGGCTCCGGACGCACCAGACTCGGCTTGCTGGCGGTCGTTCTATTCGTGTTGTGCTTCATCCCCGAACCCGTGCTCTACCACGCCGGCGGTGTGGGCCGATGAAGATCTCCGCGACTATCATCACTTTCAATGAAGAACGCAACATTGCTCGCGCGATCGAGAGCCTTCGCTGCTGTGACGAGATCGTAGTCATCGACAGCGGCTCGACGGACCGGACCATCGAGATCGCCGAGAAGCTCGGGGCTCGCGTCGTGGAGATCCCCTGGAAAGGCTTCGCCGAACAGAAGAATGCAGCCTCGCGCGAGGCGGCCCACGACTGGATTCTCTCGCTCGATGCGGACGAGTCGCTTAGCGAGTCGCTCGAAGCGGAGATCTGGCAGCTCAAGAAGAGCGAACCGCGCTACGACGGCTACACCGTACCACGGTTGGCGCAGTACCTCGGGCGCTGGATTTTGCACTCGGGCTGGTATCCCGATCGCAAGGTCCGTCTCTTCGATCGTCGAAAGGCGAAGTGGGTGGGCGACTACGTGCATGAAAGCGTGAAGGTGGACGGGCGAGTCGGGCACCTCGAGTCGAACCTCCTGCACTTCACGTGCGGATCCTTATCCGAGCATCTCAAGACGATGGACCGCTACACGACCCTCGCGGCGGAACAGCTGGTAGCGACCAAAGCGCCCATCGGGTGGCGGCACCTGTTGTTCGACCCGCCTTGGACATTCTTCCAGTCGTTCGTGCTCCGCCGTGGTTTTCTCGACGGACCCGAAGGGCTCGCCATCGCTTACATGGCGGCGTTGTATAACTTTCTGAAGTACTCCAAAGCCCGTTACATGAGTTGAATGCGAATTCTCCACCTCGACAGCGGCCGTGAGATGCGGGGAGGACAGTGGCAAGCCCTCTACCTGATGGACGGGCTGCGGTGCGCCGGGCACGAATGCGTGCTGCTCAGCCCCCGAAACTCGCCGCTTGCTCAGCGGGCGCTGGCGGCCGGGGTCCAGATCGGCATACTTCGTCCCCTGACGATCGTGCGCGCCGCCCGCGCCAGTGACCTGGTGCACGCCCACTGCGGGCGGAGCCACACGCTGGCGTCGGTTCTGGTTCGCCGGCCCGTCGTCGTGTCCCGGCGCGTCGCTTTTCTTTCCGCGCCCTCCCTCCGCTCGAAGTTCCAATACTCGCGTGCTGCCCACTACATCGCAGTCTCCGAGTACGTCCGGCGGCTCTTGATTGACCGGGGTCTTCGGCCGGACCGCGTCACCGTTATTCACGACGCGGTTCCCCTTCCGGACCGGGCTTCGCAGCGTGACGGCGACCTGGTCGCCCTCGATTCCTCGGACCCTCTCAAGGGCGGCGAGTTGCTCCGGTCCATCGCCCAGCAGATTCCGGTCCGGCTCTCGTCCGACTTGCCTTCGGATCTGTCCCACGCCCGGGTTTTTCTCTATGTCACGGAGTCGGAAGGCCTGGGGTCAGCCGCCCTGCTTGCTATGTCGTATGGGGTTCCGGTGGTCGCCAGTGATGTCGAGGGACTTCGCGAGGTGGTCGTCGACGGAGCGACGGGCCTGCTGGTGCCTAACACCGCACCAGGCATCCTAGCCGGTGTCCGTACGCTGCTCGAAGACCACGAACTCGCTGCCCGCATGGGCATGGCAGGCCGGCAGCGGGTGGAACAGAAGTTCTCGCTTGCGCGCCTCATCAGTGAGACGATTGAAGTCTACAAGAAAGCGTTGACATGCTAGAGGCTATCCTGGCGGGAGTCACCGGACTGCTGATCGGCAGTTTCCTGAACGTATGTGTCTACCGACTGCCCCGCGACCTGTCGGTGGTAACGCCGGCGCGCTCGTACTGCCCCCATTGCGAGAAGGTGATTGCCTGGTACGACAATATCCCCCTCCTTAGCTGGATGCTCCTTCGGGGACGGTGCCGGCGCTGCGGCCAGTCGATTCCAGCCCGGTATCTCCTTGTGGAAGCAGCGACGGGAGTTTTGTTCCTGCTGATCGTGCTGGTGCACGGCTGGACGCTGCCCGGCCTCAAACTCTGTGTGTTCGCGGCGCTGCAGATTGGAATGATCTTCTCCGACCTTGAGGAACGGATTCTGCCCGACGAACTGACGCTGGGAGGAGCCCTGGCTGGCCTCGCTTTTGCCCCCTTTGTCCTGCTTGAAGGGGGAGTCTTGTTCATGCTCTCGGCAATGGCAGGGTTCGCCCCGACGCTTGCATCGGTGACGGAAAGCGCCGGGGGCGCCGTCGTGGCGGCGGGCGCGCTGTGGTTGGTGGGACGCCTCTACCAGGCGGTCCGCCGGAAGGAGGGGCTTGGCCTGGGGGACGTGAAGATGATTGGGATGATCGGGGCGTTCCTTGGGCTCTCGGGGGCGCTGCTGACACTGATCATCGGTTCTACCCTCGGCAGCGTAGTCGGGCTGGCCTACATCTCTCTGGCCCGCCGGGACGCGTCCACCTACGAATTGCCCTTCGGCTCGTTCCTTGGTGTCGCGGCCCTGATCGTGTCCATCGCGGGCGATTTCATTCTCGCGTGGTACGCGAAGCTCGGAGGCTGATAGGCCTCAGTTGAGCCCGGATGCGCGAAGCATCGTCGGCATGGAATGCAGCCTCGGGTGCGGTCAACTCCTTCCATGTCAGGCTCGGTTTTGCCAGGCCCTGGCGTCCGTGCTCTAGCGTCTCCGCGAGTACGTGGTAGATTTCGTGGGCCAGCACCCTGGCCAGCGCCCGCCCCAACGCCAGGTAGGGGGACGGACCTCCAAGCGGGCCGGACCGCGCGGCCAGGACCTGTGCGCAGCTGACGTCGACGAAGGGGATCACGCGCCCGTCGGAGACATGCGTAAAGGCAAACGCCTTACTAGCATCGGCAGGACGCGCAACTTCGAAGGGCGAACAGCGGTCGAGGAACCGGACGACTACCAGGCGCTCAAACACGTCGGTGACGGCCTCCTGGTCGATCCGGCGCCACTCGACGACGTATCCCTTGATCGGCAACAGCCGCTCGAGCTCTAACCGAAGGGTATGCTCCACTTCGGCAGGGACGGTCTCATCAAAGCTGGCGACGACACCAATGGTACCGGTGGCGCCGTCGCCGGCGGACATCCAATCGTTGACTGCAAACCCGGAGAGAACCAGGAGCATCGGGAGTTTGTTCGGAAGCAGCATGAACAAAGCCTCTCTACACAGGCATTTCGTCGGATCGGGCGAAGAGCTTCAGGGTTTGTTGCTAAGATGTAGTCTTGCTTTCGAATGCAGGCACTTCTGGACAGCTTGAAGCCCAGTGAGCCCGACTGGGCATTAGCCCAGCGCATCGACCCGGAACGCCTTCCGGCGCATGTCGCCATCATCATGGATGGCAACGGTCGATGGGCCCGTGGCCGCAACCTGCCGCGCGTCGCGGGCCACAAGGCGGGCGTCAATCCCGTTCGCGTCTCCGTCGAGACATGCGCCCGTCTCGGCATCCAGGCCCTCACTCTCTACGCCTTCTCGATCGAGAACTGGAAGCGTCCTCGTCACGAAGTAGACACACTTTGGTTACTACTTCGTTACTATCTGCGTCAAGAGCTTCCGAATCTCATGAAGAATGGGATTCGTCTGACGGCCATCGGAAGGGTTGACGAACTGCCCCGGGCGGTCCGGCGAGAGTTGGAAGACGCCGTTCGGAGTACAGATTCCAATAGCGGGCTGCGTGTGAATCTGGCGATCAACTATGGCGGCCGGGCTGAAATCGTGGATGCCGTCAACGCCCTGTTCGCCGAGGCGCGAGACGCCGGGCGCCTGGCCGACTTCCGCCTCGACGAGCACACGCTGGCCTCGCGCCTCTATACCGCCGGACTTCCCGATCCTGATCTGTTGATTCGTACCTCGGGCGAGATGCGCATCAGCAATTTCCTACTCTGGCAGATCGCCTACGCAGAGCTCTACGTAACCGAAACCTACTGGCCGGATTTCACCCGCGCAGACCTTCTCGGAGCGATCCTCGACTACCAGCGCAGAGACCGGCGTTTCGGTGGCCTAAAGGACCCGGCCGCGGAAGAGACCTCGGAACCGTTGGCGGAGGCCATTGGTCTCACCGTGAGATGAAGCGGATCGCGACGGGTCTTGTCCTCCTCGCCATCTTCACATACGTTGTCATCTGGAGTCCCGGGTGGGCATTCGCGGCTGCCCTGGCCGTAGTAGCCGGGCTTGGCTACCGAGAGTACGAAAACATTCTCGGCGCCTACGGGCTGGAGCGGTTGCCGATCGTCCCGTACGCGATGGGCCTGGTGGTGCTTGCGGCGCCACCGGACATGACCATCCTGATCCTGCTGGGGCTGGTCCCGCTGGTGCTCGCGCTGCGTGTCTCGGATCTTTCCAAAGCGCTGCCGTCGGCGGCGGGTGTGACACTCGGGGTCATCTATTGTTTTGGTCCGTGGCGGGTCTCATACGCGCTCCGCGAGATCAGTGAGTGGTGGCTGTTCTTCGCGCTGTCACTGAACTGGGTGGGCGACACCGCGGCCTATTATGGCGGGCGCGCCTTCGGGCGGAACAAACTCGCGCCTCGCGTGAGCCCCGGCAAGACATGGGAGGGCACGCTGTGCTCGGTCGCCGGATCGCTTGTCTACGGGCTCGCCTACGCCTATTGGCTGTTGCCTTCCGCGCCTCCCCTGATCGTTGCTGTCCTGGCCATCGCGGGTAACATTGCGGGCCAACTGGGGGACCTGGTGGAGTCCGCTCTCAAGAGGGGCGCCGGACTCAAGGACAGCGGTACGCTCCTTCCCGGTCACGGAGGCTGGCTGGACCGGATCGACGCGTCCTTGTTCAGCATACCGGTGGTGTACCACCTTCTTGCCTACGTATTTCCCGCGGTGCGCTAGAACGCCGCTCTAATGTACCGTCCGCGTTTTCCGGTTCATGTAGTCCATCAGCAGGTACTGTCCCAGAGTGTAAGGGGTGGTGAAGTAGGCCTTTCCGCGGCACAACTCGGTGACCTTCTGAACGAAGTTCACTAACCCGTAGTCGCTGGCAAGCATGAACGTGTTGATGAGGATGCCTTGCTGCTTGCAGCGGTTCACCTCTTCGAGCGTGCGGCTGATCACCAGCGGATCGAGACCGAACGCATTGCGGTACATGCGTCCGTCCTCAAGCGTAAGCGCCGACGGTTTGCCGTCCGTGATCATGATGATCTGCTTCATGTCCTTGCGCTCCTGATTCAGGAGGCGCTGCGCCAGGATCAGCCCGTCGCGGGTATTGGTGTAATAGGGTCCGACCTTCACGCGAGCCAGCTCGGAGAGCCGCAGTTCTTCGGCTGAATCGTGGAAGAGCACGAGCCGCAGGCTGTCTCCGGGATACTGCGTGCGGATGAGATGAGCGAGCGCCATCGCCACGCGCTTGGCCGGCGTGAAGCGATCCTCGCCATAGAGAATCATGCTGTGGCTGCAGTCGAGCATCAGCACGGTGGCGCAGGAACTCTGATACTCGCTCTGGTGGACGCGAAGGTCGCGATAGTCGAGATCGAGCGGCAGTTTGAGGCCGTCCCGCTTCATGGCCGAGAACAGCGTCTCACTAATGTCCAGATTCAACGTGTCGCCGAATTCGTAAGCCTTGGAGGCGCCGCTGGTCTCAATGCCGGTAGCGAAGTCGCGTGTGTCGTGGGCGCCGAAGCTTGACCGGCCGAGGGAGCCGAGCAGGTCCTTCAGCGCCTTGAAGCCAAGAAAGTCGAGCGACTTGTCCGTCACCTCGAACTTCACTTTCCCTTCCGGCCCTTTGCCACCCGCCTGCCCGGGCCGCGGTTTCTGCTCCGCCGGATCGGAGTCAGTCGAGACGAACCCCTCGTCCACGAGCTTCTGCGCGAGTCGGTCCAACAACTTGTCGAGTTGCTCCGGAGACATCTGCTCCAGGCGTTTGCGGATCTCCTCGGCGCGGTCGGGGTCAAACTGGTCGCCGCTCTCCAGCGCCTTTTGGATCGCCTGCTTGAGGTCCTCCATGGTGCGCTGGTTCATCTCATTGAACTGCATGTACTGGTTCTGAAATCCGCTGTCGAGGAAGTAGTCCGACAGGGCGTTGAGGAGATCCTCGGCGTCCAGCCCCATGTCTTCTCCCGTGTAACGGGAGTATTTGATCCATCGCACGATGCCGGCTCCTCGCTAGTTGAACTGCTGGCGACGCCCGCCGCCGCGCCGTGGTTCGCCTTCCTGGGGCGGTTCCCGCTTGCGGTCTTCGGCGGCAAAACCACGCTCCTCGCTGCGGCTGATGCGGCGATGAGCATACAGGCCCTCGAGAACAAACTCCGCGGCGGAAGCGCGGACGGCGTCGGACTCGTTCGAACCAAGCCCGAGTGCCCCCGTCTTCTCCATCAGTCCCTGAATCCCCGCGAGCTGCCGGCACATGTCGGCAGCGTTCGCGTTCTCGTCGAGCCGGAGCGATCCGCCGAGATCGAACCACTGGATGATCTGGCTGACGTTGGCGCTCTCGAAGTAGTTTGAGTAGACGCGACCGACTGCCAGGCGGATCAACTCGCGGGCGATGGCGTCGCCGCCCTTCAGCTCTCCCTCATACTCCAGCTCCAGCTTGCCGGTGATGGAAGGCAGGGCTGCGTAGAGGTCGAGTACACGCGGGATCGCTTCGCTGTCGCCGATGCGAAGCGCCCGGCGCTCGGCGTTCGACAATACGTTCTCCAGCACCGTGATCGGCAGCCGCTGCGACACCCCGGAGCGCTTGTCGATTCGTTTGTCTTCGCGCGCCAGGAATGCCAGCTGTTCGACGACTTCGCGGATGTAGACGGGCACCTTGAGCGCTACCGACGCCCCGCGGCTCGTCCAGGCTTCCTGCGCCGTGATGGCCATACCCTGCTCGAGCGCGGCTGGATAGTGCGTACGAATCTCGCTGCCAATACGGTCCTTCAGCGGGGTGATGATCTTGCCCCGCGCGGTGTAATCCTCCGGGTTGGCCGTGAAAACGAGCATCAGATCGAGGGGCAGCCGTACCGGGTATCCCTTGATCTGAATGTCGCCCTCCTGCATGATGTTGAACAATCCCACCTGGATCTTCCCGGCCAGATCCGGTAACTCGTTGATGGCGAAGATGCCGCGGTTGGCGCGCGGCAGCAGACCATAGTGAATGGTCAGTTCGTCGGAGATGTTCTGGCCCTGCCGCGCCGCCTTGATCGGATCGATATCCCCGATCATGTCGGCGATGGTCACATCCGGCGTCGCCAGCTTCTCCACGTAGCGCTGTTCCGGCGTCAGCCAGGCGATCGGTGTTTCCTCGCCCTGCTCTTCGAGCAAATTGCGGCACCGCCGGCAGATCGGGCGGTAGGGGTTGTCGTGAATCTCACAGCCGGCGATATACGGCGCGGCGTCGTCCAGCATCGACGTCAACATGCGGATGAGCCGCGTTTTCGCCTGGCCTCGAAGGCCCAGAAGGATGAAGTTGTGGCGGGAGAGCACCGCATTGACCACCTGCGGCACCACCGTGTCTTCGTAGCCGATCACGCCCGGGAACAACTCCCCGCCCTTTTGCAGGCGGCAGATCAGGTTGTGGCGCAATTCGTCCTTGACGGTGCGAACCGCGAGGCGCTCCTCGGAATACTGGCTGCGGCGTAGCGCACCCAGCGTGTGCGGAAGGTCCCAGTGCGTTTTCATCGACTCCTCCCGACCTGCTTGATCGGATTGTAGCAGGGCGGCGCGGTGCTTCCGGCGGCGCAAGGGTAGCCCGCGACATGCGAATCCGCCGAAGACGGAAGCTCCGATTCAATGGACGCAAGCCGATGCACTTCCGCTTCCTTTTTGCGCACGACCGCTCCGAGCCATCCACGGACGGCTCCAAATCCTTCGCCTGGGGTGAGAACCGTGATATCGTAATCTCCCGAAAGGTTCGCCGCATGGCACAGGATTTGCCCGACATCGATTTTCAGCGCTTCTGGCGCCGCCTCCAGCAGATTGGGCTGAATGCTTACGAGGCACGCTCCTATCTGGTGCTCGTCGGACACCCGCGCTTCAAAGCGCTGGAGCTCGCCGCCCGCTCGCACGTTCCGCGCCAGAAGATCTATGAAGTCCTCGACAGCCTGGTCGAAAAGGGCTTCGCCCAGGTGGTCCAGGAGAAGACCAAGCTGTTCTCCGCGGTGGAGCCGAGCCTTGCCATCCCGAACTACCTGGCACGACGCGAACAACAGGCCCAGCAGGAACTGGCCGAACAGTCGCGCATGGCCAACGGCCTGATTGACGACCTGAAGGCCGCCTACTCGGAAGGACAGGGCGGCCGCGGTACGCTTGACTACCTGCGCATTGTGGGCGAACCGGGCCAGATCGCCATGCAGTATCGCGAGATGCTCCGGGACGTGAAGAGTGAATACATCGAGTTTTCAAGGCCTCCCTATGCGGTCGATCCGCTTGACGAGCAACTCGTCTTTCAGGCTCGGACGCGCGGTGTGCGCTGCCGCATCCTGCTCGAGGAAGGTACGCTCGACGACGCCCACCGCACGCGGCTGAACGAATACGTGGCATCGGGAGTGGAAGTGCGCTTTGTGGACTCCGTCCCGATGAAGCTCGCTATTTTTGACGGGACGAAAGGGATGCTGGCGCTGCTCGATCCCGTAATCACCAAGCCGACGTGGACGGCGGTCGTCTTCGACCACATCGGTATGGGCAACGCCATGGCGCTGTTGTTTGAGGAACGGTGGCGGGCTGCGTCGGGGGCGATGGCCGCGCCCGGCGCCGCGTGATCAACGTGGCCCGCCCGTGACCTGATCCGATCGCCGCGCTCGGATTTCGCGCACCGCGTAGATGCGCCGCCCCTGGCTCTCAAAGTAGGTGCGCATCAGCATCTCGCCCAGCAGTCCGGTGCAGAACAGCAGCAATCCCGCCAGAAGAAGGATCGCGCCGGCAATCATCAAGGGGCCGTGTTCCAGCATGATGTGATTGCCGAGTAACTTGTAGACCAGCAGATACCCCAGGGCGCCGCCCCCCAGCACCGTTGTGATGAGGCCCAGCTTACCGAAGAAGTGCATCGGCCGCGTGAAGTAAGTCAGCAGGAAGCGGATGGTAAGGATATCGAAGAGCACTTTGAAGGTGCGCGAGAGCCCATAATGTGAACCGCCGCCCGTACGCGGCAAGTTCTTGATCGGCACCTCCACCACCCGCGCTCCGTAGAAACTGGCGAGGGCCGGAATAAAACGATGCAACTCCCCGTAGAGGTTCACTTCCTTTAGAACCTCCGCCCTGTACGCCTTGAACGTAGTGCCGAAGTCGCGGAGAGGAATTCCCGACGCCTTCGACATTAACCAGTTCGCGACACGGGACGGGAACTTCCTGGTGAAAGCGTTGTCGATGCGGTTCTTCCGCCAGCCGCTCGCGATGTCGTAGCCTTCGTCAATCTTCTCCAGCAGGGCCGGGATGTCTTCCGGCTCATGCTGCAGGTCGCCGTCAAGAGAGACGATGACCTCACCTTGCGCTTCGTCGAATCCCGCGGCCAGCGCCGCCGTCTGGCCGAAATTCCGCCGGAGGCGAATGACCTTCAGCCGGCCGTCGACCTCCACTAGATTGGACAATAGCTCGAAGCTGCGATCGGTCGACGCATCGTCGACAAAGATAATCTCGTACGGCCGCTGCAGCCGCTCGAGCACCGCCGTCAGCCGGTCGTATAGGGGAAGAATCGCAGGCTCTTCGTTATGAATGGGAATGACGACGGATAACATCGAGTACTTTTATTTTAGCAACAGCGCCGATACCCGCGGCCAGGCAGGTCCAGGCGAACCAGTCGCCGTATCGCGTATAAGGCGTTGTTTCGGCAACATACTGGAAGCGGGTACGAGCGGCAACTTCGATGTAGGGCTGAAGGCGCTGGACCAGGCGGCCGGCGGGATCGATGGTCGCCGTAATGCCGTCGTTCGTCGCGCGCAGCGTCCACCGGCGGTTCTCCGCCGCCCGCATGCGCACCAGTTTCAGGTGTTGCTCGCGGGCCGCGGTGCGGCCGAAGTATCCGTCGTTGGACATGTTCACCAGCACCGTGCCGCCGGCAAGGGCGAACTGGCGAACCAAATGCGGGAAGGCGGACTCATAGCAGATGAAGGCGCCCGCTTTCTGCCCGCCGGGAAGCGGGAACGACACGACGCGAGCACCCTGCGTGAAGTCGCCCGTCTCGGTCGAGATCTTTTCGATGAACGCCTTGAACGGAAACGGAACAAACTCCCCGAACGGCACTAGGAACATCTTGTCGTACCGGTCGACCAGTGTTCCATTCGGCGACACCATTACCGCTGAGTTGAGCGGCGAGCCCTCCTGGGTGCGCCCCACCACGCCTATCAGCGCCGGCATGGCGGCGGTCCGCGCCAGGTCGTTGACCACCTCTTGGAACCGCGGGTTCTCATAGTAAAACGGCGCAGGAACCTCGGGCCAAACGATGAATTCCGGCTTCCGCTCCGGGCCTCCGCCAAGCGCCGATTGCAGCGACCGGAGCGTCAATCGCTGGACGATCTCGTCGTGCGATTCCGTTGTCCACTTCAGTTCCTGGTCGATGTTCGGTTGCAGCAACACGGCGGCATTGGTGCCTCGTCGGTGTTCGGGGAGGTCGGGCAGCACGAACAACAGCAAAAGCAGGGACAGCCACAGCAGCTCCCGCCGCGGACGCCCCGTCAGTACGGCGGCGAGAGAAGCGCTCATCATGACGAAGAGGAAGGACAGGCCGTAAACGCCCACCAGCGGCGCCAGCCGTAGCGGCAGGCTCATGTCGGCCCCGGCGTTGCCAAGGGTGAGCCACGCGAAGCCGAGAGGACCGTGCGTGCGCTCAATGCCCGTCCATAGCGCCGCGAGTACCGGGATGGACCACCAGCGGCCCACTACGTAACCCGCAAGCCAGCCGAACACGGCGAAGTGCAACCCCTTGGCCAGGCAAAACAGAAGGAACACCCCCCACCCGGCGGCCTCGCCCATTCCGCCGTGATACGCCATCACGAATTGAATCCAATAGCAGACGCCAAACCAATACACGATGCCCGTCAGCCAACTGATGCCAAAACGTTTCCAGGCGCTCTCCTCCCGCGCCAGCGCTACCAGCCAGGGCGCAAGCGCGATGGTCGCGAGCCACGACAGGTCGAAATGGGGAAAGGCCAAGACAAGAAGGACGCTCGAGAGCAGCGCCAGAGACGAACTCAGGACGCCGGGCCGCATCGCGCCTGCTCGCTCACCAGGTCTGCCATGTAGGACGACCGCACCAACGGTCCGCTGAAGACCATCTTGAGACCGATCCGCAGGCCCCAATCGCGGAACGCCTCGAACTCCGCCGGGGTGACGTACCGTGCGACGGCGAGATTGCGGCGAGTCGGCTGCAAGTACTGTCCGATAGTGGCCACGTCAACGTCGTGGGCTCGCAGATCCTGAAGCAGTTGCTCCACCTCGGTGTTCTCTTCGCCGAGCCCCACCATCAGCCCGGACTTGGTCAGCACGTCCGGCCGGTACTCCTTCGCCCAACGGAGCACCTCGAGCGACTGCCGGTAGTCCGCCTGCGGCCGGACCCGGCGATACAGCCGGGCGATGGTTTCCATATTGTGGTTGAAGACGTGAGGCCCGGCGTCGAGTACTCGCGCCACGCTCCGCATGTCACCGCAAAAATCGGGCGTCAATACCTCGACGCGCGCAGTGGGGAGCGCCTCCCGCACCCGCGTCACGGTTTCGGCGAAGTGCTTCGAACCTCCGTCAGCAAGCTCGTCGCGATTGACGGACGTAATCACGACGTACCGCAGCTCCATCGCTGCAGCCATCTCGGCGACGTGCGCCGGCTCCAAGGGGTCCAGCGTAAACTCGCGCTTCCGCGGGTCGCCCTTCGGCACCGAGCAAAACCCGCAGCCGCGGGTACACAGATTACCGAGAATCATGAAGGTCGCCGCGCCTCGGTGAAAGCACTCGTGGATATTGGGACACCGCGCTGACTCGCACACCGTGTGCAGATTGCGGCTGCGCAGCTGCTTCTTGAGCTCGTCGACGGACTCAAAGTGCGTCGTACCTTTGCGCAGCCACTCGGGAAGTCGCGGGCCCTTCGGCCGGTCGATCTGAATCAACACCGTTAATACGTTCTCGGGATCGGCTGTTTGTATCCGGCGGCCTCGAGGTCGGCCTTCAGCCGCGCCAGGTCCGCCGTGTCCTTGCCCGGTCCCACGAGAACCCGCAACAGGTCCAGCCCGGGAACCGGTACCATGCGTGCGCTGAATCCCTTCTTTGTGAGCAACTCGACGATCAGTTCTGCCTCCGGCCGCTTCACGGCAGTTACCTGCCAGTACTTGCCGGGCGGCAGCTCGCCTGGAATAGACGCCCCGGGCGGCGGAGTAGCGGCAACTTCTTTCGGCGGTTCGGCCGACGGATCTACGCGTTTCGCAGGCTCGGGCTCCTTCTGCGTAGCGGCGGGAGGCTCGGAGGCGGCGGACGTCTGAGCCGGCGCCGGCGGCTCAGGGGCTTTGGTCTCTGAGGCGGCGGCTGTTGGCGTGGCGGCCGGCCCCGGCGACCCCGGCTCAATCACCATCGGGCGCGCCGCGGACGCCGCCTCGGCACGACCGCCGCCGGCGTTCCTGCCAACGATGTACCCCATGGCGAAGAACACGCCAAAGAGCACCACGACCACGCCGAAGACGCTCAGCAACTGCTTGTTGCCGAGTATCAGTTCAAACTCGCCATCATCGTTTCGGGCCATACGGAGAGGGGAAACCCATTGTAGTATTTCCTAGCACCCGGCCGCCCGAAATCGGTCGGTGCGGGTGAGCGTCAGGCCGCTCACGGTCACGCCCCATGTGGAAGCGCTGTCACTCATGGCCTCCTCGGCGCGGCGCGAGAACTCGCCCGGAGCATCTCGAAACTCGCCGAGCGAAAGCTGGCTGAGCCGCGCGCGAACCACCGACTCGGCGAGCGTCGCAAGGGCAGCGACGTGGTCAGCAACCTGTACGCGCGCCAGAACGGGATCGGAAACCTCATAACGAACTTCGATCTCGATCGAGAGGGACTCCTCATCCCGAGTGGTCATGGCGGTGGGCGGAAGCCGGAGGCCGCCGGGCCGGACCACTACGCGCTCCAGGCGTTCGAGGAACGGCATCAGGACCACCAGGCCCGGTCCCCGCGCCGGTGGCGCAACTCGCCCCAGCCGATACACGACGCCGCGCTCACCCGCGCGCACCACCTTGATAGCGGATAGGGCCAACGCCGCGGCGGCCACGGCGAGGAACGCCAGTGCGAACAGCATTACGCTTTGTTCCCGCCGGGTGTCAGCCGCTCCGCGATCTTCTGCAGCGAGCTGAAGAGATCCACCGGCAGCGGGAACACGATAGTGGTGTTCTTCTCGGAGCCGATCTCAAGCAGCGTCTGCAGGTATCGCAACTGGATCGCGACCGGCTCCTGCTGGATCTGGCGGGCCGCCATGCTGAGCTTCTCGGCGGCCATGTATTCGCCCTCGGCGTGGATGATCTTCGCCCGCCGCTCGCGTTCCGCCTCCGCTTGGCGCGCGATGGCCCGGATCATTATGTCAGGAAGGTCCACTTGCTTCACCTCTACCAGGCTGACCTTCACACCCCACGGCCCCGTCTGCTGGTCCAATACGCCCTGCAGGCGCACGTTGAGCTTCTCGCGCTCGCTCAGCAGTTCGTCGAGTTCCACCTCCCCCAGGACGCTTCGCAGCGTGGTTTGCGCCAGCTGTGACGTGGCGTAGAGGTAGTTGGTGACTTCGATGGCCGCGCGTATCGGATCGATCACGCGGAAGTAGATCACGGCGTTTACCTTCACCGTCACGTTGTCGCGGGTTACTACGTCCTGCGACGGTACTTCCATGGCGTCCAGCCGCAGTGAGAGCCGGACCATGCGGTCGATCGGAGCAAACACAAAGATCAAGCCCGGGCCCTTGGGCAGCGGCAGCACGCGTCCGAGGCGGAAGATGACCGCGCGCTCGTACTCCGCGAGGATCTTGATGGAGGAAACCAGGTAGAGCAGCAGTATGCCGGCTATGATCAAGGGCAACATTACGCCTCCTTCGCTCATCTCGCTTCCGGCTCCACGCGGAGCCGCCACCCCTCAATCGCAACGACGCGCACGGGAGAGCCGGATGCAATGGCGGTGGAACTCACCGCCTCCCAGTATTCGCCATGCACGAATACGGTGCCGGCCGGAGCCAGCGCCGTTCGCGCTTCACCCACTTCCCCAATCATCGCGGCGGAGCCCGTGAGGACCTTCCTCCGGTGCGCCTTGACTGCAAGCGAGCCCAGGAAGACTGTAATCGCGGCAAACGGCGCCGCCGCGCCGACGGCCACGAGCGGACGCACGCGCATGTCGGGCGGTCCTTCCACCAGCAGCAACGCGCCGAGCGCGAGGCAAACCGCTCCTGCCGCCCCCAACAGCCCCTTTGAGGTAAAGAACGCTTCGAGAACGAAGAGCGCCACGGCGAGCACCAGCAGGGTAGCCCCCAGCCAGGTCCAGGGCAGCAGCGACAGGGCAAACAGTCCCAGGATCAACAGCAGCCCGCCGAGAACGCCCGGAAGAACCAGGCCGGGATTCGTGAACTCCAGATACAGCCCGAGCGCGCCGAACACCAGCATCAGGAAGGCGAGGTTCGGGTCCGTGATCTTCTGGAGGACCTGTTCGCGCAATGAAAGAGTGTAGGGGACAATGCGCGCGCCTTTGGTATGCAAAACTGCCTTCGAACCGTCGAAGCGAGTAATCGTGCGGCCATCCACCGCCGCGAGCAACGCTTGCTCGTCACCGGCGACCAGCTCGATCAACCCTGCGTCGAGCGCCTCGCGGTCGGTGAAGGAGCGGGCTTCGGAGACCGTCTTCTGGGCGGCGTCCAAGTTGCGGCCGCGCCGTGAAACGATGCTCCGCAACCAGGCGGCCGTGTCGTTCTCGACCTTCTTGCGCATGGTCTCGTCCATTTGCACCAGCGATACGGGCGACGCAGCCCCGGTGTTGGTACCCGGCGCCATAGCCGCGACATCGCCCGCCTGCAGAAGAAAGAAACCAGCGGATGCCGCGCGCGCACCCGATGGCCCCACCCAGGTAATCACCGGCACGGGCGAGGACGTCATCTTCGCGGTGAGCCGGCGCGTCGGGTCCAGCAGACCTCCCGGCGTGTCGATCCGAACGATCACCGCGACCGCCTTATCGGAGCGTGCCCGCTCCAGGACCCGATCGAAGGTTTCCACCGCAACAGGCCCCACCACACCATCGATCGGCAGCAGCAGGAGTATGCCCGGCAGCCAGGTCCGTTTCATGCGCGACATAGCTAACCCGACACTACGCCCTGGACTCCACGCGCGCAAGGGCGTGCTACGGTTTGTGTATGCCGATTCTGAGCGCCGTGCCGAGGATCCCGGCGAACAGCGTCGCCGAGACCGCCGCCTGGTTTGCTACCCACCTGGGATTCCGCACCGAATTCCTCCACCCGCCCGAGCAACCGGTATACGCCGGAGTGGCGCGCGACAAGGCGGAGCTGCACATCTTTCCCATGGATATCGATCCGAAGGAGAGCGACTTCATGGTCTACTTGCGTGTCACCGGCATCGAAGAGCTGTACGAGGAGTTCAAGGGGCGCGGCCTGATCCACCCCAACGGCCCGCTGCAGTCGAAGCCCTGGGGGATGCGGGAGTTTTCGGTGCTGGACCCCAATGGAACCCTGCTCACGTTCGGCGAGCCGGCCAAACCATAGGCTGGCTGACATCCGAATCGCTGCCCGCCTCGTATGTAAGGTGGAAGAATCGCTTGTCGACGATACCCAGCGGCGCCCGGATCCTGGCGAGCGGGGACGACGCGCAGCTGGCCGCGCGGCTCGTTCGCCGCGACGCGGATGCTCTGTCGGTCCTCTACGACCGCTATGCCGGTGTCGTCTACTCCGTCCTCCTGCGTATCGTTCGGGACACCGCGGTGGCGGAGGACTTGGCGCAAGAGACCTTCCTGCGCGTGTGGAACGGCATCCATCAATACGATTCCGAGCGGGGGTCCCTGGCGGCTTTCGTGCTCACCGTCGCGAGGAACCGGGGTATCGACTACCTGCGCTCAAGGGAGCACCGGCTGGCGGGCAAGAGCGTCGCCATCCCCGCCGATGACCATCCCGTGCTGGCCGTGGAGGGCGCGTCGGCGCTGGAACAGCAGCAATTGGTAAGGCGTGTACGAGGCGCTCTGGAGGCCTTGAGCCCAAGTCATCGAACAGTGATCGAGTTAGCCTACTTTGGAGGGCTCTCGCATTCGGAAATGTCGGAGCAGCTCGGCCAGCCCCTGGGAACCGTGAAAACCTGGGTCCGTAATGCTCTGCGCGTGCTTCGCGAGCATCTGGCGGAGGGAGGCGCCCGGCGGCCATGAACTGCAGCGATCACCGCGAGAATCTGGAACTGTACGCCCTGAAGGCTCTTCCGGCCGCGGAATCGGGCGTCATCCGCGGTCACCTGGAAGAGGGTTGCTCGAGTTGCGGCGCGGAGCTGGCCGCCATCGAGGAGACGCTGGCCGCGGTTGCCTTCGCCGCGCCCCAGCGGGAAGCGCCGGTGACGCTGCGCGGACGCGTCCTGGGCTCCGTTCGCCCCAGCAGGGTACTGCCGGTTCGCCGGTCCTTCCCATGGAAACCGCTCGGCTGGGTGGCGGCCGCGGCGGCAGTGACGGTCTTGTTCATCGAAGAGGCGCGCGTCAATCGCGTGCGGACAGAGATGCAATCGCTGCGCACGGTAGTCGCCCGGCAGGAGGCCATCCTGGATGTCCTCAGCGGACCCGAAACGCGCGAGGTCGTCTTTGGAGAAGGCGCCTCCGGCCGGGTTCTGCTCCACCCCAGGCGAGGCGTGCTGCTGCTTGCTCGCAATCTGCCCGTTCCTCCAGCGGGGCGCGTGTATCAGATGTGGATCGTTCCGCGGAGCGGCGCCCCGCGTCCAGCCGGTCTTCTGGCCGCCGAGCCGCCCGGGCGCGCTGCACACTTCCATCCCGCGGAACTCGACCTCAGCCAGGTGGCGGCCGTTGCGCTGTCTGTGGAACCGCCTGGCGGCTCGGCTGCGCCTACGACAACGCCTTTCCTGATCGTCGGCCTCTAACAGCCTGAGAGAGGGCGGGCCGGCGTCCGGATTGCGATACCCTCAGATCCTATGGAGAGCCTGCGATTCGCCTGCCAGCCTGGGTGCACAAACTGCTGCCAGGTGCGCGGCTACGTGTATCTGACGGAGGCGGATCTCGAACGAGCCGCGGCCCATTTGCGAATGTCGCCCGCCGAGTTTGAAGCGCGATACGTATTTCGCACTCGCCATCTCATCCGGCTGCGCAAGCCCCGCGGCGCGCAATGTCATTTCCTCAAGAACGGCGGTTGTGAAATCCACCCCGACAAGCCGACCCAGTGCCGCCTGTTCCCGTTCTGGCCGGAGCTCGTGGAGGAGCGGCGCGCCTGGCGTGCGACCGCGGCCCGCTGCCCCGGCATCGGGCAGGGGCCGCTGATTCAAATTGGAACCGCTCTTGAGACTGCTTCCGAAATGAAACGCGCCTACCCCTCGATGTACTCCTAGCGCTATTCCTGGGAGATACGGCGGCAAGATCTTGTCGATACCGCCGCTTTTTCAGCGTTCTCACCGTATCCCGCACCTTCTTATCGGCAGATCTCGGCGACATTTGACTCCGTTTTCGTCTGGCACGCGAAGTGCTTATTCGTCCGTGTATGTTCGACCCCATCGCTCATCGCATCGAGCACTACATGGACCTCCTGGCGCGGCGCCAGAACCTTGTGGCCTCCAATATTGCGAACGCGGATACCCCCGGTTACAAGACCCGCGATATCGACTTCCAGTTCGAGTTCATGAGCCAGATGGAAGGCGCATCGCCACGCACCATCGAGCCAGCGGGACTGGCAACGCGCAATGACGGAAACAACGTGAGCGTCGACCGCGAAACCCGGCTGCTGGCGGAGAATGCACTCCGCTTCAGCTTGGGTTCGCAACTGATGCGTTCGCAGGTACGCATGGTCCGCGCCGCGATCCAGGAGGCGAAATGAGTCTGTTCTCTCTGCTCTCGGTTAGTTCCTCGGGTATGTCGGCGCAGCGGTCTCGCGCCGAGTTGCTTGTGGAGAACATCGCCAACGCGGAGACCACACGGACTCCCGAAGGCGGTCCCTACCGGCGAAAAGACGCCATTTTCCGCAGCGAAGAGCAGCCGTCTCCTTTCTCGGCGGTGTTCCAGACGGAGATGGGCACCGGGACAACCGGAGTGCGTGTCGCGGAGATCGTCGAGGACACGCGGCCGCCGGAGAAGCGCTACATTCCAGGCCACCCGGATGCTGACCCGCAGGGCTATGTCCTGTTCCCGGCAATGAATCCGGTGGAAGACATGGTGGACCTGATGAGCGCCACGCGCGGCTACCACGCGAATGTCACCGCCATCGGCGCCGTGAAAGACATGATTCAGAAGTCGATCGACATCATGAGGTAGGAGAAGACCCGCCATGCCCTCCCCCATCAGTCTCATCAACAGCGGATCGCTTCCGGCGCTCGCCAATCCCATGCCGGCAGGAAAGGCCGCCCCGGGCGGCTTCCAGCAGGTGTTTCAAGACGCTGTGGAGCGTGTCGACGCCTTTCAGAAAGACGCCTCGAAGGCCGTTGACAAGTTTCTCGCCGGCGAGTCGGAGGATGTACATTCCACGGTACTTGCGGCGCAGCGGGCGGAGTTGTCCCTGGAGCTGTTTCTTCAGGTGAGAAACAAGGTCGTGAACGCCTACCAGGAAGTTATGAGGATGCAGCTGTAAGCGTCGGCTGACAGGTGCGCGCTATGGGCCAGCTCAAACAGCTATCGGAGCGGTTGACCGGAAAGCAAAAGATCTCTTTGCTGGTTGCCGCTGTGCTGGTTCTGGGGGGGCTCTACGCGCTTGCGAACTGGAACAAGGAACGCGACTTTCAGCCTCTCTACCGCGGGCTCGCCGCTGAGGATGCTGGATCGATACTGGCCAAGCTGAAAGAAACCGGCGTGGAGTACCGGGTGACCGATGGCGGCGGGACCATCCTTGTTCCCTCCGCACGTGTAGCCGAGGTACGGCTTCAGGTCGCGGCGGCGGGGCTACCGAAGACCGGGCGGATGGGGTTCGAACTGTTCGACGGAGCAAACTTCGGAACTACCGACTTCGGCGAACAGGTCAATTTCCGGCGCGCGGTGGAGGGCGAGTTGGAGCGATCGGTGCGATCGATCAGCGAGGTGGAATCCGCCCGGGTGCACGTTACGTTCCCCAAGCAGTCCGTGTTTCTCGAATCGCGGCAGCCGGCAAAGGCAAGCGTGCTGGTCAAACTGCGGCCGGGCGCGAAGCTCGGGGCGGGCAACGTGGTCGCCATCCGGCACCTGGTGGCCAGCGCGGTCGAGGGTCTGCAGCCGGAAGCCGTCAGCGTGCTGGACATGAATGGCAACCTGCTCAGCAAGCCGCAGCGGCCGCTCTCGGGCGAGGGCGGGGAAGCGTCAGACGCAGGCATCGAGTACCGGCAGAGTGTCGAGAAGGACCTCCTCGCCAAGATCCACTCGACGCTCGAACCCTTGGTCGGTCCCGACCGGTATCGCGCGGGCGCATCCGTGGAGTGCGACTTCTCGAGCGGCGAGACGAGCGAAGAGAGCTACGACCCCGCCCGCTCCGTCATGACCAACTCGCAGAAGACCGAGGAATCGAGCGGCGCCGCGCTGGCGGCGGGAGTTCCCGGCACAGCCTCCAATCTGCCGCGGCCGGCAGTCCGGCCGATGGGCGCTGCGACTGGCTCCGCCGTCCTGCGACGCACCGAAAACATCGCCTATCAGTCCAGCCGGCTGGTGAAGCGCATGAGGCTGCCGCAGGGTGGAATCAAGCGAATCTCCATCGCCGTGCTGGTAGACCATGACATGCGGTGGGAGAAGTCGGGAAAAGAGACAAAGCGCGTGGTCACGGCACCGCCTCCGGAACGGCTCAAAGTCATTCGCGATGTTCTGTCGGGAGTGGTGGGCCTTCAGCCGGACCGGGGCGATTCAATCCTCGTCGAAACGCTTCCCTTCGAATCGACCCTGCACGCGCCGCCTCCCGAGGCTGCGCCTGCCGCTCCCGTAACCAACGCCGTTCCGCTGCCTCCGTGGCTCGAGAAGGCGTTGAAACAGACGCCGCTTCCGATCCTGCTTGGCGTGGCAGGGGCGACACTGGTGGTCCTGCTGGGGGGCGTGGCGTACCTTTTGCTGCGAAGCCGCAAGCCCCGTAAGTCGAGAAAAGACGGCGGCAAGAGCCTGGAACCGGGGAAGGCAGCCGCGGCTGAGTTGGAGGGCGCGGAGAACGAATTCGGCCAACAGATTGAAGCCACGCTGGCTCGGCAGAGGGCTCTCCAGGAGAAGCAGGAGCAGGAGATTCTGGCGAGCCTCAGTACCTCGAAGCCGATGACGATGAAATCCGAAGTCTTGAAGAAGCACATCGGGGAGCAGGCGAAGAAGGACCGCACCGCTATGGCGCACGTGGTGCGCACATGGCTGGCGGAGGGAGAGGAACGATGATCGCCAACGCCAAGGCGGCTGAAAAGTTCAGCGGTGTGCGGAAAGCAGCGATCCTGATCGTGACGCTCGGCGATCAACTGGCCGCCGAGGTACTCAAGGAAATGGGTGAAGACGAAGTCGACATCATCAGCCGGGAAGTAGCGAAGCTGCCTACTTTCACCAACGAACAGGCCGAGGCCATCCTGGACGAGTTCTACCAGATGACCATGGCGCACGATTACGTGCTGAAGGGCGGACTCGACTACGCCCGGAAGATCCTCATCGGCGCCTTCGGCCCGGAGCAGGGCAAGAAAGTCCTCGATCGGCTGGTGAAACAACTGGGTAGTGAGACCGCGAGCTTTGATGCCCTGCAGAAGGCAGATCCGCAGCAGTTGGCCAAGTTTATCCATGCCGAGCATCCGCAGACCATCGCCCTTGTGCTCTCTCACCTGAACTCCTCGCAGGCGGCAAGTCTGCTGTTCTCGCTGCCGACCGAGTTGCGCGCCGATGTCGCCCTTCGCATGGCGAGTCTCGACCAGATCTCGCCCGACATCATCTCGAAGATTGCCGGCATCATTGACCAGAAGCTGAAAGCTCTCGGTGAACTGAGCCGCGAGTCCTATGGTGGCGTTCGCGCGGTAGCGGAGGTCTTCAACCGCATGGATTCCTCCACCAGCAAGGAACTGCTGGACACCATTGACCAGGCGGATCCCAATCTGGCTGAGACGATTCGGCACCTGATGTTCGTATTCGAGGACCTGCTGCTCATCGATCCCAACGGCCTCAAGGAAGTCTTGTCGCGTGTGGACCGAAAGCTGCTGACAGTGGCGTTGAAGGGCACCAGCGACCAGCTGCGAAACCATTTCCTCCAGTGCATGTCACAGCGCGGCGCGGAGATGCTGAGGGAAGATATGGACGCTCTCGGCCCGGTGAAGATCAAGGAAGTCGAAGGCGCGCAGCAGCAGATCATTGCGGTCGTCAGGCAGCTCGAGACGGAAGGCGTCATCAGCATGAAGGGCGCTGTAGGCGAACAGTATGTCGTCTAGAGTGAGGCGCGGCAGCTCCGCCGATGTGGCCAGGCCGTTTGCGTGGAGCTACGTCGGCGACGGACAGGCAGCGCCGGAACGGCCCGCCGCTCGGCCGGCAGCTGACGCGCACCAACAGCAGCTCGCCGCGCTCGAGGCGCAGTGGGCACGCCAGGCCGAACTCGAGTATCAACGCGGCCGGCGGGAGGGCGAGGCCGCCGGCGCCCAGCGCGCCGACGAGAAACTGCGCAGCCATCAGGAGCGGCTCGCCGCTTCCATCGCGGAGACCGCCACCTACCGGGACCGCTACCGCAGACAGGCGGAGCAGGACCTCGTGCGCCTGGCGCTTGCCATCGCCCGGCGCATCCTGCAGCGGGAACTGCACATCGACCCGGAAGCGATTCTGGGGCTGGTGAAGGTCGCGCTCGAAAAGATCGCGCTAAGGGAAGTCCAGACCGTCCGGGTTCATTCCGGCGACTTGCCCATCTTGAAAGCACACCTGGACCGGATCGGCGCCCCGCCCTCGGTGAAGCTCGAGGCTGACCCTTCACTCGAGCGCGGTGCGGTGATCTTTGACACGGTGCGGGGACAACTCGACGCGAGCGTCGAGACGCAGCTGCAGCAGATTGAGCAGGGATTCTCCGACCTGCTCCGGAGGTCCGCATGACGGCTTGGGACACAACACCCTTCCACAGCTACCTCGCCAATACGAACCCCGCCCGGTGGGCGGGCGTCGTGACCGAATTGGTTGGCCTGCTTGTCGAATCGCAGGGTCCCGCCGCCGCCGTAGGCGACTTCTGCACGATTCGCACGTCCTCCGGGCGCCGCATCCGAACGCAGGTGATCGGCTTCCGAAACGGGCGGCTGTTGTCGATGCCACTTGAAGAGACGGACGGGCTGCAACTGGGAGACGCGGTCGAAACGCAGGCTGAAGAGGCGCGCGTCGCCGTGGGGCCTGGCCTGCTGGGTCGCGTGCTCGACGGATTCGGCGTTCCCATCGACAATGGCCCCGACATTGCCATTGAGGACCGCTATGATCTCTACCGCCAGCCGCCGGGTCCTCTCGAGCGGGAACACATCACCCAGCCGCTGGTGACTGGAGTACGGGCAATCGACGGCCTGCTACCGATCGGCAAAGGCCAGCGTATCGGTTTGTTCGGCGGCAGCGGCGTCGGCAAGAGCACGCTGCTGGGGGCGATGTCGCGACACAATACCTCCGACGTGACCGTTATCGCGCTCATTGGCGAACGCAACCGCGAGGTGCGGGGCTTCCTCGAGCAGGAGCTGAGCCCCGAGGGGCTGGCTCGCTCCGTCGTGGTCTGCGCCACCTCGGACCGCCCGGCGCCCCTCCGCCTGCGCGCGTGCTTCGTCGCCCTCGCGATTGCCGAGTACTTTCGCGACCAAGGGGCCGACGTGCTGCTGGTGGCCGACTCCGTCACTCGCCTCGCGATGGCCCAGCGCGAGATCGGGCTGGCCGCAGGCGAGCCGCCGAGCCAGAAAGGCTACCCGCCCTCCGTATTCAACCTGCTGCCCAAGATCTTCGAACGCGCCGGGAACTTTCCCAAGGGCTCCATCACCGGGTTCTTTACTGTGCTGGTTGAGGGCGACGACTTCAACGAGCCGATTGCCGACGCCGTTCGGGCGATCCTGGACGGCCATATCACTCTCTCGCGTGATCTCGGGGCGGCCGGCCATTACCCGGCCATCGATATCCTTCACTCTGTCAGCCGCCTGGCGTCGGCCATCGCCACCCCGGACCAGAAGCGCTCCGCACAGGCCGTGCGCGAGGCGATGGCGGTCTACCAGCGCTCGGAAGACCTGATCAACCTCGGAGCGTACGCCGCGGGGACCAATCCCCAGCTTGATGCCGCGATTCGTCTCCGGGGAGACCTCAACCAGTTCCTGCGCCAGGACGCCCACCAGAAGGCCAATCGCGAGGAAACGCTCAAGCAACTGCAGGATCTGGCGAGAAAGATGGCCCCGTGAAGCGTTTCGCGTTCCGGCTGGACCGCGTCAAGGACCTGCGCGAGCGACAGGCGGAAGTCGAGGAGGAGATGCTGCGCCGCCGGCAGCAGGAACTCGACGAAGTCGAGCGCCGGAAGGCGGCGCTGGCCGAAGAGTATGACCGCCAGGAGAAGGCTGCGGCCTATTCTCCGGGCGACCTTGTCGCCCTCGAGAACTACCGGCGCAGGGTGCTGCGCTTGCGCGCGGACCTGAACGCGGCCGCGGCGGAGTGCCAGAACCGGATCGCCGAGCAGCGGGAGCGGGTGTTGGAAGCCCGCCGCAAGTATCGTCTCCTCGAAAGCCTCGAAGAGCGGAAGCGTCTCGAATGGCGGAGGGACTGCGATCGCGAAGAGCAGATTCAGGCCGATGAGCTCTTCCTGGGGAGGTGGACCAGTCCCCACAACGACCGGCGTTAGCCAGCCCGCTCGATCCCCAGCGCGCGGATCCGCTTGTGCAAATTCGTACGTTCCATGCCGAGAGCTCGCGCCGCGCCCGACACGTTCCAGTTCGCGGCTTCCAAGGCGCGCAGCAGATGCTCCCGCTCCGCTGTTTCGCGAGCCAGCCGCACGCTCGAACGCGCGCTGGCTCCGGCCGGCTCCTCGCGCCGTGCCCGCAGTTCTACCGGCACCGACTCGACCGTCAGCGTGTCGCCCGGCGTCAGAATCGCCATGCGCTCGACAATGTTCCGCAGCTCGCGAACATTGCCTGGCCACGAGTAAGAGGCAAGGACGCCGAATACAGCCGCATCAAAACGCTTCGCGCGAAAATTGTTCCGCGCGCAGAACTCTTCAAGAAAGTATCCAGCAAGCTCGGGAATGTCCTCGCAGCGCTCCCGCAGCGACGGCACGCGGACCGGCACGACGCACAGCCGGTAGTACAGATCCTCACGGAAGCCGGCTTGGCGGACCAAGGTCAACAGGTCCCGGTTCGTGGCCGATACGACGCGGACGTTCACGCGGATCGCCTTCTCGCCCCCCACGCGGTGGAACTCTCCTTCCTGGAGTACGCGCAGCAGTTTAGCTTGCGACCCGGCGTGCAGGTCGCCGACTTCATCGAGAAACAACGTCCCGGCGTCGGCCAACTCGAACTTTCCGCGCCGCATGGCGGAGGCGCCGGTAAAGGCCCCCTTCTCGTGTCCGAACAGCTCACTTTCCAGCAGCTCGGTGGGAATGGCCGCGCAGTTCACCTTCACGAACGGGCCGGGGGCGAAGGGGCTCTCGGCGTGTATATGAGCCGCCAGGAGTTCCTTTCCGGTGCCGGACTCCCCGGTGAGGAGGATGCGCGCATCGGAGCGGGCGGCGAGCGTGGCCTGCTCCACCACCTGCCTCAGCGCGTCGCTCGTTCCGACCATTCGCGCGTGCGGGCCTACCATTTCCCGCAGCCGCTCGTTCTCGGCGCGCAGCGTCGACTGGGCCAGCGCGTTCTTCAACCCAAGGAGAACGCGCTCGCGGCCCAGCGGCTTCTCAAGAAAATCAAAGGCGCCGTTGCGGGTGGCTTCCACCGCGTCGGCGATGGTGGCCTGCCCGCTAATCATGATGGCCGGCGCCGCCACCTCAGTCTCCCGCAGCCACTTGAGCAGATCGATCCCGCTGCCGTCGGGCAAACGTACGTCGAAGAGGAATACGTCGCTGCGGCTTACCTCGCTGTGCGCACGGAACTCCGCAGCGCTGCGCGCCACCGTCACCGCGTAGCCCTCTCGCTCGAGTATCAGCCGCAGCGTGCGCCCGATGTTCTCTTCGTCGTCGACGATGAAGATCCGCTTCATGCGACCGCCTGCCCGGCGCGTTGCGGGGGGGCGGGCAACCGCAGCTGAAACGCGGCTCCGCCGAGCGAACCCTGTACCAGCGCCAGGTCGCCGCCTAACAGAAGAGCGCTTTTGCGCGCGATCGACAACCCAAGTCCCATGCCGCCCCTCTTAAAGCTGATCGTCGGCTCGAAGAGCGTTTCCCGCGCGTGCGCACTGAGTCCCGGCCCCGAATCTTGTACTTCCGCCAGCAACATACCGTCCGCCATCGCACTCCGCACGAACACCGTCCCTCCCTCGCCGGCCGCCTGCGCCGCGTTCTCCAGCAGGTTCGTCAGAATCCCACGGAGCAGATCTTCGTCCACTACCGGCCGCGGCAAGTCGGCCTCCAGCCGAAACTCGTACCAGACATCCGGGTGACCCCGGCGAAGGAATGCCACCCGTTCCTCGAGCAGTGCGTTGAGATCCAGCGGACGAAGCTGGAGCGGCGGCTCCGCAGCAAAGTCGGAGAAAGCGCGGACGCGGCGCTCCAGCGAGTTCACCTCATCGATGACGATCTGCGCGGCCTGCTCGATGAAGGCCCCGTCGTGATCGTTCCGCCGCGCCACGATCTCTTCCACGTTCAGCCGTATCGGCGTGAGCGAGTTTTTCACTTCATGGGCCATTTTGCGTGCGAGCGCTTGCCAACTGCTCAGCTGCGCCAGGTAGACCAGCCGGTCGCGACTCTTCTCCAGTTGCCCGGCCATCTCGTTGAAGGCGTTCGTCGCGCGGCCCACCTCATCGCCCCCGCCCCGCTTCAACCGCGTATCCAGCTTTCCCGCGGCCAGCGCGGACAGGCCGGAGGTGAGGTGCGCGATCGGACGGCTGATGCGGTCAGCTTGCCAGACAAGGGCCGCAAAGGCTGCCACCCACACCAACCCGGCGAGCACCGCAACGGTCCAGAAGAATCCCCGACGCAGGTCCCGGGTTCGCTCGCTGTTCACCAACACCCGCGCCTGGCGATACTCATTGCCCAGGGCCGTCAGTCCAACACCCAACTCGCGCGAATACTCCAGCACGGAACCGTCCCGATCTCTCACCAGGTAGCTCAGGGTTCGGCCCTCGGGGTCGGCCAGCCGGAACCGGTCCTCGGCGCCGCTTTCCCAGAACGACACGACCGCTGGCGGCCACGAGCCGCGGTCGGCCGCATCGAAGCGGGCCGACTTCTGACGCCCGGCCGATACCTCCGCTCGGAGCGACTCGCGTTCCCGCTGATAGAGTTCTCGCCCCGTCCGTTCAAGCGATCGCGACAAACGGTCGAGCTCAAACGTAGTGGAGTAGCGGAGGCTGAGGTCAAGAAGCCGGGCGGTGATCCACAGGGTGACGCCGAGTGGGACGAGGGTGGCCGCCAGGAACACTACAACCAAGCGCGCCCGCAGCGATTTCACCGCCCGCGGCCTCCCGAAGGCCGCGGCAGCGAGGCTAGCCGGATCGGCCCGGCATCAACCGACCAGCGCATGTGCCGGTCCGGACTGCGGCGCGCGAACAGGTCCACCAGGTTCGCTATGTCGAAACCGTCTTCCCCCCCGCGCGCCACCTCCCTCGCCTCTTCCGCCCGAATGTCGAGCCGGACCCAGAAAGGGCGGTTGCCGTCCATGCCGGCGACAGGAACTTGCACGTGGCTCAAACACCACTCCTCCGCCGCACCTGCCGACAAGTGGCTGACGGCACGCAGTTCCCGGCTCACGGGGGCGACGGCGTACTTTTCCTCCCACAGGTCGTAGCTCACAAGGAAGCGCTCGAGGGACCGGCGCGCGGCGGCCCCCTTGGGTTCGCTTAGCAGCGTCAATTGAATTTCGATGCCAACGGACAGCCCGTTTTGCAGACGGTCACCGACGCGGCCCGCTAAAAAGTGAAGGGAGGGCGCCTCAACTGTCAACTGCTCGTCGCGGCAGGCGAACTGGAGCAGGGGAGCGCCATGCAGGGGAAGCCAGAGGCCACCGGCGGACGCGAGCCGCAGGAGCCGCCGTCGCGTGACCTGGGAGGCACCGTGCATTCAAAAGTTCATAGCCAGGATGAAGATCGGAGCCATGCGGCCCTCGCGAACGGGAAATCCGACGGTGAAGTAAAGGTTCCCCGCGTGCAATCCTGCACCCAACGAATGCTTGACGTCCGGCTCTTCGTTCCGGTTCCAAAGAGCGCCGGTGTCATAGAAGGCGTGGACGTTCCGGTAGCGGTATTCGACGGAACCATAAGCGACCCGCGCACCGCCGAGCGGCTGCAAATCGTATTTGTTCCACCCTCTCAAGGTACCCGCATTGCCCAGGACGAACCGTTCGAACAGCGGGGCTCGCCCTCCTACGGTGCCGGCGAGCCCGGCCAGTCGGACAGACGACCGATCGCGGCGATACTGATAGAGCCCGGACCAAGAATGGCGGGCGTAGGAGTAGTCACTGCCGAGAGCGCTGGTGCCCGCGCGAACGGCATAGGCAGCCTCCAGCCGCTGTCCGGTATTCGTACCTTCCCAGCTGTTCTGGTAGCGGAGAGAACCGGAGACGGCATGGGCCGACTCCGTACGCGCCGCTGGATACTGGGTTTCAAACCGCTGTAGATCAATACCGGAAACAACGGTTACGGTCCGCCCAAGGCGAAGAGTGAGAGCCGGATGAACGCCGCGCCTCCAGCGGTAGATCCCGCCGGTGTCGGGGGTGGGCTGCGGGGGCTGGCCAAGGGCTTCAGAAACAGCCGGATTCCATTGCTGGTGAAGGTCTTCGACTTCTACCGAGAGGCCAACGGGCGCCGATCCCAAGCGCTCTCGCTCGTAGCGAAATCGAACACCGGCGAATCGCTCGAGCAACTCGTCCGCATCGGAGATGACGCCGACCGTTACGGCGTGCCCCGCGAATCTCGCCGTCCCCTCGATACCGGCCGACCAACCCTGCCTCGAATGGTACGCCAGCTTGGGCACGGTCACCGCAAAGCCCTTGCGGCGAATCACTTCGAAGACCACCTTGACGTGCTCAGGTTCGCTTCCGCGCACGATTTTCTGGCTCACCATGCGGGCGTCCAGTTCGCGTCGGATCCGCCAGGACAGCTCGTTTAAAACCTCAGGGTCGAGCTTCTCGCCGATAATCTTCTGGAGGTCCCTGCGCAGAGAAGGGCTGAAGCGGCGCTCCGAGGAGGGAACAACATCTACGGCTTCAATGGTATAGCGCGAGTTGACGTTCAGCGCCTGCTGCCCCCATAAGAGCGCACCTGACAGGAGAACGGATAGGGCAAACGCTAAGACCCGCATACTGGCGCAAACCTGTGCACTTCAAAGACCATCTCTTAACTCTCTGTTTCGCCGGGAATAACGCGTGGAGATCAGTGAAAGGCGGTCACAGTGTGACGCCGGGGGCTAGCGTCGCTTGTTGTCTCGCAGGCTGCCGTTCAAGGCAGTTCTCAGCTGGGCCGGGCGAGGCACGATGACGCGCCGCCGACCAAGAACCACAAGGTCCCTCTGGGCCAGCCGGTTCAGCTTGTTCGACGTCGTTTCGCGGGTGGCGCCGATGATATCGGCCAAATCGCCTTGGGAAAGCGGTATGGAGTGTCCTTCTTCAGGCGCATAGGGACCGAATTCCGCCAATTCCACCAAGCAACTCAGGAGCCGCTGCTCGACGCTGGCCAGCACGAGCATTTCCACCCGACGGTGCAATTCTTCCTGGCGCTCGCTCAGCATTCGTGCAATGATGCGCCACAGCTCGGGTTTGCTATCGCATAGCTTGAGAAAGTCGAGGCGCGGTATCGCCGTCAGTTCGCCGCTCACGAGTACGGTGGCGCGATCCCAATGCTTTTTGTCGAGAATGGCGTTCTTCAGGCCAAACAACTCGCCCGGGTGCGCGACGCCGAGAACGATCTCCTTACTGGCCGACGCGCCGCGGCATACTTTCACCAGGCCGGAGTGGAGGAAATAGACGAACTCAGGCGGGCGTCCCTCGGAGAAAATAATCTGGCCACGAACAGTCGGACTACTCTCACGCCCGTCAAGCAGTAAAGATCGCAGATCATCCGGAAGCGACGGTGTCATCGGTTCTTTGACAAACGTAGATGGGGCGAATTGCCTGAATGCTTGCCCACCCGAGTATACGAAAACGCGCCTTGAAACGGGACAAGAAATTGGGCTTATCTAGTACCAGTTTGTCTATTCCTCTGAACAAGTTGGCTATCCGTCCGCAGTTTTCGCTTTCTTGCGCAACGTTTCGCCGACCCTTAACGGCCGTAATGGGGCAGTGCAACAGGCTACTGACTGCGAACCCTACGCGCGTAGTTGCCGGCTCTGTCGAAGAAATCTTCAGTCTGTCGGGTTGAGAGTGCCAGCCGAAACGCGGCAAGCTCCTGGGCGAAGGTATCGAGGACGCTCTCGATCTCATGTCTGTTTGTAACGAGAATGTCGCCCCAGACAGCATGAGAGCTCAGCGCGAGCCGAGTCATGTCAGTCAGGCCCGGTCCGGCGATGCCCGACGGGTCGACGGCGGTTCGTTCGAGGGTCGCTGCCAGCACCGTGGACAGGACTTGGGGAAGATGCGAGAGCTGTGCCACCAGGCGGTCGTGCTCCTGCGCATCCAGGACCCGGACGCGGGCGCCGATACCTTCTAATAAGGAAAGGAAGCGGCGACCGGGTCCGCCCCCGAGGAGCGACCGGTCGGAGGGAGTGAGCAGATAGGGCCGGCCGCGAAAGAGGCCGGGATCGGCGGCCGAAATGCCGCTGACCTCTTTGCCGGCCATTGGGTGGCCGCCGATAAACGTATCCGCGGGAAGTACTTCCCTCGCGCGGGCCGCGATCGCAGCCTTGGTGCTGCCGGCATCGGTGACCAGGCAACCCGGCTTGAGAAGCGGCGCGAGACGAGGTAAGGTATCGAGGATCTGCTGAATTGGCTGCGCCAGGTATACCAGGTCGGCGCTCGGGACCGCCAGCTCCAGCGGCTCGCCCCGGTCAATCGCGCCGCGCTCACACGCGCTGTCGATCGTCCGCGGACTGCTGACTCCGATGATGTGGCCCGTGAAGTTCGAGGCGCGCAGTGCAAGACCGAACGATCCGCCGATGAGGCCGACCCCGACGATGGCCACCACCTCCACGCGGTTAGACCGTCCGTTCCACGGCCGGCGCGATCATTCGCAACTGGCCCATCAGCTCATCGAACTGGTGGGGCCAGAGGGATTGGGCGCCGTCGCTCAGTGCGCGGTCCGGATTGGGATGGACTTCGACCAGCAGCCCGTCGGCGCCCGCGGCGACGGCGGCGCGTGCCATGGGCAGGACTTTGTCACGCCGGCCGGTGCCGTGAGATGGATCGGCGAGTATCGGCAGGTGAGAGAGTTTCTTCACCACGGGGATTGCCGAGATATCCATGGTATTGCGGGTGTAGCTCTCGAAGGTCCGGATGCCGCGCTCGCACAGCATGACGTCATAGTTGCCGCCGGTGAGCACGTATTCGGCAGAGAGCAGCAGTTCCTCGATAGTGGCGGAGATACCTCGCTTCAGGAGAACCGGCCGGCGAACCTTTCCGAGCTCCCGCAGCAGGTTGAAGTTCTGCATGTTTCTGGCGCCGACCTGGAGGATGTCCGCGTACTCGGCTATTAACGGTATCTGTGTCTGGTCCATCACCTCAGTGACGGTCAGCAGGCCGTGCCGGCGGGCGGCGGCGCGGAGCAGGCGGAGGCCCTCCTCGCCGAGTCCCTGGAAGCTATAGGGAGAGGTACGGGGCTTAAATGCGCCGGCGCGAATGACTCGCGCGCCCATACGCGCCACCTGTTCGGCGGCGCATTCGATCTGCTCCTCGCTCTCCACGCTGCAAGGGCCCGCCATGATGACCACCGCGCGCCCGCCGATCTCGACTTCGCCCACCCGGATCACGGTGCCATCCGGGCGGAAGGTCCGGCTGGCGAGCTTGTACGGGGACATGATGCGATGGCACTCTTTGACGCCGTCCATTACCTCGAACTCGGCAGGATCAAAGTCGCCTTCCGGTCCCACGCCGCCGAGCAGAGTGTGGACGACGCCGGTGGACCGATGGACGGTGAAGCCCATGGTGACCATGCGGTCGATCACCTTCTGGACGGCCTCCTCGCCGGCATCGGATTGCATGACGACCACCATAACGATCTCCTATTGACTCTGGGAGCCGGAACGCTCCATCTGTCTCTTCTGCACGGTGCGCATCTCGTCGATGATGCGCTCAAAGAGCCGTTTCACGGCGTCGTTTGGGAGCGGCCCGCGGTTATGGCCGAGGACGTTGCGAAAGACCTCGTCTTCGCGTTTGGGTTCGTAGATGGGCATCTCCACCTGCTGCTTGATGCGGCCGATCTCCTGCACGATCATGGCGCGCTCGTTGAACAGTTCCAGGATGCGAAGATCGAGCGCGTCGATGCGGCTTCTTTGGATGGAGAGGGCTTGGGCTGCCTCGTCGCGCGTCATGCCCGAGCTCCGCGGAGTGCGCCGGAGAGCTCGGCGGCAAGCGCCTCGAGCCGCGCCTCCAACTCGGGTCCGGGATTCTGCTCGACGGTACGCACAAAGGCGCTGCCGACGACGATGGCATCTGCTTTCCCCGCCAGCTCCGCGGCATGCTCGGCGCGAGAGATACCAAACCCCACGGCAAGCGGCTTATCGGTCAGGGCGCGCAGGGAGGCAATAAGCGGCAGGGCCGAGCCGGAGAGGCGGTCCTGCTCGCCGGTGACGCCGGTGCGGGAGACAAGGTAGAGAAACCCGGTGGAGTAGCGGGCTACCAACTCGAGGCGGCGGGCTGCGCTGGTGGGCGCGGCGAGAAAGACGGTCTCGAGCCCTGCCCGGTGCATGGTGTCCACGTAAGACTCGGCCTCCTCGACGGTCAGATCGGTGAGGAGACAACCGTCGACGCCGCAGGCGGCGGCATCGCGGGCAAGGGCCTCGAAGCCGTAGCGCAGAACCGGGTTCAGATAGGTAAAGAGAATGATCGGGATTTGGCTGTGGCGGCGTATGCCGGCCGCGATCTCGAGGACGGAGTGAAGGGTGGTTCCGGCGGCGAGCGCACGTTCCGATCCGCGCTGGATGACCGGACCGTCGGCGATCGGGTCGGAGAACGGAACGCCAAGCTCGATCAGATCCGCACCGCCGCGTTCGAGGGCCGCCACCAGAGACGGCGTTCGCGATGGACTGGGGTCGCCCGCGGTGATGTAAGCCACCAGGCCGGTGCGATTCTCTTCGCGCAAGCGGGCGAAAGTCGCGGCGATTCTACTCATCGAGGTCTTTCAGGTTCTCCCGGTAGATGTCGATGTCCTTGTCGCCGCGCCCGCTGAGGTTCACCAGGAAGATCTGCCCGGCGGCGTGGGGCGCCCGGCGGATCGCTTCGGCAACGGCATGCGCGGATTCGAGGGCCGGGATGATGCCTTCGGTCAAAGACAACCGGCGGGCGGCGGCCAGCGCATCGGCGTCGGAGATGGAGACGTACTCGGCGCGGCCCTGATCGTGAAGCCAGGCATGCTCAGGTCCGACGAGGGCATAGTCGAGCCCGGCGGACACGGAATGCGTCAGCGAGACCTGGCCGTCACCGTCTTGCAGGAGGTAGCTGTAAGCGCCGTGCAGGACGCCGGGCAAACCGCCGGAGAAGCGCGCCGCGTGGGCGCCAAGAGCGGCGCCGCGGCCCCCGGCCTCAACGCCGACCATCCTCACGCCGTTGTCGTTAACGAAGGCGTGGAAGAGTCCGATCGCGTTGCTGCCGCCGCCTACGCAGGCGAAGAGTACGTCAGGGGTGCGCCCTTCCTTCTCGAGGATCTGCCGGCGCGATTCGATGCCGATGGCACTGTGGAAGTCGCGCACCATCAGCGGGTACGGATGCGCACCGAGGGCCGACCCGAGGAGGTAATGCGTGCTCTGGATGTTGGTCACCCAATCGCGCATGGCTTCGCTGATGGCGTCCTTGAGTGTGCGGCTGCCGTTGGTGACGCCAGTGACCTTCGCGCCCAGCAGCCGCATGCGGAACACATTCAGGCGCTGCCGGCGCATGTCCTCCTCGCCCATGTAGACCACGCACTCCATGCCGAAGAGGGCGCAGACGGTGGCGGTGGCGACACCATGCTGGCCGGCGCCGGTCTCCGCGATAATGCGTTTCTTGCCCATGCGACGCGCGAGCAGCACCTGGCCGAGCGCGTTGTTGATCTTGTGTGCGCCGGTGTGCAGCAGGTCTTCGCGCTTTAAGTAGATGCGGGCGCCGCCGAGGTCCTGGCTCAAACGCCGGGCAAAATACAGGGGCGTAGGGCGGCCGGCGTAGTTTTCAAGAAGGTCTCGCAGCTCGGCTTGGAACGAGGCATCAAGGCGCGCTTCCGCGTACGCCGCCTCGAGTTCCTCGAGCGGAGACATGAGGACTTCCGGAACATAACGGCCGCCGTAGGGGCCGAAGTGGCCGCGGGCGTCTGGTTGGGACGTCAGCATAGGATTGTTGATTCCGACCGTGCGGCTTTGACGAATAGCCGCATCTTCTCATGATCCTTCAAACCCGGAGCGCGCTCGAGCCGGGACGCAGCATCGACACCCCAGGGACGTACGCGGCGAATGGCCTCCGCGACGTTGTCGGGTCCCAGACCGCCGGCCAGGATGATGCGGGCGCGCAGGTTAGCGGCGAGCGACCAGTCAAAGACGGTGCCTGTGCCTCCATGGAGGGGGGAGGGCGTATCGATGAGGAAGGCATCGGCGGGCGAAGCGGCGATCCGGGCGGCGAGGTCAACGCCGGCGGGCAGAGCGCGCCAGATGCGAATCGGGGCGGGGGAGGAGGCGGCACGAGCCTCGCCATGCAACTGCGCGATATCGAGGCCGGCGGCGGCGCACAACTCGGCCGCGCGTGCGACCGGCTCGTCCACGAAGACGCCGACCTTCAGGATGTCAGGCGGGATGGCCGCGCACAGGCGCGCCACCGTTAAGGGCTCTATGTAGCGCGGACTCTGCGGATAGAAGTTGAAGCCGAGGGCGTCGGCGCCGGCATCGACGGCAGCCAGTGCGTCGTCGAGATTCGTGATGCCGCACACTTTGACGACCACCGGGCTATGACCTCAGCTCTCGAATCGCAGCGGCGGGCGAGCCGGAGCGCACCAGGTGTTCGCCGACCAGGAATGCGTGGTAGCCCGCTTCGCGTAAACGCCGGACGTCGGCGGCACTGGTGATTCCGCTCTCGCTGACCAACGTCGCTCCCGGTGGCATTCGTTCGGCAAGGCGCAGTGACGTCTCGATGGACACCTGAAACGTGTGGAGGTCGCGGTTGTTCACGCCGAGGAGATGGGCGCCCGCGTCAAGGGCCGAGCGCAACTCGTCCTCGTTGTGGACTTCGACGAGAGCGGCCATGCCGAGGCGCTCAGCCTGTTCGCGGAGCGAGCGAAGCTGAAGCGTGGAGAGGATGGCCGCGATCAGCAGGATGGCATCGGCCCCGTGGGCGGCCGCCTCCAGGACGTGAATGCTGTCGAGAGTGAAATCCTTTCGAAGCACGGGAAGACGGACTGAGGCGCGGGCTGATTCGAGATCGGCGAGCGAGCCCTGAAAGAACTTCTCGTCGGTGAGTACGGACAGCGCGGCGGCGCCCCCCTCCTGATAGGAGGCTGCCAGCCGGGGAGGATAGTAGTCAGGAACCAGCGTACCCTTGCTGGGAGACGCTTTCTTGCATTCGGCGATGATGGAGGGAGGGGCGGTACGGAGGGCCGCGGCGAAATCCCGGCGGTCCGAGCGACGGGCATCGGCAAGCGATTCGAGGCGATCGCTCGTCGAGCGGCGTTGCAACAATTCTTCCTGCTTATGTTTGACGATGCGGGAGAGGATGTCGGGAACAACGCCGGTCATGGAGCAATTTTTCATGCTAGCACGCCCGCAGCCCCGGACCGCTGCGGGCGTTCGGAGGAAGACGCGGGCAGACGTTAGAACCGGTCGGGCAGCACGAGGATTTCGAACGGTGCGCCACCGCCGCGGCTATCCACGGCCACGAAGGTGCGAACCATGCCGCCCCAGCTCGGCAGGCGGCCGGTGCTAATGGCGACGTTCTGGGTGCCGGCGACGGCCACGCGCAGGTGATAGGTCAGGATCGGCACGGCCAGGTAGCCGGAGGCGGCTCTGAACGGAACGTTGGTCAACGCGGGAGTCAGCCGCTCGAGGGGCTCGAAGGGTGTGCCGGCATAGATGTCCACGTTGGGAGCGCCGGGCGCCGCGTGGACGGCGCGAATACGAATCTGGCCCTCGGCGGGAGCGCGGTTGTCGTCGGTGAGCAGGAGAATGTCGAGAGCGGGCTGACGGCCGCCGGCATAGCCTACGGCAATCGCCGTGTAGTCCGTGTTGGCGGCGACTTCCGGAGTCGCCTGCAGAACGGTGGTACTGGTGCCGGTGACGTTTACGCGAATCTCACGCCGTCCCGCGGGGACGCTGAGATACTCGGAGTACTCGCGGAAGGGAAGATCCTGGAGGACACGCACGCCATCGACGAGGACGTCGACATTGGGCGCATCCGGGGACGCATGGAGCACACGCACGCGGCCGTTTTGGGCCAGAGCGGCAGTGGCTAAGAGCAAAGCGGGCGCAACAAGGCGCAGAATCTGGCGATTCAACATGTCACCTCTATTTGTCGGTTTTGGCTCCGCGGGTGCCGCGGTGCGATCTGTCTGAATCCAGCGCGCGCTTGGTAGAATGATGCTGCCTTAATCTGGGGAGTTCTATAAAAATGTCAAGTTCGTCACTGTATGCTCCGAGCGAAGAGTTTGTGCGCCGGGCTCACGTCCAGGGTCTGGACGCGTATCGCGAACTGCACCGCCGCGCGCTCGAGACGCCGGAAGAGTTCTGGGGAGAGCTGGCCGAAAAGGAGCTGGCATGGTTCGAGCGGTGGAACCACGTTTTCGAGTGGCATCCGCCGTTCGTGAAATGGTTTGTGGGCGGGAAGATCAACGCCAGCTATAACTGCCTGGACCGGCACCTGACTACAGCCCGGCGGAACAAGGCGGCGATCCTTTGGGAGGGTGAGCCCGGAGACCAGCGGGCGATCACGTACCAGGAACTGCACCGGCTGGTGTGCCGTTTTGCGAATGTGCTGAAGGGCCTTGGTTACAAGCCGGGCGACCGCGCCATCATCTACATGCCGATGGTGCCGGAGGCGGTGGTGGCGATGCTGGCGTGCGCCCGGCTCGGCATCATGCACAGCGTGGTGTTTGGGGGCTTCTCCTCCGAAGCGTTGAAGGCGCGCATCCTCGATCTGGGCGCCCCACTGGTGATTACAGCCGACGGCGGTTGGCGGCGGGGCAAGGAGATCCGGCTGAAGGATGCCGTGGACGAGGCGTGCACGGAGTGCCCGGATGTCCGTTCCGTGGTGGTGTACCGGCGGACGGGCTCAGCGGTGCCGATGAAGGAGGGCCGGGACCACTGGTGGCACGAACTGGACAAGGACGCGAGCGAAGTCTGCCCGGCTGAGCCACTCGACAGCGAGCATCCTCTGTTCGCACTCTACACGTCTGGCACTACGGGGAAGCCGAAGGGAATCCTCCACACCACGGCCGGCTACCTCCTCCACACCACCGCGACCATGAAGTGGGTCTTCGACCTGAAGGAGGAGGACACGTATTGGTGCACGGCGGACATCGGCTGGGTGACGGGGCACAGCTACATCGTTTACGGTCCGCTCTCGGCCGGCGCGACGACCGTGATGTATGAGGGCGCGCCGGATTATCCGGCCTTTGACCGCTGGTGGCGGCTGGTGGAGAAGTACCGGGTGACGATTTTCTATACTTCGCCGACGGCCATTCGGGCGCTCATCAAGCAGGGCAACAAGTGGCCGGACGCGCACGATCTTTCGAGCCTCCGCCTCTTGGGTTCGGTTGGCGAACCGATCAATCCGGCGGCGTGGGAATGGTACCACGGTGTAATCGGGAAGGGGCGCTGTCCGATTGTCGACACCTGGTGGCAGACGGAGACCGGCGGAATTCTGATTGCACCGATGCCGGGGGCTGTTCCGCTGAAGCCGGGGTCGGGAACACTGCCGATGCCGGGGGTGCTGGCCGAGGTGGTGGATATGGCGGGCAAGCCCGCGGCTCCGGACCAGGAGGGGTTTCTTATCATCAAGCGGCCCTGGCCCGGTATGCTGCGCACGATCTGGGGAGATCCGGAGCGGTATGCATCACAGTACTGGGGACGGCTGCCCGGAGTGTATTTCACGGGCGACGCGGCGCGGCAGGACGCGGATGGATACTTCTGGGTGTTGGGTCGCGTGGATGATGTGATGAATGTGAGCGGGCACCGGCTCAGCACGATGGAGGTGGAGTCGGCGCTGGTACGCCACCCGGCCGTGGCGGAGGCGGCCGTGGTCGGCAAACCGCACGAAGTGACCGGGCAGGCGGTGTGTGCGTTCGTGACGCTGAAGGCGGGCCAGGACGACCACAAGACGCTGGGCGAAGAGCTTCGCAAGTGGGTGGCGCACGAGATCGGCTCGTTCGCGCGGCCGGAGGAGATCCGGTTCACGGAAGCGCTGCCGAAGACCCGAAGCGGGAAGATCATGCGCCGGCTGCTGCGCGAGATCGTGACCAGCCATACCGTGAGCGGGGACGTGACGACGCTCGAGGACATGAACGTCGTCACGCGGCTGGCGGCGCAGCACGACGAGGACTAGGCGCGGGCGGCGGCGCTCAAGTCCGAGGTGCACTGCGGGCAGCGGGTGGCCTTCAGCGCGATCGCGGAAGTGCAGAACGGGCAATCCTTGGTAGCGGGCGGCGGGGGCGCGGGAGCGGGCTTCCGCATTTTGTTCACCTGCCGCACGACGAGGAAGATGACGAAGGCCACGATGAGGAAATCGAGCACGGTATTGATGAAGAGGCCGTAGGCAACCACCGGAACGTTCTTTTGCTTTGCTTCGGCCAGGGTCGCCACGGCCTGGTCGCCGAGCACAATGAAGAGGTTTGAGAAATCCACTTTCCCGGCGAGGAGGCCGATGAGCGGCGTCACAATATCGCCGACGAATGAGCTGACAATCTTGCCGAAGGCGGCGCCGATGATGACGCCGATGGCCAGATCGAGGACGTTGCCCTGCATGGCGAACGCCTTGAATTCCTTGAGCATCGCATGCCCTCCTGGGACGTGAAGGATATCACAGAAGGGCGCCGGCGTCGCGTCGCGCCGAGGTCAGGCGCCGCGCCGCAGACGGGGCCAGTCGGGACGCGTGAACAGCTTGGGACCGGCCTCCACCAGGCGGGGCATGAGGTCGAAGACCTCGGCGGGCCCCCACGGCATGCCGCGGCGAGTGATGTAGCCGCGCTGGTTCAAGGCCGCGGCAATGGCGGAGAGCGGCTGGTCCTGGACGATGAGGCTCATGGCGGCGGACATCACCTCCTGCTCCTGGGGGTCGGCCTCGAGGTGGGAGCAGTCGGAGGAGATGCGCATGCCGTAGGGGACATCCTCGGAGGCCCTACCGCCGGTGTTGGGGATCTCGCGGACCCACTCCACGGCTGACAAGCGCCAACCCTCGGCGGCGCGCTGGTCCATCTCCGCCTTCGTGGGAAGTGTAGTTACCGGTTCCCGCTTGCGTTCCATCATAGCCATGGCTGCACCTCTTAGCATCTGTTGGACCACGCCAAGTGCCTGAGTTGCGTGCGGGGGCGTTGTCGCGAGTGTCCGTTTGCGGGAAGAGGCGTCTGTGAGCGGACAACGTCAGACGCCGCGTCTATTGCCCCACAGGGCAATGTGAAGGCGCGGGCTGAAGCGGAAGCCGTGCTCGCGACACAGTTCGGCGACCCACTTGCCGCGTTCGCGAAGCATGTCCTCCTCGATGCCCTCGGGCATCAAGAGCACGCGTTCGGGATCGGCGGCGGTGGCTTCGACAATCTGCAGGATCTCTTCCATGTCCTCGGGATACATCACCACGAACTTCAGTTGATAGCTGTAACGTGCCATGAGCTGCTTGAGGACTTCCGGCTGATACCGGAGCCGCTCATGCTGGAGGGCGAACTTGCCGCCCTCCCGGCGGTGCGGGGTGGAGTTGGCGAGTTTGGGGCTGATGCTCATCAGGTCGCACTCCAGGTCATCCAGAAAGACGGTGCCCGCCGTTTCGATGGTGATGTGTTTGCGCAGCGAGCGGCGCGAGTTCTTCGTGAAGATCGCAATATCGTGCTGGATCATCGGCTCGCCGCCGGTGATGACCATGTGCTTGATGTGGGCCGTTCCCACACGCAGCTTGTGGATCACCGGCCCAAGATTCATCTCCTCGCCTTCGGGCTGCCAGGAGGTGTACGGCGTATCGCACCAGACGCAACGCAAATTACAGCCGGAGGTCCGAACAAAAAGGGAGGGGACGCCGGCGAGGATACCCTCGCCCTGAATGGAAGCGAAGATTTCAGCGATGCGCATGGGTCCTCTTCACTGTAGCCCGTGCGCGCTCGAAGCGTCAGCGCGGAGGGTCGGTGACCACAGCGGGTTGCAGTACGGCTGCGGGCGCCGGAGAGAGAACGGCCTCGGCTGCAACGCTTGGGAAGGCCGGTGTCTCGATCGAGTGGCGGTTGCACGGGCCGGGTTCGCTTCCCGCCAAAAACAACTCCTCCGAGCGTGCGGGACAGAATTCATTGGCGATGAGGCCGGTGGTGGGGTCGATGATCCCGCGGGTGACCCCCGCGGGAGCGTCGAACTTGCCGGCGCGCCGGTAGGGGGAAAGCTCATGCGCGCGCTTCATGAAGGCGGTCCAGACGGGAAGCGCCGACTTCGAGCCCTCCAAACCGAGTTCGCGGCCGTCGTCGAAGCCTACCCAGACGACGCAAACCAGTTCCGTGGTGAAGCCGGCAAACCAGCCGTCGCGGGAGGTTCCCGTCTTGGCGCCCACCGGCAGTTTGAAGCCACGGGCGCGCACGCCGGAGGCCGTGCCGCGGCGCACCACGTCCTGCAGCAGGCTCTGCATCAGATAAGCGACTCGCGGATCCATGACCGTCCGGTCTTCGTCCGGTCCCCGGTAGCGGACCTCGTTGTTCCAGGCGAGAACCATGGATACGGACTTCGGGCTCCTGTACCGGCCTCTGTTGACGAATGGCACGTAGGCGGCCGTGATCTGAACGGGGGTCGCCTCATAGGCGCCGAGGGCGATGGAAGGCGTGGGCTGGACGTTGAGACCCACCCGGCGCGCGAGCCCGGCGACCTTTTCGAAGCCGGTCATCTCCGCCACCTTGACGGCAGCCACGTTCAGGCTGCTTGCAAGGGCGCGCCGCAAGGTGACGTATCCGCCGAAGATCTCATTGAAATTGCCCGGCTCGTAGACCTGGCGGTTGAACACGAACTGTGTGGGCTCATCCAGGACAGTGGAGGCTGGGGTCAGTGCGGCGCCGCCATTCATGCCGGATCCGAAGGCCGCGGCGTAGACGAAGGGTTTGAAGACGGAACCCGGCTGGCGAAGGGCGCGAGCGCGGTTCAACTGGCTTTCGCGGTAGTCGCGGCCGCCCACCAGGGCCTTGATGCCGCCCGTGCGGGGATCGATGGCGACGAGGGCGACCTGGGGCCGGTCCTTGCCGCGGAACCGTTTGTCGAGGGCCTTCATCTCCAGTTCGACAGCTTGTTCGGCAAGGCGCTGGAGGCGAAGGTCGAGCGTGGTGTAGACACGGGCAGCCTCGCCCTCCTCTTCCCACCGCGGATGGCGGCGCTGCAACTCGTCCATCACGTAATCGACGAAGTAGGGGGCAGTCACCTCATAGGTGTTGAAGTTCGGCGTGCGGATGGGCGCGGCGGCGGCCTGTTGTCGCTGCTCCTCGGTTATGAATTCGTTCTCGCGCATCAGGGCGAGGACTAAATTGCGGCGTTGGCGCGCCCGCTCCGGATAGCGAAGCGGGTCGTAGAGCGACGGGGCCTGCCCGAGGCCGGCGAGCAAGGCGGCGTCTTCCAGCCTGAGTTCGTCGAGCTTCTTGTTCAGGAGGACCCTGGAGGCGGCGGCGAAGCCGTGAATGGAGAAGGGGCCACGGTGGCCGAGATACAACTCGTTCGCGTAGTATTCGAAGATTTTCTTCTTCGGTAACTTAGCCTCCATTTGCATGGCGAGTAACATCTCTTCGATCTTGCGGCCCCACTTCTTCTGGCGCCCCAGCCAGATACTGCGGGCCAGCTGCATAGTAATGGTCGACGCCCCCTGCTGCTTACGGCCTTCCTTCAGGTCAACGTAGGCAGCCATGGCCATGCGGAACGGATCAAAGCCCATGTGCCGGAAGAAGCGTTTGTCTTCAACCGCCACCACGGCGTTCACCAGATGCGTGGGTAACTGTTCAAAGCGGACCGGGTACCGCTGCTGGCGCTGCTGCTCGGACAGGTTGCTCAGCAGAGGAGGCTCGATGGTTGCCTTCTCGAGCGTTTTGCCCCCGGCCTCTTGAATGGAGGCAATCCTGCCCTCCACCAGCCGGATGTGGAGTGCTTCACCATTGACAGGGGCAACGATCCGCAAGGCCAGATCGCCCTCGCGCTCAATCGAGTAGCCTGCCAGCTTGAGGTCCTCGATCAGGTCCCCGGCGGTAATTTCTTCTCCCACCTCCAGCCAGCGGGGCGCAGCGTATACAGATGTAGTATGAGTAAGGCCGCCTTGCTCGAGCTTTCGAATCACGCGCCCGTAGCGAACGTAAGACACTAAAAAGAGAAGGACAATCAGGAAGGCACCGACGGCGGACGCGTACACCACCAGCCTCGCCGCTCGCGTGCCGAGCCGTTTCCAGGTCATAGTAACGCAGTTGGGTGCAACTACCGTGCCAGCGTTTGTGGATTACGGTTAGTTTACCGTCCGGTGGAATACGTCCGACGGGCGTAACCGCTTATGACAGGCCGGACCGCGCGGATGGCAGGGCGCCAGTCACCCGCGGCGAAGCGCTGTTCAAACGCGCGAACCGCTTCCTCATACCCGGCCAGCAGGCGCCGCTTCACTTCGTCAGGAGCGAACGAGTACTGAAGACTGTTGCGGCCCAGGGTGACTATCTCACTCCAACTCAGATTGAAATGAGTCACCGCGGCGAAGTACTCGTCCGTCAGATTCGAATCCCACGGCCCTGGGTCATCGGTATTCAAGCAGACGGGGATGCCGGTGCGGAGATACTCGGGAAACGGATGATTGTCGAGGTTCGGAGTATATTCGAGCAGGCGGTTACTCACTAACTGGATTTCGACGAGGAAGCGGCCGCCGCGGAGGAGTAACAGGGTATCGGGATCGGTAATGAGATTGACGCCGTGGCCGATGCGCTCGGCGCCCAGAAGCAGGGTGTCGCGGACGTCGGTACCCGGGGAGTCTTTCTCGCCGCCGTGGATCGAGAGACGGATCCCGTGATATTTGCGGCGCATCTTGCGGAAGGTATCGAGGAAGCGCAGAGGGTATCCTTTGTCGTTGTCCTCCCGGCCCAGGAGGTTGATACCGACGAAGAGATCGCGGTTGCGATCGACGAAGGCGTAGGTATCCTCGAGCGCGCGCTCAGCCTGCGGCAGGTAGCGAAGCAGGGGGTGGAGGAATCGCACTTCGACGCCGGTGGCGCGGACGTCCTCGCGGCGGAGCCACTCGCGTAGCAGGTCCGCACCTTTCTGCGGGTCTATCGGATTGCCGTCGCGGTCGCGCCAATTCACGGTGGCTGCCTGGCTCTCCAGGTAGCGAAGGCCTTCCGCGCCCATGCGCCGAACGGTCTCGGCCATTACGTTCAGGAAGAGGAACGGCTCGCGCGGCATGTCGCCCATGCGCTGCACGATGACCTCGAAGAACTCGTTGCGGCCTTCGCCCGCGCGGTCGAGTTTGAGGGAAGAGATCCACTCGGCGCGCTGCTCCGGCGTCAGGCTCGGCAGCGGAACGTACTCGGACTGCTGGCAAGGGGAGAGCCGCTGGAAGGTCGCTCGTTGGATGGTGCGAAAGCGAACGAAGGGCATGGAGTCCTTCTCGCAGTCGGCGAAGCGGAGGCGCGTGTAATAGAGGTTGTTGCCATTTCGGGCGGAATCAGTGGCGAACTCGTACCAGGCCTCTGCGTGGGTACCGAGGCCGAAGTGGTGGTGCAAGTCGCCGCCCTTGGGCAGCGCGTAGAGAAAGGCGTACAACTCGTCCCGGGTAGCGGACTTCTTGATCTCTTCGAAGCGCTCGTCGAAGGACGCTTGGAGGGCGAGGGCCGTGACAGCGAGGAGAATGGCGGTCTTCACGGGAACAATCCCTTCCCGAGTCCCGGCAGCCGGTCAGCCAGAAGGAGAGTGGAGACGCGGTCCCAACCGGAGATCACCATGGAGCGCCCGTCGGGGGCGACGGCCAGGGATTCGGTCGTGAGGTCGGAGTCGAAGCCGGCGACCGGGCGGAGGCTCGCGGACGTGTCTTTGCCCGGAACAAAGTCCTGCTCAAAGACGCCATGCACGCCGCGCTCGTCCTGCCCGATAAACAGGATGGCCTTGCCGTCCGGACGCCAGCGAGCACGGCCGATGACCACCGGTGTGCGCTTGCGGATGGGGCATCGAATCTCGAAGCCCTGGTCCACGCCATCGTCCACGGTAACAACGCGAATGAGATTCAGCGCGGGTTTCGGGCTGGTGACGTAGAGCGCGTAGCGGCCGTCGGGCGATACTTCCGGGTTGAAATGTGTACCGCCGACGAGGCTGGCGCCGTCGGAGCCGTCCGGGCGGATACGCCAGATTCCGCTTTTCGCGGGGTTGGCGGAGGCATACACGATCCAGCGTCCGTCGCGTGTCATGGTGGGGTTCTCGGCGTCCGCTCCGTCGCGTGTGATCTGCCGCGGCCGGCCGCCGTCGGCGTCGGCGAGGAACACTTCGAAGTGCCCGGCGCGGCTGGAGGTCCAGAGCAGCGATCGGCCGTCGGGCGTGAAAGCGGGATCGATGTCATCCGCTTCGTGGTCCGTGAGCCGGGTTACTTTGCCGGTGTCGAGCGTGATCTGCCAGAGATCGGTGTTGCCGCTGCGGTCGGAGGAGAAGGCTACCCGCGAGCCATCGGGCGAGAAGACCGGCTGGCGGTCCATACTGGTGCCGCGTGTGATCCAGGAAGCCGCGCCGCCGCCCTCCACGCGTCGGAGATTGCTGCGGGTGCCGACCGTATCGAACACCAGCGCTCCGGCGCGCAGAAGGTCGATGCAAGCGCTGCGATGGGGCCAGTGGAGGGTCTCCAAGGTATCGGCGGTGAGGGAGTGGCGCACGACTTCGGAGAGCGTACCGACCATATAGTCGCCGCGGATGTAGACGACCTCGCTGCTCGACGGGAGCCATGCGAGGCCGCTGATGCCCATGTCGCGCCGGGTACTGTAGCGCCGGACGGTCCCGGCGAGGTCGGTCACGTAGAAGCCGCTTCGGAAGCCTCCTTGAATAGCGCCGACGGCGGCGATCTTCGTACCGTCGGGGGACCAGCGGGGCATCTCGACGCGGGCGCCGGGAAGTTCGGTAAGGACGCGAGGGTTGGATCCGTCCGAGTCGACGACTCCGATGATGGAGCTCTCGCCTGAGGCATCGGCGCGCCAGCGGACGAAGGCGACGCGCTTTCCGTCCGGCGAGAAGTCGCCATTAATGGCGTCATCCAGGACACGCCGGGGTTCTCCGCCCAGCAACGGAACACGGAAAAGAGAAGTGCGGGTGCCTTCCGTCCGGGCGAAGAGCACGGTGGAGCCGTCCGGCGAGAACCGTGGTGAATCGTCGGGCCCCTCGGTGAGGGCGACCTCGCTGCCGTCGGCGAGCTGCTTGAGCCAAATGCGCGGCGTACCGTCGCGCTCCGAGATGAAGGCAACGGTACGGCCGTCTTGAGTGACGGCGGGCGAGGAATCGCGGCCCGAGTAGGTGAGATAGCGGATCTGGGGAGGGGCGGGAGGTTTGCTGGGCAGAAGCCAGCGTCCGATGGCCGCGCCGGCGATAAGCCCGCAGGCGAGCGTGAGCGCAAGGCGTGTGCGACTGCGGCGGCGGCGCTGGCTGACGGGCATCAGCGAGGGGGACGAGCCGCTGCCGCCAGCGGCGGCCTCGAGCGCGAAGAGGACGTCCCGGGCGGAGTCGAAACGGTCCTCCGGGCGCTTTTCAATGCAGCGGTGCACCAGGCGTTCCAGGTTGGGGCTGGTGGGGATGGGCGCAGGCTCCGCACTGAGGATGAGGCTCATGGTCTCGACGGCGCTGCCGCAGTGGAAGGCGCGTTTGCCGCAGAGCATTTCATAGAGGATGAGCCCAAAGCTGAAGATGTCCGAGCGCGGCCCGGCCTCTTCGCCGCGCACCTGCTCGGGAGACATGTAGCCGACGGTCCCGAGGACCGTGCCGGGGTTGGTACTGATGGTGAGAGTCTCGTCGTTCGCGTGTGGGAAGCGTTCGGTGATGGAGGCCTTGGCGAGTCCGAAGTCGAGGATCTTGACCATGCCGTCCTTGGTGAGGAAGACGTTTTCGGGCTTCAGATCTCGATGGACGATGCCGTGGTGGTGGGCGGCGGAGAGGCCGCGCAGAATCTGCTGGGCGCAGTCGACCACGCGCCGCGGAGGTAGGGGGCCGCGCTCGAGAGCATCGCGCAGCGTTTGGCCTTCCAATAATTCGGTGACCAGGTAAGGCCGTCCCTCGGTGAGACCGGTGTCGTAGATCGCCAGGATGTTGGGGTGGTTCAGGGCGCCGGCGGTGCGCGCCTCGTGCTCGAAACGGCGCAGTCGCTCCTCATCCTGCGCCTGTGAACGAGGCAGGATCTTGATGGCGACATTTCGGCCCAAACGGGTATCCTGCGCCTTCCAGACTTCAGACATACCGCCTTCCCCGATCTTCTCGAGGATCTGGAAGTGCGCCAGGCGATCGGAGCGTATCATCTGGCGTAGGTGCTGGGGCGATTATTGCACACGGAACGCTTCGAACCGGACGGAGGCGGAGGGAGTGCCCCCGGCGATGAGCGCCATGCGTGTCGCGAGGTCCCACGGCGGTAGGTGTTCGCCTCGAAGCTGCGGCTTGATCTCCTGCCAGGAGCCGGAGCCGCGGCGGTAGGCAAACTCGAACCGGCGTCCCTCGACGGCGCGCATGCGGAGTTCGACATGGCGGCCGTTGGGCAGGGGCGCTTCAGCGAGAGTTGCGGTCTGGCCGTTCTCGCGGCGTTCGAGGCGGATCTTCCCGCCGCTGACGAACACACCGGCAAAGTTGCGATGGTTGCCGTAGGCAGCGAGGCCGGCGGTCTCGGAACCGGTCACGGATTGGGCGTCGAGGCGGACGGTGGTGACGTAGTCGGCGGTGACCGGGCGGCGGGCGATGACCGCTTCAGCGAGGTCGCTTCCCTGCCCGGCGGTGATTTCGATGCGTTCCTTGTTCAGCGCGAGGTTGCCGCGACGGTCGAAAGGCCATTGCCACTCTTCGGAGGCGCGCGGGGGCTTGGGCGCCTTTGACGAGACCCCGCGGCCCGCGTTGATCGATGGCCACCCGTCCTCGTTCCATGTCACTTCGTCGAGCACCCCCTGGCGGCCGACGTAGACCCAGTCCTTGGCGTCGTAGGCGTGATACAGGAGGTAGTGCTTGCCGTCCCCGGCTTCGACAATGCTGCCGTGGCCCGGGCACTTCCACTGGTCATTGCCCTGGATCAGAGGATTGCCCTTGTACTTCTCGTAGGGGCCGAGCAGTTTTCGGCTGCGGGCGACGCCGAAGGCATAATCGCACTTGACGCCGCAGCAGCCGGCGCCGGAGTAGAAGAGGTAAAACCAGTCGCCGCGCTTCACGAAGAAGGGACCTTCGACGAGTTGGCCTTCCCAGGGCTGGTCATTACGAATGAGTTCGACGGGCTTGCCTGTGAGTTTCAAACCATCGCCGGATAGGCGCTGCGCCCAGATGGGAGTGGGCAGGCGTTTGCTGTTGCCGTCCTCTTTCCAGATGAGATAGCGGACGCCGTCTTCGGCCGTGAAGGGGACCGCATCGATCGACCCGACTTCCTGGCAGACCATCGGCCCGTGGTCAGTCCACGGTCCAATTGGTTTCGGCGCCGTGGCGACGGCAACGCAGAGAGGACCTTCGCGGCGCTTCGCGGTGTAGTAGACGAAGAACTTGCCGTTGTGCTCGGCGAGTTCCGGAGCCCAGAAGTTGGTCTCAGCCCACTTCGGCCGCAGTTGGAAGATTGCACCCTCGGTGGTCCAGGTTCTCAAATCCGTCGACCGAAGGAGCGGAAAGATGGGAGCCCACTGAGAAGTCGTCGCCGTCGCCCAGTACTCGCGGTGAACGCGCATGACGGAAGGGTCGGGATAATCGCCGGGAAGGACGGGGTTGTGCTGTGCGGCAGAGATAGCCGCAAGGGCGAGGGCCAGGACGAGTGACTTCACAAACCCATGATGCTACTTTCGGCTGCACGCCGTGATACAACGGGATCGTGCGAATAACAGGTATCCAAGTCCTAATCCTTATCGCACTCACGGCCGGCGCGCAGACGCGGCCCGAGTGGGACGATCCGGCGGTGATCCAGGTGGGCGCGGAGAAGCCCCACGCGACGCAGACGATTCTCGACGGAACGTGGCGGCAGAGCCTGAACGGACAGTGGAAGTTCCACCTGGCGCCGCGACCGGCGGAGCGGCCGGCCGGCTTCGAGCGCGTGGGCTATGACGACGGCGCATGGAAGAGAGTCCCGGTACCGTCGGTGTGGCAGCTCTACACGAGCGATCCCCCGATTTATACGAACATCATTTATCCGTGGAAGCAGGACCCTCGGGCGGCGCCTTCGGTACCGAAGGAGAACCACCCGGTGGGATCGTACCGCCGGACGTTTACGGTGCCAGAGGGCTGGAATGGGCGCGAGATCTTCTTACACTTCGCGGGCGTCGATTCCGCGTTCTATGTCTACCTGAATGGGGAGAAGATCGGGTACAGCGAAGACAGCCGCACGCCGGCCGAGTTCAACGTCACGAAGCGGGTGAAGCCGGGCGCGAACACCCTGGCCGTCGAGATTTACCGCTACGGGGATGGGGCGTTCTTGGAAGACCAGGATATGTGGCGGATGAGCGGCATGTATCGCGAGGTGTTTCTCTGGAGCGCGCCGACGCGGCACATCCGCGATTTCGAGGTGCAGACGCTGCTCGACGGCGCCTACTCTGACGCGGAGATGCGGGTTGCCTACGACATTGCCGAGTATGATGCCGCCGCGCCCGCAGCCGAGTTACGGGCGGAGCTGTTGGACGCTGCGGGGAAGCGTGTGTGGGAGAAGACGGCGAAGGCGGCCGCGGGACCGGGCGTAGTGAGCGGGATGATCGCCAAGCCAGCGAAGTGGACTGCGGAGACGCCGTACCTCTACCGGCTGCGGTTGTCGCTGATCGCCGAAGGCGGACGCGAGTTGGAAACGATGAGCGCCAACGTCGGATTCCGCAAGGTAGAGGTGAAGGGCGCGCGGCTGCTGGTGAACGGCAAGGCCATCGTGCTGAAGGGAGTGAACCGGCACGAGCATTCGCCGGACACGGTGAAGGTGGTGTCGCGCGAGCTGATGCAGAAGGACGTCGAGCTGATGAAGCGGTTCAACATCAATGCCGTCCGTACGGCCCACTACCCGAACCACCCGGATTGGTACGACCTCTGCGACCGGTACGGTCTGTATGTCATCGACGAGGCCAACATTGAAACCCACCACTACGGAAACGACAAGAACAACCGGTTAGCGAATGACCCGGCGTGGAAGGAGGCGCATCTCGACCGGATACGGAGGATGGTGGAGCGCGACAAGAACCACGCATCGATCATCATCTGGTCCATGGGGAACGAGTCGGGCGACGGGCCGAACTTCACCGCCGGCTACCAGTACCTGAAGCAGCGCGATCCCTCGCGGCCGGTCCACTACGAGGGAAGCAGTTCGATGCGGGGCGCGAACTTCGATATCAACTCGTTCATGTATCCGACGCCCGAGGAAACCAAGAGGAACGCCGAGCGCCGTTCGGACATCCCGCTGATTCTTTGCGAGTACACGCACGCGATGGGGAACTCAAACGGCGGGCTCCAGCATTACTGGGACCTGTTCTTCAGCGGCGGGAACATGCAGGGTGCGTTCGTGTGGGACTGGGTGGACCAGGGCATTCGGCAGCCCTTGCCGGCCGAGTATCAGAAACCCGGCGGGCCGAAGACGTTCCTGGCGTACGGCGGCTGGTGGGAAGACAAGCTGGGCATTCGCAACGACAACAACTTCTGCCAGAACGGGCTGGTGGGCGCCGACCGCAACCCGCATCCGGGCTTGTACGCCCTGCACTACGTGCACCGGCCCATCACGGTGGCGCCGCTGGACCTGAAGAAGATGAAGGTGCGGGTGAAGAACCGCTTCGACTTCCTGAATGCAGGGGATGAGGCGGAGATTCGGATGGAGGTGCGGGGGGCGGGTGCGCTGGCGAGCAGCGCGACGGTCGCGATCCCGAGCCTGGCGCCGGGGGCGGAGACGGAGCTAACTCTGCCCACGCCCATGTTCAAGCCTCAGCCCGGCGTCGAGTATTTCCTCAACCTCAGCGTGGTGACGAAGAAGTCGTCCTCGTATGCGTCGAAGGGCCACGAGATCGGCTGGGAACAGTTCCAGCTACCGGCCTTTGAGCCGGGGCCGAAGTGGGCTCCGACGGGTGCGGCAGTGAAAGCAGCGGGTAACCTGCGGTTCACCGGCGACGGGTTTACCGTGGCCTTCGACAGGGCGACCGGCGCGATTAGCGAGTACACGTACAGGGGGACCAAGCTCCTGGAGCGGGGCCCGCAGCCTGACTTCTGGCGCGCGATGACGGACAATGACCGCGGTGGCTGGAAGGGCGTCGCGCGGGACTGGGGGCGATCGGGAAGCATGAACTTCACGGCCTGGAAGGACGTGAAGTGGACAGTTGCCGAGGTGAAGGACGCGTTGCCGCGAGTGACCTTCAGCGGTCCTGTGTCGCCGGGCGGCGGCACGTACACGCTCGCCTACACGATTCAGCCGACCGGGGAGATCTTTGTTGAAGCCTCCTATCAACCGGGCAAGCAGGCGGCAGCGATGATGCCGCGTTTCGGGACGGAGTTACTGGTTGCGCCGGGGTTAGAGAACGTTCGGTGGTTCGGCCGCGGGCCGCGTCCCACATATCCCGATCGGGCGTTTGAGCGCATCGGCGTTTACTCAGGAACGGTAGACGAGCAATGGGTGGAGTATTCGCGGCCGCAGGAGAACGCGTACAAGTGGGACACGCGGTGGGTGGCCCTGACCAATGCCCAAGGGGTGGGACTGCTGGCGCGCGCGGCCGGTCCCGAGACGATGGGTTTCAGCGTCTATCACTACAGCAAGAAAGACATCGAAGACGCTGATTACACGTTCAAGCTGAAGCGGCGCCCGGAGGTTTACCTCAACCTCGACAAGATGCAGATGGGCGTTGGCGGAGTCGATAGTTGGAGTCAGAACGCGTTCCCCCTGGAGCCGTACCGCATCTCTCCGCAGCAGGCGCACACGTTCCGCTATCGCTTGACTCCGGTCAGCGGGGATTATACAAATCGGTTGAGGGATCGTATCGAATGAAGACGCTCCTGTTACTTGCGATGGCCTGCCCGCCGGCCCTGGCGAGCCAGTGCGCGATACCGCTGCGGACGCTGCCCGTCGAGCCGCCGCCGAATTCCCGCACTCTGACGCCGGATGTTTCGAAGATGGCGCCGATGCCGGAACCCGCACTGCCAGCACCGCCGTGCGCGGTGCCCGGCCGGCCCCTCCTCGCGCATCAGTTACCGCGCGAGCGGGATCCTCGGGAGTGGCTCCTGCGGCGACAAACTGCGCCGAGGCCGGCGCTGAAACTCGTGGACCCGCTCCCTGGCCCGATCGAAGACAAGAAGTAGATTCCACCGGAGAACGGGAAGAACTTACACAGTAGGGCGGCTCAAACCCGTGTGAATCGGCTCCTCCCGGGGGCTGGCACTTCTCGTGCCGTGGCTTGGGCGGGAGCTTCCATGAACGAATACAACGAGAAGAACAATCTGACTCCGGTGCTCGCCATCGTGGGCGGCGCCGCGCTAGGGCTGGGCATCGCGTACCAGTTGAGCTCGGACGAGGGGAAGCGGCGGGGACGCAAGCTCTTCGACAAAGCCAAGTCGTACGGCGAGCTGTTCACCGAAGAGACGGGCAAGCGGGTGGACGTACATCCGAACGATCAGGGCGCGCTGAATCTTGGCCTGCTGCTGTTGGGCGGCGCGCTGGCGCTCTTCGGGTTGCGGCGGCACGACGGGACGGGAACGGCGGCAATGACACTCGGTATTGCGTTGCTTGGCAAATCGAGCCCGCGGGTACGTTCGATCGTCAAGAGCCCCTTGGTGGCGCATACGGTGCCTGCGCTCAAGGGATGGGCGGCGGGCAAGAGGAACCCGGGGCGATGAAGAACCTCAAGAAGACGCCGGCGCCGGCGCCGGAACTGAGCGACGAGGAGATCAACGAACGGCAGACGGCGCCGGAAGGGCAGACGTCGATCAAGCGGGGCATGAAGTCGGACGCGCAGAAGCGGGAGGCGTCGCGACCGGAGTACGACGCATCGCCGGGAGCGAAGCCGAAGCCCGGCGCGCATGGCGATCCGACTCACAAGCCTGCGCGAGGATCCGACAACCGGCTCGGCGACGAAGGAGCGCCGGAGGAAGAGCCGTTGGACGGCGGGGCTGCGGGCTGAAGCAGGACGGAGGGACGCCGCTCGACCGGCGCCTTCCACACGAACAGGAACCAAGTCAGGAAGGCGAAGGTGGTCAAGAGTCCCCCTTCGGGGCCATAGCGTCCGCCGCTCCAGATCTCGTCCATCGTGTACTGCAAGCGGACCGGGAACAGTTCGAGTTGATAGCCGCTGAGCGTCGCGCCGGTAAGGGCGAGCATCAGGTTCCATCCGAAGTGCATGCCGATGGCGAACCAGAGTTCGCCGGTGCGGTAGACGGCAGCGGCGAGGGCGAGTCCGGCGAGGACGGTGTTGGTGATGGAAGCCCACGAGGCCGCGGTGTTGCCAAGGTGCCCCATGCCGAAGAGGACGGACGTGAGCAGCGCCGCCGGCCAGAAGCGAATCAGGCGAGCGAGGATGAGCAAGAGGTAGCCGCGGGTCAGCAGTTCCTCGCCCGCGGCGGCGCCGGCAAGAACCGGCACATAATAGGCGGGTTCCGGTTGGGCGGGCACGAACTCCGCGGCGGGCGTGGCGGCGGGCAGGAGCGTAACCAACCCCGCCATTGCCAGGCCGCCGAGAAGTCCCCACACCGTGTTGCGCGTGCTCCAGTACAGACCCGCATCCCAGACCGATAAACCCTCAAACAGCCTCATACAAATCCAGGTGGCGGCGAAGGCGGTGAGGGCGAGCACAGCGGTTTGAATCTCCGCGGGGACACCCAGCCAGGCGAGCGCGACACTGACAGCCGAAGAGAGCAGCACGGCGGCGAGCAGGAAGGTGGCCGCCTTGCCGATGGTGAAGAGGGCGGCGAAGAGGCGGTCACGGAAGGGCGGGGACATAGAATTAGAGTATGCTCTTTGCGCTACTGCTAGCTACGCTTGCGCCGCCTGCGGAGTGGGTTCCCATGCGGTGGCCGGGACAAACGGCGCAGAGCCTGGCGCTGCTCGAGGGGACACCGGTGAATTGCCTGTTGCTCGAGCGGGAGCGGTGGCAGCCCGAGTTGTTGGACGCGGCCGCCAAGCGGGGACTCGCGACGTTGGCAGTGGTTCGGCCTGGCTTTGACGGCGCGGTGCCGGGCGCGTTCGCGGGCGTTGTGCTGGAGGGCGACTTCGCGCCGGCGGAGGTGGCAAAGTACCGGGATTCAGGCCGGCCGGTGATCGAACTGGTAAGCCGGTACCGGCTGCGATTTGATGGAGTATCCAGCGTGGCGGGCACGTGGCAGGGCGTGTGGCCGGGCATTCAGTTGGAGGAGGAAGGATCGACGAAGTCCGCTCCAAGCGGAGCACCGTGGATCAACACGAACACCGGCTTTCTGCGGTTTGCGAAGGCGGCGTCGAAGGGCGTGGTGTGGATCGGGGTGCGGCCGCCGGAGAAGAACACGTTCCGCGTCGAGCGGTATTTGCAGGCGATCGGCGACGCGGCGATGTCGGGGGCGCGCTGGGTTGTCGCGCTGGACGCGGATTTCGAGAAGCGGCTGCTGGGCGGCGACGACCGGGCGCGCAAGGACTGGGAGCGGATGGCGCGGCACCTGCGCTTCTACGAGGAGCATCGTGAGTGGCGGGGGCTCGATCCCTATGGGTTGTTAGCGCTGGTGGAGGATACGCCGGGAGCGCTGCTGTCGGGCGGCATTCTCGACATGATCGCGGTGAAGCACACGCCGGTGCGGCCGATGCCGACTCGCCGCTTGCAAGGTGGGGCGCTTCGGGGCGCGCAGATGGCGGTAAACGTCAACCCGGAGACGCTGTCAGCGGAACAACAGGAAGCCTTGAGAACGTTCGCGCGGAGCGGCGGCACGCTGTTGACCGGGCCGCCGGGATGGAAGTTTCCGGCGGTGCCCGACGGGCAGATTACACTGGCGGACGAGGCGGTGAAGACGCTCGACACCATCTGGAAAGAGCTGAACTCGATGACGGGGCGAAGGAACCTCGGAGTGCGGCTGTTCAACGTGGCGAGCATGCTGTCCAACCTGACCGCCACGGCGGACGGGAAGACGCTGTATCTGCACCTGGTGAACTACTCCGACTACCCGGTGGACTCGGTGACGGCGCACGTGCTCGGCAGGTGGACGAAGGCGAAGCTGTACACCCCCGAGGGGCCGCCGAAGGACCTGGAGATTTACCCGGTGGACGAAGGCACGGGGATCGACATCCCGGCGCTGACGGCGGTGGGCGTCATCCGCATAGACTGAAGAGTATGACCCGCCGAGAACTGCTGGCACTGGGCGCCGCAGTCCCGATTCTGAAAGCCGCGCCTGCGCCGGCCGCGCCCGTTTCCATCGTCCGCTGCCGGACCTACACCAACGACGAACTGCTGGCTTCCATGAAGACCCTGTTCGACCAGTTGGGCGGGCTGCCGCGGCTGGTGCGGAACAAGACTGTGACGGTGAAGCTGAACCTCACGGGCAGTCCGGCGCTGAAGTTTCAGGGGCGGGCGCTGGGCGTGACGCACTACTCGCACCCGAACATGGTGGCGGCGTTCGCGCACCTGGCGCATGAGGCGGGGGCGCGGCGGGTGCGCTTCGTCGAGAGCGCGTGGGGAACGGCGGGGCCGCTCGAGGAGTACATGCTCGACTCGGGCTGGAACGTACGGCGGTTGAGCGCCGTGGCGCCGAATATCGAGTACGAGAACACGAATGCGCTCGGGAAGGGCAAGCGCTATTCGCGGCTGAAGACGGCGGGCGGCGGGTACATTTATCCGGTGATCGACTTCAACCATTCTTACGAGGACACGGACTGCTTCGTGTCCATGGCCAAGCTCAAGAACCACGCGACGTGCGGGATTACGCTGGCGATGAAGAACTGCTTCGGGAACACGCCGGCGTCCATCTACGGGGACGACGCGGGGGTGGATGCTCCGAACGAGTCGCCGACGTCGGGGCGCGTCAACACGTGCCATCTGGGCAAGCGGCAGCCGGCGAAGTCGTCGCCGGGCGAGTTGGATCCTACGTCGTCGCGGGAGCCGGGGTATCGGATGCCGCGAATTACGGTGGACGTGGTGTCGGCGCGGCCGATTGACCTTTCGATCATCGACGGGATCGAGACGGTGACCGGCGGCGAGGGGCCGTGGATCAAGGGGCTGAAGCACGTGACGCCGCACGTGCTGCTGGCCGGGACGAACATGGTCTGCACGGATGCCGTGGGCACCGCAGTGATGGGCTACGATCCGCGCGCGGCGAGGGGCGTGAAGCCGTTCATCGACTGCGACAACATGCTTACGCTCGCGGAGGCGCGGGGGTTGGGGACGGCCGATCTTGCGCGGATTGAAGTAGCGGGCTTGCCGATTGCGGAAGCCCGCTATGCGTTCCCCTAGAAGATAAACTTCGCGGTGAGCTGAATGCGCCGCGGGTAGTTCGACTGGTTGTTGGCGCGGATCTCGCCGAAGCGGGCGTCGCGCGGGTCGGTGTTGGGGGCCGGCAGTTGGGCGCGGTTCAGGGCGTTGAGGAATTCGGCCTTGAACTGGAAGTTGTAGCGCTCGCCGAAGACGGTGTTCTTGATCAGGGACGCATCCCAGTTATTCACGCCCATGGCACGAAGCCAACTGAAGCGCAGCGGGAAGTAACGGATGTTCGACTGTAGCTGATCGGTGAGGAAGCCGGCCTGGGTGTTGAACCAGCGTTCGCGGGTGGGGTTGTCGAGCTTGAGGTTGGAGATGTCGCCGATGTGGGCGATGTTGCCGAAGCCGATGGGCGCGCCGGACTGGCGCGTGTAGATGGCGGAAATCTGCCAGCCGCCGATGAAGGCATTGGCGACGCGGTTGACGCCGCTGCCAACCACCTTATTGCGGCCGAAGGGTAGTTCCCAGATGCCGCTGGCGACGAAGCGGTGGGGGATGTCGAAGTCGGAGATCACTTCGACGGGCATGGCATCGGCGGGATTCAGGTAGGCGGCGGCTTCCATGAACTTGGACCAAGTATAGTTGCCCTGGAGCGTGAAGCCTTTCGAGAAGCGGCGCTCGAACTGGACCTGAAGGGAGTGATACCAGGAGTAGCCCTGATTGGTTGTGGTGTTGAGATCGCCGAACTGCGGGAAGGGGCGAAGCAGGGCGCTTCGGGTTCGGTTCGCGTTCGAATTCAAGTTGGGCGCGGGCACAGCAACGAGACCCCGGAAGGGATTCGGCTGGTTGCCGCCGAGGTAATTGTTGCGGGCGACCATAGCGGGGGTGCGGGTGAGGTCGCCGTTGAGGTACTGGTTGGGGACAGCGTTGAGGTTGCGGGTGATCTCGAGGCGGGTGCCGCGGTTGCCCACATAGCCTAACTCGAGCAGGAAGTTGCCGGGGAGCTCACGCTGGAAGCCGAGCTGCCAACGCTGCATGAACGGCATCTTCGGGTTCGCATTGAAGAACGTGAGGTTGGTATCGATGCCGGTCTCCGCGCCGAGGCTGGCGCCGAAGATGGGGAAGAGCTGGCCGCTGGGCAGGGGGTTGGCGAGGGTGGCGGAGGGGGAGAGGTAATTGTTGGTGGTGAACTGGAAGTCCGTATTCCGTGAGAAGCCGGTCTGGACGACGTCGCTGCGGCGCTGGCCGAGGAAGCCGTAGAAAACGCCGTAGCCGCCGCGTACGACGGTCTTTGAGGTGGCCTGGTAGGCGAAGCCGAAGCGGGGGAGCAGGTTCCACTTGGGGGTCTTGTAGAGGCCCGATGACTCGCCGTTGACACCGGCGAAGAGGAGGCCGCCGCGAATGTTGAAGGCGGAGGCGGGGCGCTCGGCCAACGGGTTATTGGCGTAGACGGCGCGGGCCTGGGCTTCCCAAGGGAAGGTGGCATCGGGGTTGAAGCCGCTGACGCTGCGGTCATAACGTTCCTCGAGGGGCGTTTCGAACTCCCAGCGGAGGCCGAGGTTCAGGGTCAGCTTGCGACTTACCTTCCAATCATCCTGGAAGAAGAAGCCCCAGGAGGTGGACTGTTCGGAGTAGGAGGCGGGGCGGAAGATGCCGCCGCCGGTCGGCAGGCCGAGGAGCAACGCCGCGACGGTCTGGCCCTGGTTGTTGGGCGCCGCGGGCGAGTTCTGATAGGGGCCGCGGGTCCACTGAGTTTCGAAGTTGAACTGGGCGGTGACGTTGTTGCCGAACTCGCGGCGGTTCTCGCGGTAGGCGCGGAACTCGGTACCCATCTTCAGGAAGTGCGAGCCCTGCGCGCGGGAGAGGATGGCGTTGATGTTGTGGGTATCGTTGGGACGCCATTCGCCGCCTCCCGCAGTGCCCTGATAGCCGGGGAGATCGATGCGCGGGAACTTGCGGATATCGTCGCTGGTGAGGGAGTTCAGGTACGACGGCAGGCCGAGGGTGGTGAGGTCGAAGCCTATCGAATCATAGGGCGCGCTGTCGCCGCGGATGAAGCGGTTATAGCCGTAGCGCAGGTTGAGAACGGTTGTCGGGGAGATGGTGTGGACGTCGTCGATCACCGCGGCGCGCGAAATGAACTGGAAGAGGTTGCCGGTGGCTTCGTTATCGAAGTAGTCGTTGTAGGTGCTGTCGCGGTCGTACCAGTTGACGCGGACGAAGAGGCGGTTGTCGTTGTTGATGACCTGGTCGACGCGGATGGTGTGGGAGCCGTAGTCGGCGTGCTCGGTGAGTTCGGGGCGCTGGAAGTTGTTCTGCACGCCGGGCTGGAGGGGATCGGGGAAGTACTTCAGGATATTGCGGGCGACGGGGCTGATGAGGTTGGACGGGATGATGTTGCCGGGGAAGGGGTCGCGCTCGATCAGCCGGTTGCCGCCGACGACGACTTCGCGGCCGGAGAACGGGTTGTAGATCTGGTACTGGTTGGGATTGGGGAGGCTGAAGAGTTCGGAGAAGTCGCCCTGTTTCATCTTCGCGGTGGGGACGGTGGGGGTTCCGTTGTTGCGTGGGCGGTCCTCTTTGATGCCTTCAAAGCCGTAGAGGAAGAAGGTCCGGTTGCGGCCGTTGTAGAGCTTGGGAATGACGACGGGGCCGTTGAGCGAGCCGCCGTAGCGGTTATAGGTGAAGTCGGCGCGGGGGACGCCGTTGAGATTCGCGAAGTAGTCGTTGGCGAAGAGGCTGGGCACCATTTTGTTGAGGTAGGCGGTGCCGTGGAGGGTGTTGGTGCCGGACTTGATGGAGATGTTGGTGACGCCGCCTTCGGTCTGCCCGAAGCTGGCGTCGAAGGTGGCGGTCTGGACCTTGAACTCCTGCACGATGTCGGCGGGCGGGACGTAGGAGGCGATGACCTCGCCGTTGTTGGCGGTGGCGGTGGCGACGGAGCCGTCGAGGGTGACGTCGGAGCGGTTGGCGCGGGTACCGTCCATGGAGTAGCCGACGATGTGGGTGGGCTCGAAGGGGCGATCGAGGCGCTGGTCCCGGTTGAAGGAGACGCCGCTGGCGAGTCCGATGAGGAACATCGGGTTGCCGTGGGGGACGGGGAGGTCGGCGACGCGGCGGGCGTCGATGACGGTGCCGAGGGAGGCGGTGGCAGTGTTCAGGAGTGGGGTCTCGCCGATGACGGTGATGCTCTGCTCGGTGCCACCGACCTCGAGGGTGATGACGAGTTCGATACGGTCGTTGACGCGGACCTCGACGTCGTCCTGGATGTACTTCTTGAAGCCGATGACTTCGGCTTCCACCCGGTACAGACCGGGGATCAGGTAGGTGGCCTGATAGAACCCGTCCTGATTGGTGAGCACGCTTTGGGTGGTGCCCATGCCTTTACTAACGACCTTAACGGTGGTGGCGGGGACGGCGGCGCCGCTGGCATCGACAACGCGGCCGACGAGGCTTCCGCGGGACTCCTGTGCCGAGGCGGGCGCGGCGAGCAGGATGGCGGCCAGGACGGACAAGGCTAGCCTATTCATGAGGAGACTCCTTGAAGCTGTGCTGCATAGTTGTAGCCCGATTTGGGTCAAGAATGAAGTATCCAACGGCAGGAAACCGGTAATTAACCGGGTCACCTGCAATCTGTAACGTGCGATAAGCTATTGGCGTGTCGCCAGTAGCGTCTGAGGCGGAGGTATTCCAGGCGGAGCTCGCGCGGGTGTTAGGCAGCGAGACGCTGAGGAACTCCGAGGCGCTGCGCCGGCTGCTCGCCTACCTCGGCGAAGCCCACGTCAACGGGGTGGGGCGCGACCTCAAGGAATACACGATCGGCCGGGACGTCATGGGTAAACCCGCCGATTACGACCCGCGGGTGGACGCGTCGGTGCGGGTGCAGATCGGGAAACTGCGGCAACGGCTCGAGCAATATTACACCTCCGAGGCTCCGGAATCGCCGGTACAGATCCGGCTTCCGAAGGGGCATTTCGAACTGGTAGTTACGCAGGCGCCGGCGAAGGAAGTGGTGGTCCTTCCGGCTGCGGCTGCGCCGGTCGCGTCGCCGGGGCCGTGGAAAACGGTAGCCGCCGTGATGGCGGTGCTTTGCCTGGTGCTAGCGGCGGCGCTGGCGATGAACTGGCGGCCGGCGCCGGCGACGAAGCCTGCGCTGCCGGCCGTGGTGGCCGAGTTTTGGGCGCCGTTCGCATCGCCGGACCGGCCGGCAGTGGTGGTGCTCGGGAGCCCCTTGTTTATCCGGTTTCACAACCACTACTTCCGCAATCCGTGGACGAACAGTTGGGAGCAAGTCCAGCGGGACGTGCCGCTCGAGGAGATGCGGCGGATTCTGAAATCGCCGACGGAGCCGGCGCCGACGTACCGGTGGACGCCGTTCGGGGAGGCGGCGGCTGCGTTCCGGCTGGCGACGGTGCTCTCGCCGGTGCACAACCTGGTGCTGAAGAGGAGCGTGGCGCTGGCGTGGGAAGACGTCCGGCACAACAACCTGGTATTCCTCGGCCCGCCGAAGTTCAACCCGCAGATCAGGGATCTACCAGTGGAGCAGGATTTCGTGATCGACGCAGGCATGGTGAAGAACCTGCGGCCGCGGCCGGGCGAGGCCGTTTCTTACGAGAAGCCATCGCCGGCGAACGCGGAGGACATTCCGGAGGACTACGCGGTGATCACGCGGGTCCGTGCGACGGGCGAGTGGGGCGAGGTCCTGGTGCTGGCGTCGAGTTCGACGGAGGGGACCTGGGCAGCGGCTGACTTCGTGACATCGCCGGTGCAGTTGGACTCGATGGTGCGGCGGCTGCGTAACGAGAAGGGCGAACTGCCTGCGAGTTACCAGGTCCTGCTGCGGAGCCGGTTCAAGTCACAGGTGCCGATTCAAACGGAGTATGTGACGCACCACTTGTTGCGGCCGGCGAAGTAGATCAACCGGCCTTCATCGTTTCCTCCCAAGTCACCTCGCGTTTCAGTTCGACGGCCATGCGACCCATGATGGCGGTGAGGGTGCTTTCGGCCGAGGTCTTGGTCATGTTGTAGGGGCGCTTGTCGATGATGCTCTGGAAGAAGCTCTCGATGGCGTCGATGGTGATCTCGCGCTTGGAGTCCACCTTCTCCATGAGGCTGCGGTCTTCGAGGTCGTCGGCGTTCTTGAGCGGCGAGGTGGGGATGGGACCGTGGAGCTTGAGGTAGGTGCGGGCCAGTTCAAGCATCGCCTTGGAGCCGAAGAACTGCTCTTTAACGCTGCGGAAGCCGGCGACGTGCTTGATGGACATGAGGTAGCCTTCGAGGCCGCCCGGGTAGAAGAAGGTGATGTTCTGGTGGTCGGTGGACCAATCGCCGTAGGGGACGGGATAGCGGAGGCCTCCGGTGCCGACGGCTTTGAGTGGATGCTGGTCGCCGGCGAACTGGTTGAGGGTGTCGATGCCGTGGCAGTCCTGTTCGACGATGGGGCCGCCGGAGGTTTCCATGAAGCGGCCCCAGTAGCGGATCTTCGCTTCTTCGCCCTGGTACTTGGCGTCGAAGGTGGTGGGCGGGGGGCCACCGAGGATCCAGTAGCTCATCATGAGCTTCATTTCGCCGAGGGCGCCGGTCTTGAGGTAGTTCAGGCCCTTGATGTATTCGGGGCTGAAGCGTTGTTGGAAGCCGAACTGGATGGTGGTTCTGGGGTCGGCGGCGAGGCCGGCTTTGAGGAGGCGTTTCACGCCGGCGACGTCGGCGCCGGCGGGTTTCTCGCAGTAGATGTGCTTCTTCGCTTTGACGGCGGCTTCGAAGTGGACGGGGTGGAGGTAGACGGGGGTGGCGATGAGGACGGCGTCGATGTCCTTCATGGCAAGGAGTTCGTTGAGGTCTTTGGTGGCTTTGACCTTGTCGGCGCCGGGGATTCTGGTCTTGGCCTGGTCGATGCGGTCGGGGTAGAGGTCGCAGATGGCGGCGAGGCGGGCGTTCTTGTCGTTCGCCATGTGGGTGCCGACGTAGACGCCACGGCCTCCGGTGCCGATGATGCCGAAGGGGACGGCGGAGTTGGCTTGTGAACCGAAGGCGGTTTCGGGTTTGACGAGAAGGAGGCCGGCGCTACCGGCGAGGGCGGCGCGGCGGGTGGGATGGTCGCTCATAGTTCTACTCCGGTGTCGATCCATTTGCCGGCTTTGGCGCTTTCGATGGCGGCTTCGCAGACCTTTTGGGTTTGGAGGGCGTTGCGGAAGTCGGGCTGGGCGGGGGTGCCGGACTCGATGCCCATGACGAAGTCGGCGAGGGCGTTGAGGAAGGTGTGCTCGTAGCCGATGGTGGTGCCGGGCACCCAGTAGCGGTTCATGTAGGGGTGCTCGGAGTTGGTGACGTGGATCTTGCGCCAGCCGGTGAGATGGCTTTCGACTTTCTTGCCGGACTGGAGTTGCTTGTACTCGAAGAACGACAGGTACTCGGGGTCTTCGAGGTCGAAGTAGACGCTGCCGTCGGCGCCGTTGAGTTCGAAGGTATTGAAGTTTTTGCGGCCGCGGGCGTAACGAGTGCTTTCGAAGGTTCCCATGGAGCCGTTGGCGAACTCGGCGAGGAACATGCACGCATCGTCGATGCCGACGGGCTCGACTTTGCCGGTGACGGCGTGGGTTCGCTCCTTGACGAAGGTGCGGGTCTGGGCGACCACGCGGGTGATGGCGCCGTTGAGCCACATGGCGGTGTCGATGGAGTGGGCGAGGAGGTCGCCGGTGACGCCGCTGCCGGCGACGTTAATGTCAAGGCGCCAGAGGCCGGCTCCACCCTGGGGGACGTCGGCCGAGATGGTCCAATCCTGAAGGTAGGTAGCGCGGTAGTGGAAGGGCTGGCCGATGCGGCCTTCGCAGACGATCTGGCGGGCGAGGGCGATGGCGGGAACACGGCGGTAGTTGAACCAGACCATGTTGGGGACCTTGGCGGCTTCGACGGCCTTGGTCATCTCCTCCGCCTGTTTGACCGTCATGGCGAGGGGCTTTTCGCAGGCGACCATCTTGCCGTTCTTCGCGGCGGCGATGGCGATGTCGTAGTGGGTGTCGTTGGGCGAGCCGATGTCGACGAGGTCGACGTCCGGGGCTTCGACGGCTTTGCGCCAATCGGTCTCGATGCGCTGGTAGCCCCAGTTGTCAGCGAATGCTTTCGCCTTGGCCGCGTCGCGGGCGACGGCGACCTCCAGCACGGGCTTGTGCTGCACGGGGAAGAAATCAGTGAGGCGTTTATAGGCGTTGGAGTGGGCACGGCCCATGAAGCCGTAGCCGATCATGGCGACGCGGAGGGGCTTCATGCGTAGGCCGCCTCCCGATTTCCGTACTTGGCGTTGAGCTGGTCGAGGGCTTTCTTGCAGGTCTCGGCGGCGGCCCAGGCGTCGGGCCAGAAGCAGAGGTCGGTGGTCCACCAGTCGTGGGGGCAGCGGGAGGCTTGGATGAGGGCGGGCATGATCTGGTCGAAGTTGAGGATGCCGAGGCCGAAGGGGGGATGGGCGGAGGTCTCGTCGTTACCTTCGGCGTCCTTGTGGCAGGTGTTGTCGGAATCGATCAGATGGATGTGGTTGATGCGGCCGGTGAGGGTTTTGAGGAACGCAACTTGGTCGGGGAAGACTTCCTTGGCGCCTTCCTGGCGGATGCCCATGACGCCGACCATCTGGCCGTGGCAGGTGTCGTACATGAGGCCGAAGTTGGGGCGGTTGACAGCGTCGTGGATGCGGGTGATGTCGGAGGGCTTATTGAAGGCGAAGCCGGGCTCGAACTCCCAGGTGACGTAGAGGCCGTGATCGGCGGCGATGTCGGAGCAGGTCTGCCAGGTCTTGACGACGCGGTTGAGGGCGGTCTGGTAATCGACTTCGCGGTGGATGGTGGGAGGCTGGACGCAGTCGACGCGAACGCCGCCGATGCCGAGGTCTTTGGCGAACTCGGCGTTTTTGCGGAACTCTGCGATGTATTTCGACTGGTCGTCTGTATTGATGAGCTTTTCGCCCCAAAGGTTGGCGGCGATGCCGGAGAGGCCGAGTCCCTTGGCGGCGAGTTTGGCTTTGAGTTCGGCGCGCTGTGACTTTTCGGGCATGGCGCCGGGCCAGTTGTCGTCAGGGCCGTTGGGATTGCCCGGATTCGGATGGGGCGGAAAGGCGCCGAGTTCGACGCCGTCGAAGCCGAGTGCTTTGAGCTTATCGATGACGGTATCGAAGTCGATCGGATTGGCGGCGTAGGGGCCGATGGTGAAGGCCCAGGAGCCGATCGAGGTGCGTTTGCTCATGAGGGGTTCCTTTTGTTGCTCGTGTTTTCGAAGAGATGCAGCCCGCTTTTGCCGGGCGCGATGAAATCGAGGTCGCCGTCGCCATCGAGGTCGGCCACGGGGAGTTGCATGCCTGTGCCGGGGCGGCCGCCGTAGTGGATGACGTGGCGGATGAATTCAACCTTGTTGTCGGGGGTCTTGCGCCATTCGTACCAGTAGAGGCCGAGGGGCTCGCGCTCGCCGGGATCGTTGCCGTTGTGAGCCATGTAGCGCTTGCCGGTGAGGAGGTCTTTGCGGCCGTCGCCGTTGAGGTCGACGAGGGTGGTGGCGTGTGCCTGGGACCAGGAGCTATCGATGGTGCGCTTGACGAACTTGCCGTCGGCGGATTGTTCGAGCCAGAAGATGCCGTAGTCGTGGGCGGCGGTGGTGAGGACGTCGTTGCGGCCATCCTCGTTGACATCGATGACGTGGAGGAAGCCGAGGTGCTGGGCTTCGGACCAGTCCGGATGCCAGGTCCAGTTCGGAGCTTCGAACCAGCCTTTGGGGGTGAGGATGTCGGTTTTGCCGTCCTTGTTCAGATCGCCCGCGCCGATGCCGTGGCCGTAGCTTTTATCGGAGACCTGGCGGCGCTCGAACTTGCCGCTCTTGAGTTCGAAGTAGGAGAGGGGCGCGTTGCCATTGCCGAACTGGGGGAGGATCTCGAGCGCTTTGCCGTCGTTATTCAGGTCGACGAGGAAGGCGAATTCGTTGTTGTTGCCCTGATCGATGATCGTCTCGGTCCAAGGCGCGCCGGGCTTGCCGGGGTTCTTGAACCAGGAGATCTTCTTGGCGAACCAAGTGGCGGTGACGATATCGGTGCGGCCGTCGCCATCGACATCGAGGGGGAGATCGCTGAAGGCGTCGATGTACTGGTTGGTGAAGTCGAGCTTGCGCCACTGGGTTCGCTTCCAGGTAGGCGCGGCGTACCAGTTTTCGCCCGAGACGATGTCGAGTTTGCCGTCGCCGTTGAGGTCGGCGAGGGCGGCGGTTTCGTTGGCGCCGGGGTCGAGGAGGCGCGGCTCAAAGGGGACGTCGGCCGGGCGCGGGGCGGCGGCGAGTACAAGGACGGCGACGACGAGGATGAGGGCGCGCATATCGGGACTTACTTTATCGCTTTCGGGTATGGCGATGGGAGGGCGGGGCGGGTTTCCGGGAGGGCGAGGCTTGCGGATTGCGGGGAGGGCGCGGTTTGCTCCGGCGTTGGGGCACTGCGTGGGGTGCTGGCTTCATTCTGCGAGGTTTCGGGGGTGCTCGGGTTTGCTTCTTCGCGATTCTGAGCGGGCGGACAGGGCAGGGGATCGCTTGCCACGGGGGCGCTCGGGTTTGCTTCTTCGGCGTTTTGAGCGGGCGGCGGGGGGTCGGAGTTTTCACCGGGGGCGGCGGGGTCGGGGATGGGGTCGGGGTCGGGATCGAGGGGGGTGGCGAAGAACTTT
>JANRJO010000092.1:0-29647 GCA_033763935.1 Bryobacteraceae bacterium
TTCATGGCTATCGTGAGATTCCGATCTTGGTTAAAGAACTGGAGCTTGCTATCGTCAAGAGCATTCCTGTTCGTCATGCGAGCGTGGCATGACCACAGTCAACCCCGTCGCTCGTTTCAACTGAAAAGCGGGCATCCTCCCCTGAGTCACCGATTTTTGAAATAAATATTCGCCCCATTTTCAGCAATTAAGCGGGAATGGCGGTCCACGCCCCGCAGACCAGCATAGTAATGTGGGACCGGCTAAAGGAAACCGGTCCCGCCTCCTCCTTCCTGCCTTTCTCCTTCAACACAACCCTCCTCACGCCCCACCCGCTGCTTCAGAGCGACGCCCTTCCCCATCGCCGGTTTCCCTCAACCATCCGAAACCACCGCAGGCCCTGTCCGTCTACGGAGTGGGAGCCCGCAAGGCAATACACCCGGCGGCTCGCCCCCGCGGCATCGCTCCTGCTCGCTGCCTGCGGCGGCCACAATACAGAATCGAACGTGCAGTCTCCCGGAGCGGACAAAACTGCGAGGACGCGCGCGCTCGAAACCGGGTTGTTCGGTGCCCCCCGCCGAGAAGGCTCTCTGGCACAGCCATGCTTCGAAGCGCCCGCGACCGCCGCTTTGGCGTTTCCTCGGCCGCCAAGCGCCAACGGCGCGCCGGAATCGTGCCGCCCCCGCTTGACCCCGCCGCCGACTCCTGGCAGAAAGGCCGCGCCCCACAGCTGACGCTCAACCCCGGAAACACGTCCGCCACGCACTAACACCCCCGCCGGTCGTACCATGTTCCTTCCGGCATGATCGACCACCAACCCCCTCTCATCGCCTGGGAGCGAGTCTCCGTGATGCGGGGCGAAACGCTCGCCCTCGACGGACTCACCCTTCGCATCGGCGCGGGCGAACACGTCGCCATCCTCGGCCCCAACGGCTGCGGCAAGTCCACCCTCATCAAGACCATAACCCGTGAGTTATATCCCCTCAATCGCCCCGGCGCCTCCCTCTCCATCCTCGGCCGGCCGGACTGGCACATCCTCGAGCTCCGTAACCTGCTCGGCATCGTCTCGAACGACCTCATGACGCAGTGCACGCGCGACGTCACCGGTCTGGAGCTCGTTCTCTCCGGTTTCTTCTCGAGCGTCGAGATCTGGCCGGGTTATCACGAGGTGACCTCCGACATGCACGCGCGAGCCCTCGCCGCCCTCGAGCGCCTCGAGGCCGGGTATCTCGCCGACCGCTACACCGACGAGATGTCGTCCGGCGAAGCCCGCCGTGTACTCATCGCCCGCGCCCTCGTCCACCAACCCCGAGCGATCGTCTTCGATGAGCCTGCAAACTCACTCGACATCTTCGCCCAGGCCGAGCTTCGCCGTTCCATGCGCTCTCTCGCCGCCCAGGGCGTCGGCATCGTCCTCGTCACTCACCACCTCGGCGACATCATCCCGGAAATCGATCGCGTCGTCCTCATGAAAGAGGGCCGCGTCGTAGCCGACCTGCCCAAGGAACAGGCTCTCACCCCCGAACGCCTTTCACCCCTGTTCGGCATGAACGTCACCGTCGTTCGCAACGACGGCCACTACCAGGCCTGGTAGATCACCACCGTGGCAGCACCCGCTTCCAGTTCGGGTCGACGTGCTTCCGCATCTCCGCCTCGTCGTCCCGCTTCCGGTACGGCAGTTTGTCGTACCGTTCCCGAAGCCGCGCCAGTTGGTCGTAGTCGAGACTGACGCCCAACCCCGGCCTGTCCGGCACCGGCACCGCCCCGTTGACGAAGCGGATCCGCCCGCCCTCCACCACCTCGTCGCGCTCCGTCTGCCAGGGATAGTGGGTGTCGCACCCGTACGTCAGACGGGGAGCCGCCGCCGCGGCGTGCGTCATGATCATCAGGCTCACGCCGAGATGGTTGTTCGAGTGCATCGACAGCCCCAGGCCCACCATCTCGCACGAATGGGAAAGCTGCTGCAGCGCCCGTATGCCTCCCCAGTAATGCGGATCGGAGAGGACGATCTGCACAGCGTCCTTCGTACGGCATTCGAACAAGTGCCCGAAACACGTCACTGCGACGTTGCTCGCCAGCGGCGTCTGGTTGCCCTCCGCCAGCAGTCGCCGCCGCACCTCCGCCATGCCATCCATCTCCGGCGCCGGGTCCTCCAGGTACCCGCCGCCCGACAACTCCTCCCGCAGCGACCGCCCGACATGCACCGACGTCTCCACGCTCCATGCGCAGTTGGGATCGATGCGCAGCGGATACGCCGTCCCGAACTCTTCCCGCAGCGCCCGGATCGTCGCAATCTCCTGCTCCGGCTCCAGCACCCCCGCCTTCAGCTTGATCTCCCGGAAGCCGTACGCCTCCACCATGCGCCGCGCCTGCCGCACCATGGATTTCGGGTCGAGGCATTCGCCGTACTCGTCCTCGCGGCAGTCTTCGCCCAACCCGCCGCCCCCCGCATGCTTGTAGAAAAGGTAAGCGGAGTAAGGAACCGCGTCGCGCGCCCGTCCCCCCACCACGTCGCACACCGGCTTCCCGAGCGCCTTGCCGATAATATCCAGGCACGCCACTTCCAGCGCCGCAAAGCTACGGGTGTGAACGTCCATCGGGTTCTCCCCGGGCACCAGCCACGTCTGCGAGCGCGCCTCCGGCGCCGCCGCCCGGTCGTTCAGATCCAGCCACAGCCGCGTCAGTTGGAACGGGTCCATCCCCATCACACGCGGACGGAGCGACTCGAGCGCCGCCAGCGGACGCTCCCCGCCGTAGGTTTCGCTGATGCCCGTGAGACCGTCGTCCGTGAACAGCTCGACGATGGTCCGCAGCGCATACGGAGCATGAAGTCCGTAAGAACTGCGCAAAGGAGGGTCGGCCACCGCAATCGGGTGCAGCTTCATGCCGCTGATGCGCATGGCCCTTAGCTTACCGAATGAGAAAGGCCCGGCCTACTTGCGCATCCCGCGCCGGCGATTCCGCACCCGGCTCTGCCGCAGCTTCAGCTTCTTCCGCTTCGGCTTCGTGATGATAAACGTACCGCTGCCCAGATACTCTGCCTTGAAAAGCTTCTCGTTGTCCGCCAAAAGGAATCTCCTCAGTGTAGATACAGACTCCCATTGTAGCGCGCCGCTTCAGCGGACATAGGCTTCCAGCTCCGCGCAGCTGACCGACGCGCCCGCCGGCCTGCCGATCACCCGAATCGCCGTGGCCGCAACCGGCTCCGGCAGCTTCAGCTCATACGCCTCACCCGCCTTGCCCGCGTACGCTCCCAAGTCCCCCAGCGAGGTCCACGCCCCGCCCGCCGCCGCCTGGTATTCAACGCGAGGCTTGCCCGCGAACGCCCCGCCGCGCTCTCCCACCGGCCCTTGGCGAAACACCACGCGCGCGATCTTCTCCGCCCGCGGCAGTTCTACGGCAAAGAAATCCCCGTCCGGCGGCACTGCGCCGCGCCCGTTCGTGGCGCGCGAGGTGTCCCCGCGTCCATCCACAATCGAGCCCAATTGATTCTCGTTGCGCGACTGCGATTCCCGCCCGAACAGCGTCACCGGCAGCGCCTCCGGTTGCGCCGGCAACTCCCGCGGAATCCAAACCCGCAGATCCGACGCCTCGCTAAACGGCGTCAGCCGGATGTCCATCCGCCGCCGCGCCGGCGTGGCCACTTCGGCCTTCAGAACCAGCACGCCGTCCTCTGCACCCCGCCGCACCGCCGGCTTCCGGCCGCCCGCTACCAAGTGCAGGTAAGGAACCTCCGGGTTCGCCGCCCGGTCCACCGCGTACACCTGCGGCCCGTACTGCACTGCGAACGACCCCGCATAGGTCGGCCCTCCGTCGTGAACCATGGGCCGCAGCGTGTTCCACACCTCCAGCACGTCGCCCGGCTTCCACTCCCGCTCCACGCGCGCGATCGCTCCCGGCTTCGCGTTCCACGTCTTACCGTTCACCCGTACCAACGTGCGCGTCACCCACTCGGGAATCCGCACCTCCACCGGAAACGACATCGCTCGCCCCGCATCCACACGGATCTTCATCGCGCGATAGTCCCCCTCCGCGCGGACGTTCACCTCCGTACCGTTCAGCGTCACCTTCCCTTCGGCCGGCGCAAGCAACAGCACCGCCACCGCATCCGCCCGCCTCCCCATCGCCATCTGCGGGATCAGCGAAATGCCTCGCGGCCCGCTCGACACGCAACAGTTGATCCCCGGCGACGGCCGCTTCCGCCCGATCAGCGGCGTGAAGTAGCAGTAGTCGCCGTTCGCCGGATTCTGCGCCCCCAACAGATGGTTGTAGATGCTGCGCTCCAACTCCTCGGCATACTTCGCCTCGCCCGTCAGCCGCAGCAACTCCCACCCCAGCTGCATCCACGTCACCGTCGCGCACGTCTCGCCCACGTTCGAACTCTCCAGCCCCGGCAGCACGTGGTCCTCCTGAAAATGCTCCAGGTTGGACGTCGTCCCCGTAATGAACCGCCGCCGCGCCCGAATGTCCTCCCACGCCGCCGCCGCGGCCTTCAGATAGGACGCGTCCCCGGTGTACCGGTACAGCTCCAGCAGCCCCACCAGGCACGACATCATCTCGTACGCCTTGTTGTTCGCCGTCTTCCGCACGTTCCCGTGCTCCAGCAGCGACGTCAACACCCTCGGCCCGCCCGGCTCCTCCCACGACTTCACCAGGAACCCCGCGAACCGCAGCAGCCGTTCGTCGCCCGTCGCTTTGTACAAATACACCACCGGCTCCAGCACGCTCGTCGCCGCCATCCCCACATGCGTGCTCGCCTTGATAATCGACCGCTGCCCCGGCCCCTCGCCGAACGTCTTCATCAGCAGCTCGCCCACCCGCCGCGCCGCCTCCAGCGCCTTCGGGTCCCCGCTCACCCGGTGATACGCCAGTAGCCCGATCAGGTCGTACTTGTGCACCCACACGTCCCAGCTCGTCCAATAGTCCTTCGGCAGGTACGTTCCCAGGTAGCCGTCGTCCGCCTGCGTCGCCAGCAGCCGCGACGTCAGCCGGTCCATCAACGCCTTCAGCCGCTCGTCCGGCTTGTGCTCGTACGTGTTCGCCGCCGCGTCCAGAAACTTGCCGATGTGCTCGCCGATCCAGTCCTGCTCGCCCGGCCGCTGCTCGAACCCGCGCAACAGCCGCTCCTGGTTCACGCGGAGCAGGCGCTTCTCCAGGTTGATGTCGAATCGCTCGCCCACCTGCCCGCCGAGCCTCGTCAGCCTCGCCGGCTCGAACCGGTCTTGTACCTTCGGAGGCGCCTGTGCGGCAAGGATACCCGCCGCCACGAATGCGATCGTTAGCCTGACCATATCGCCGCTATCCTATCGCGGTTGCACTTTCCGCTTGACCTGTCTACAACTATAGGGTCCACGCTGGTTTCAGAGCATGCTTACCGTTACCCAGCTTGCGCGCGGCGCCGGCCTCAGCCGCACCGCCGTTCTCTACTACGAGTCCATCGGGCTGCTGAAAGCCACCTCGCGCAGCGCCGCCGGCTACCGCCTCTACGGCGAACGGGACATTCAGCGTCTCCGGCAGATCTGTGTCTACCGCGACGCCGGCCTGAAGTTAGAACACATCCGAGCCGTGCTCGACCGGCCCGAAAGCGAGGCCTCCGGAATCCTCGAACGACGGCTGGCCGAAATCGGCCTCGAGATTGAGCGGCTGCGTTCCCACCAGGGCGCCATCTTGAAGCTGCTCCGGCATAAACGAACCTTAGCGAGGACAAAAGACATGACCAAAGAAAAATGGGTTTCCATCATGAAGGCTTCCGGTTTCAAGGAGGCCGATATGCACCGCTGGCACGCCGAGTTCGAAAAAGCGGCGGCGGAAGATCACCAGGAGTTCCTGGAATACCTCCATATCCCGGAACAGGAAATCAAAGGCATCCGCGACTGGAGCCGTAAGCAGCCGGCCTAGTGCGCGTGGGTGTATAGTCGTCGGCATGAACACGCCGACACGGCGCGAATTACTCGCGTCATTGTTGGCGGCGCCCGCGTTGGCACAGCGCGGCGCCGCCTCCGATTGGATTCCACTCTTCGACGGCAAGAGTCTCAATGGTTGGAAGTCGAACGAAAGCTCATCGTCCTTCAAAGTGCTGGACGGCGCCATCGTCGCCGATGGTCCCCGCTCTCATCTCTTCTATACCGGCCCAGTAAAGAACGCCATCTTCCGTAACTTCGAACTCCGCGCCAAGGTCCGCGCGACCCCCGGCGCCAACTCCGGCATCTTCTTCCATACTCGATACCTCGAAAAGGGCTGGCCCGACCAGGGCTTCGAAGTCCAGGTCAATAACTCGCACACCGGGGAAGGGAACTACCGCGAGAACAAAAAGACCGCCTCCCTCTACGGCGTCCGCAATGTCTACAAAGCCCTCGTCCCCGACAACGAGTGGTTCGACCTTCGCATCCTCGTTCGCGGCAAGCGCGTCGAGATCTGGTGCAACGACATGCCCGTCGTCGACTATGTTGAAGCCGACCCCCCCGTCACAAAGTCCGCCTACGGCCACCGCCTGGCCGAAGGTACCTTCGCCCTCCAATGCCACGACCCCCACTCGAAGGTCTCGTTCCGTGACATCGCCGTCCGCCCCCTGGCCGACGATTTCGCCCTCACCGCCGAAAAGCCCGTGGTCGACGACCTCTACCTCGACATCCTCCGTTACGGCGAAGACAACCTCCCCATCGTCGATTACCACGTCCATCTCAAGGGCGGCTTCACGCTCGACGACGCTCTCGCCCTCTCCCGCAAACACGACATCATGTACGGCCTTGCCCTCAACGTCGGCCTCGGCTTCCCCGTCTCGAACGATGCCGGCGCCCTCGACTTCCTCGCCACCGTCAAGGGCAAACCCTGCTACGCGGCAATCCAAGGCGAAGGCCGCGAGTGGCCCACCCTCTTGTCCAAGGAGACCATGGCGAAATTCGATTACGTCTTCACCGACGCCATGACCTTCCGCGACGATCGCGGCAAGCGCATGCGCATCTGGATCAAGGACGAAGTCGGCGCCATCGATGACGCCCAGGCCTTCATGGAAACCTACGTCAACCGCATCGAAGGTGTCCTGCGCGATGAGCCAATCGACATCCACGTCAACCCGACCTTCCTTCCCGACGTCATCGCAGCCCGCTACGACGAACTCTGGACCCCCTCGCGAATGGCTCGGGTCATCGAGGCCGCGAAGAAGAACGACATCGCCATCGAAATCAACAACCGCTACCGCATCCCGAGCCCCGCATTCCTCAAGGCCGCGAAACAGGCGGGCGTCAAATTCTCCTTCGGCACCAACAACGGCGGTCCCCACGACATCGGCCGCCTCGAATACTCGCTCGCCATGGTCAAGGAATGCGGCCTCAAATGGCCGGATATCTTCGTCCCGAAGCGCGACGGCGAGAAAAGAGTCCAGCGAAAGGCGTATTCTTAGCAGATGCGCATTTTGATTCTTCTGCTGGCCCTGGCCGGTCTCGGCCTGGCCCAGGACACGGTAACCGGTGATTGGACCTTCATCCTGCCCACCCCGCAGGGCGACATGAATGTGGAGATGACCCTCAAACAGGAAGGCTCCGCCATCACCGGAGAAATGGGCGTCGCCGGCGGCGGTCCCAAGTACGCGATTGCAAAAGGCGCGCTCTCCGGCGACAAGATCACCCTCACCGTCAAGCGCGAACGCCAAAGCGGCGGCGCCATGACCTACGAGTTCGCCGGCGACGTCACCGGCGGCAAGTCGATCAAAGGCAAGATGAGCGCCAACGTCGACGGCCAGGTCGTCGAACACCCCTGGAACGCGACAAAGAAGTAACGGTCGGGCGGCCGCGGGGGAGGACTGCACACCCGTCCTCACGGCCGTCCCGCTCGCCCCCCTCCGCAAATACCCATTGCTTTCCGCCCCGGCATCCTGAAGAATGTCCCAATGGCCTTACTCTCTGGGGACTGGAAACAACGCAAGGCGCAGTATGACTTCATCGTCGTCGGCTCGGGCTACGGCGGCGCCATCACTGCCGCACGCCTCGCCAACGCCCCCCTCAATCCCAAGCCCTCCGTTTGTATCCTCGAACGCGGCCAGGAATGGCCCGTCGGCAAGTTCCCCGATGCCCTCGACGAGGTCATCGCCAACAACCGCCGCCCCGGCAATCCGCTCGGCCTCTACGAACTCCTCACCTATCGCGATATCTCCGTCATCAAGGGCTCCGGCCTCGGCGGAACTTCGCTTATCAACGCCAACGTCGCCATCGTCCCCGACCCCGAGATGTTCTCCCTCGCCGGCTGGCCCCGCTCCCTCAACTACGAATCCCTCCTCCCCTACTACGAGCGCGCCCACTCCACCCTCGACGCCTCCCCACACCCCCGCGCCGATCAACTCCTCAAGGTCCAGGCCCTCGACCGCCGCGCCCAACAAATTGGCGCCCGCGCCACGCCCCTCAACCTCGCCGTCAACTTCGACCCCGATAAGAAAACTCCCCTCGGCGATCCTCAGCCCCCCTGCAATGACTGTGGCGATTGCGTCACCGGCTGCAACTACGGCTCCAAGAACACCCTCTACATGAACTACCTGCCGCTCGCCAAGAAGGGCGGCGCGGAAATTTACACTCAGATCAAAGTCGAGTGGATCGAGAAGCTCTCCGGCGGCGGCTGGCGCGTCCACGGCCGCTACCAGAAGTCCAATACCTCCTCCGAACGCTTCACCCTCGAGGCCGCCAACGTCATCCTCGCCGCCGGCTCCATCAACTCCACGGAGATCCTCATGCGCTCGGAGATGCGCGGTCTCAAGGTCTCCCCGCGTCTCGGCTCCGGCTTCTCCGGCAACGGCGACTTCTTCGGCCTCGCCTACAACGGCGACCACCGCACCAATACCCTCGGCCTCGGCCGCAAAGTCGAAGTCCCCGGCGCCGGCTGCCCGCCCGGCCCCACCATCGTCGCCGCCCTCCGCTACAACGGTAAACTGCCCGTCGAACAACGCATCGTCATCGAAGATCTCTCCTTCCCCAGCGCCTACACCGGCGCCGCCAAGACCGCCTTCGCCCTCATGCGCGGCGAAGATACCGACATCGGCGATGAGCCCGCCGAGCGCACCCGCGTCCACCGCGACCTCACGCCCTTCGCCCCCAATCACCTCGACGGCGCCCTTAACCACACCATGCTCTACCTCTGCATGGGCTACGACGACGCCCGCGGCGACATGGTCTTCGACGCACCCTGGCACGAACCCGACGGCCGCCTCCAGATCGAGTGGGACGACGTCGGCCGCCAGGTCGTCTTCAACCGCATCAATGAAGAACTCCGCCGCCACGCCCAGGCCCAGGGTGCGGCCTTCATCTCAAACCCCGCGTGGGCCATCCTCAATCTCCGCCACCTCATCACCGCCCATCCCATCGGTGGCTGCCCCATCGGCGAAGACTACATGCACGGCGCCGTCGATCAATACGGCCGCCTCTTCTCCAACGACGGCAGCGTCCACAACGGCCTCTTCGTCGCCGATGGCGCGCTCATCCCCTCCTCGCTCGGCGTCAATCCCTTCCTCACCATCTCCGCCCTCGCCGAGCACATCGCCGAACGCAAGATCCGCGACCTCGGCGGCGATGCTTACCCCGCACCCCCCGCCTCCATCGTCGTCCAGCCGCCCGATCCCCTCGAGGCCATCCACGCCCGCGAAGGCCAGCTCGAGAAGATGTTCAAGCGGCTCCCCTCCCTCGGCATCGATGTCATGCTCAACAGCGGCGTCCGCACCCTCGATCCCGCCACCCGCACCATCCGCAATGACGAGTTCTGGAAAGGCTTCTTCCCCAAGGGCCACATCCTCAACGCCATGTCGTCGGCCATCTTCACCGGCTTCCAGAAGCGCTTCTTCCGCGCCGGAGCCGCCTACGCCGGCCTCACCAGCGACACTGACGGCAACATCCGCGCTCGCAATACCCTCGAAGAAGTCACCATCACCGAGAAGAAGGGCGACCTCGACCCCGGCAAGTACATCCTTCTCCGCTACACGGACCCGCCCTGGCAGGGCTACTACGACGTCTTCAAAGTCATCAGCGACGACCTGCTGATCGGCCGCGTCTACCTCGGCTCGTTCCCCCACGGCCTCCGCCTCTTCACCTTCCCCATGACGCGCGTCTACACGTTCAACGAAATGACCGTCATGGACCACGGCTTCCTCTGGGCCGCCGGAACCGTTCCCACCAAACAGGACATGGCGGGCGTCTGGCGCATGGACGTCGTCTCCAACGCCAACCACCTCGCCGGCGCCGCCCACCTCTCCTTCCAGCTTCAGCCCGATGGCCGTCTCGAAAGCCGCTACCAGCTCATGGGCCTCATCGAAGGCATGGTCATCCCCAGCTTCCTCTCCAGCCATTTCCAGCTCACCGACTTCACCCCCTTCCACGACGAGATCCGCATGATCACCCCGGATTTCCTCGCCGGCAAGTACGTCATGGATCTCCCCGCCGGCTTCGCCGCGCTCTTCCCCGCAGCCTCCCTCGGCATCCTGCACACCGAAGGCGATTCCGCCAAACGCTTCGGCTTCTACTACACCCTCACCAAGACTGACCTCTCTGAGCCCCCCACCAATCGCCTGCTCGACCCGTTCCTCAACGTCCACCTCCCCTCCGGCCTCGGCATGACCTTCGACGAGGAGATGGAAGGTTGGTATTGGCCCGCCGCTCTCACCACCGCGCCCGGCCGTGAAGGCGATCTTGAAATCGCTCGCCGCGTGCCCCGCGAAGGCCGCCCCGACAGTGCCGGTACTTGCTCCTTCAAGCTCCGCATGACCGTCCGCGATCTCAACGAGTTCATCGAAGGCGCCGCGCACGAGGCCGGCGCCCGCGGAACGATCTCCTTCGAAGACTTCCTCGGCCAGACCGGGACCTTTACCGTCGACGAGCGCACCAGCCGCTTCCAATACCTCGTCATCAACCAGGAAACGGCCGAGGCCGAGATGCGCTACCACCTCGAGTTCACCAACACCGGCGGCCAGCGCTTCGTCTTTGAAGGCCGCAAGTACATGCAGAAGGACGAAGCCCTCGGGCCGCGCGGCATGCGCGAAGCGCTCCAGGACTTCACCACCCTCTACTGCCACGTCTTCCGGAAATTCCACGATTCCCTCGAGGAACTCGGCACCGCCTACCTCAAGTTCCGGACCTTTGAAGACCTCCGCGGTGTCCGCAACCTCACCGACTTCCTCCGCTCCTTCAAGGTCACCGGTACCCCCGACCCCCTCCTCCAGCTCCAGGGCCAGATGCGCTTCCTCGCCTTCACCTGGCGCTTCCTCCAGCGCGAATACGACCCCCTCGCGCCCGAGCCCGCCAGCGTTCGCGAAGACGTCCGCACCGCGGTCCAGCGTGGCGCAGAAATCCCCGACTACTTCGTCACCCGCTCCTCCTCGGAGCTCCAGGCCATCCTCCGCGAAACCCCCACGCGCCCCCTCGAGAGCCTACTCAACACCGGCGCCGTCCGCATCGACTTCGACCGCAAACGCATCTTCCGCGATTCCTTCTGGAAGGGCTCCTTCGCCCGCGACACCATCCTCGGTTGGGAAGAACGCATCCGCACGTCCCTCTTCGCCGGGTCCGAACGCGTCGCCGGTAGCTACACCGGTGGCAGCTTCTGGAAGCGCATTGACCGCATCGAAAACGGCCAGGCCTTCGGCCACGTCGTCAACTACGAAATCGAACTGCTCCCCGGCAAGCCTGTCATCTCCACCGTCGCCTACCCCGACAACCGCCGCGCCTACTTTAAGCAGGGCGACGATCTCCTCCTCCTCAAGTACACCAACGATCCCTACCGCATCGTCTACGACACCATCAAAGTCATCGACGACGACAGCGCCATCGGCGTCATGCACCTCGGCGACTTCCCCAACGGCATGGAGTTCGCCACCTTCGTCATGGAGCGCCACAACTACCCCTTCGAGAAGATGTCCGTCGCCGATCACCACGCCATCTTCCGCCACGCGCGCACCCGCGTCCCCGCCGCCGCCGATCTGCTCGGCACCTGGGAAGGCCGCCTCATCCTCCTCGCCAATCCCAGCGCGAGCCTCGCCAACCAGATCAACCCCGTTTTGTTCCGCCTGACCTTCGATGAGTCCGCCGGCGCCCTCCGCGCTCGCTACCGCTTCGGCCTCGCCGCCGGCGAATCGCAAGTCGAATTCACCGACGAGTTCCTCAGGCTCTCCGGCGCCGCCGGCTTCCAGGACGAGATCCGCCTCATCGATCGCGACATGATGATCGGCAACTGGTCCACGCCCGACCTTACCGCCCTTCTGCTGCAAGGCCTCCAGGACTTCCTCGAGCCCGCCCGCGGCAGGTTCTCGTTCTACTACGTCCTGAACCGCGTCTAGGAGACCTCATATGGAACGCACCGGCAAACTCCGCCTCGAACTGATCGACGTCTACGGCAAGCCCATCGACGAGAAGGTCGACGTCATCCTTCGTCACCAGAGCCTGTCCGATCACAAGCGCGCCACCGCCGACGCATCCAAGCGCTTCGTCATCCCCGACCTCCACGCCAATCCCCAGGGCCTCTACCGCATGGAAATCGACCCGCCCTCCTACATGCCCGTCGGCTGGTTCGTCAACATCCGCAACCAGGGCTTCACCGATCGCACCATCACCTTCCCTGTCGATTCGCGCAAAGTCCTCCGCCCCTCGTTCCCCGAATTCACCGCGCTCCCCTACGCCCAAAAACTGCTCGACGACAGCGCGAGCGACATGAAGTTCCCCGACGGCAAGAGCCTGTTTAACGGCATCGAGAGCATTGCCAAGGCCGGCCTCCTCAACATCCTTGCCAAGTGCCATCGCACGCTGCTCGGCGAAAAGGCCACCGTCCTCGACTCGCTGCAGTCGCTCTTCGAGATTCGCGGCGACCGCTTCTTCGCCAAGGTCCCGGCGTCTCTCAACACCGATGTTCAGAATGCCGTCGCCTCCGGCCTCTTCTTCCCTGTCAGCGGCAAACTGCACGACATCGGCCGCCCCGGCTTTCGCGAGACCGGCAGCTTCAAAACTCCCGACAGCTACGGCAATCTACAGATCACGTTCTTTACGAACGGTAACGAGTGGCTCACCGATATCGACATCGACGACGCCGGCGGTCTCGCCCACGTCTTCCAGGTCCTCCGGAACTGGCTCTCCGGCCGCCCCACGCACCCCTACGACATCCACCAGATCCTGCTCAAACACCAGGAACTCGACCCGCTGTACACCCTGGTCCTTCGCGACACCCCCATGGCCAGACCCGCACTCGCATGAAGAAGCGCGCCCAGCCTGCCTGCACTGCCGCGAACCTCTCTCAGTTCCAGGTCGCTACAGCCGCAAATCGAATCGGCTGCCGTCCTGCATGGACTATCTGTCCAGTCCGACCACTTGAAAGCCCGTTTCGGAGCGCCGCAGGTACACGGTAACCGGATGGGCACAGGCGCCTGCCGCTTCACCGGCTGCGCATTGAATGGTTGCTGCCAGGTACTCGGTTGCAGTCGGCCCCGAAGGCAACTCGGGCCCGCTGGCGTTGGACAGCGGTGTCAGAACACCATGATTGTTGTCGTAAGTCGACCAACGGACCTCATAGCTCCTGGTCGTCCTAGTCCCATACTTCGCGCTCAGGTCGTCGAATGCGAGCCTCCCATCGGCGACACGAAACCGGTCCAATGCAAGCACCTTGCCTAACCACGCCTCAGCAATCTTGTCCCGGCGCTTGATCAGACACTCGGTGATCCAATCGGCGGCACGAGGGTCACTGAATCGGCCAGTTTCTACGATCGCCCGGATCTCATCGTCCGTGAAGGCCGCAACCTGCTTTGCCGCCCAGAACGCATCCTCGTTATCCATCATCAGAAATGCGGGATTGGGAACTTCCGGTTTCCATTCGAGCGGCTCGAACGACCAGGCATCGAAGAGCCCGACACCCTTAAGCTTGGGATAGGCGGACCGCTCCCATCGCCGCACGAAGAGGCCTAAGCTCGCTGCCCGCGCTAGCGTGTCTTTGTGCACAACCGTGTACTGGTGCCCGATCCATGGATGCTTCGCCGTGTTGCCGCGACTACCGAGGGTCGACCCGAAATCGATCAGGTAGTGCTTGAAGTACTGGCCGCCATCCTCCGACACCAGAGTGTCCATCGTGTTGATCTGAGAGGTGTCATGATGATTCACCCAGGCGCTGAAAACAGCCAGGCCGCGCAACACCCGACGGTGCTCATGAGGGATGGTGTCGTTCGGATCGTCACTCCTGGTGCCCCGATAATCGAATGGCCCCGCTACCTCGCCGTCGAGCCAGCGGCTGGCCAACGCACGGTACGTGCCGTCGGCCAGCTTCGGCTGCGTTCTCAGCAGTTCATCGACCATATGTCTTGTGAGAGGAGTTTTCCTGCCGTTGGGGTCGCTATAAATCACGCCCTTCGTAATCTCCAAGTGGTCGGGGCGGAAATGAACGATGTAATTCTCCGGCGTGTTGTAGCCAAGGGCGTAGAATAGTTTGCTGCCTATCACGTCCGCCGCTGAGCACATCTCCGGATACTGCGGTGGGTCGAATTTCAGCACATACCGATTGTTTCGCTTATCTTCGATGACAAATCCCGGGGTGATGCCGTCGCTCTTGGCGGCAGTAATGCGCCAGCTGCCGTTCGCATCGGGCGGCGTGCCGTTACCGGGTCCGCGCTGAAGGTCGGCGATGGACATGCGACGCGATGCGTGCCGGTTTGTGTACCAGGAGCTGTCGGGAAGCTCTCCGAGCGTATTCACATCGAGTGCACGTTTCGGCGAATGCTTTGCGAGCTTCCCTTCGCGCCGGGGAGTAACATAGGAATTTTCCAGGAAGTCGTAAACGTGGTCGACTTTTCGGATCGCGACTCCCTTTGCAGGCAGCGGCGCCGGTTCCTGCAACAACGGGTCGTCGGCATAAAACTTCTTGGCATGAGTCTCGGCGAATCCGTGTTGAGCCAGGGTTCCCACGGCCGCGAGGGCTGCAACCGAAAGTGCGTTGCGCATACTTAGTTTGTGTTTACCCGAAACCATATTTGAAATCCTTCGTGGCTGAAGCCCGTATCCACACTAAACGCCGGTCCTCCTGTCCTTCCCTTGAAGCGCACGCTAAAACCGACGTTGCTTTCGAGATCGTGCAGGTTCCACTCCTCCCAGCGCTCAAATACCTTTCCCGCATCGGCAAATACCGCCATATCGACGATCGGCGAACAGAACCAGCGGTACTCGGCGTTTACCATGACCGAGTTATCGCCATAGAAGCGATTGAAGCGATAGCCGCGCAGTGTGTTCGAACCGCCGAGTGCAGGCTGAACGTAGAAGGGAACTACCTGCCCGTCGCCGGCTGTAGTCAGAGATGACGATCCGTGCAGGGCGATAACGCGAGTCCCATTGAATAGCGGGATATACTGCGAGGCGTCCAGATCCAGTCGCATAAAGCTGTAAGCGCCCTCATGTCGATCAAGGTAACGGACGTACCGCGCCGAATACTTGCCGCCACTGGTCGGGTACAAGGGCTGATCGCGCCAGTCATATTCGACGAAGCCACCGCCGCGCCAGAAGTTTGTTTGCCTGTCGACGCCGGGAGTAGCAGCCGGACCAAACTGTTGCTCTGTCGAGATGAATCTTGTCGAGTGTCCAGACCCGGTGTTGACGGCGAGGTATGACCCAATGGCGCCGGCGCTCAGCCCCTTGAAGATACGGACACCGGGGCGTACTTCAATGTTGGTGTCTTCCAGACGATAGTTGCTGCGCCCGTTCTTGTCCGAGTTCGGACCAGCGCCATAGTACGGCATTTCGGAGATGTTGCGGTGCTGCGTGCTGAAGGTCAGGAAGATTCGATCGCTAAAAACACGGGGTGCTGACAACTTCAGCCCCCCGAGATACGACTCGTTCGCTGAAGCGCGCGCGTCTAACTCGAGGACGATCCTGCCGTCGTGCATTGGCCTCGTATACTTTGGCCCAATGGCGAACCCTGAGCCCGGCACCATGTTGCCGAACGACATGCTCAGGCCGTGGGCGTCGCCGGTAAGGAGCTGGTACGGCAGGCTGTGCTCCACCTTCACGATGAACCGTTCCGCCTTATCCGGGGCCCAGGGCGTGAGCTTCGCCGCCTTATCCGATCGCTCCGCACGAATCAGGTCGGTCCGCAATTGTGCATGAGCGTTCGGCGCCGCCCACAGGACGAACACGCCTAAGCCCAAAAACGTTTCCCACTTCGACTGTTTCACGACTCTCCTCTCACTTCGGATGCCGCGTCACTTACACGCCCAGAACGCTGATGACAGTGCCGAACCGGCGTCAGCTAGGCGCACACTCCGAAGACCCGCATTTCGTAATGGGTGCTTTATTGCCGACTCGGCCGGAGCCAAAAGCATGGCATCCTGCATTACCTCTTGCTTTAGGGCAGGAGCATGTTACGGGCCACAGCAGTGGCTACCGATTTGTCGAGAGGAATCGTTGATCCGCAACGCGTTGCCGCAGCCTGCGCGGTTGTTGACTCAATCTGCGTCGGCCGATGCCGAAGCCGTTCACCGTGCTATTCGTCGAACGACTCGTCATTTGCCGATTCGGACACTCTGGGGCGCCTGCTCGAGCACCAGGAACCCGACCCGCTCTACGCGCTGATCCTGACCGCTACGCCAACCCTCGGATCAACCCGTAAACAGGCCGCAACTGCGGATACATCGCCTTGTAGACTTCGTGCCCGCGCTGGTACAGCCCCGCCTCGTGATTCCGCGGATCCACGCTCGCCGTCTCCCGGATCACCGCCTTCGCCGCCTCCGGAACCGACCCGTATGCTCCCGTCCCCACCGCGGCCAGCAGCGCCGCCCCATACGCCGAACCCTCCTGCGATTCCAGCGTCGCCACCCGCCGCTTGAACACATCCGCGAACATCTGCCGCCAGAACCCGCTCTTCGCCCCGCCGCCCGACAGCCGCACCCGCTCCACCGGCACCCCCATCTCATCGATGACGTCCAGGCAGTCGCGCAGGGAATAACAAACGCCCTCCAACACCGCCCGAATCAGGTCGCTCCGCTGGTGCTTCGCCGTCAGCCCGATCCACCCGCCGCGTGCCGTCGCGTCCAAATGCGGCGTCCGCTCACCCATCAGGTAAGGCAGCCAGAACAGCCCCTGCGCACCCAATGGTGCTCGGGCCGCCTCCGCCGTCAACGCGTCGTAATCCATCTCCGGCGCCATCTGGTTCCGGAACCACTGCAGGCTTAAGCCCGCCCCCTGCGTCACGCCCATCACGTGCCACTTGCCCTTCACCGCGTGACAGAACGTGTGCACCCGCCCCGCTGCGTCGTAGTGTGCTTGGTCCATCGACGCGAACACCACACCCGACGTCCCGAGCGTGCACGACACCACGCCCGCCTCCACGATCCCGTTCCCCACTGCGCTCGATGCCTGGTCGCCGCCACCCCCCACCACCGGCGTCCCTTCCTTCAGCCCGGTCAACGCCGCCACCTCCGCCGTCACCGTCCCCGTCACGTCCGAGCTCTCATACACCTTCGGCAGAATCGCCTTGTCGAGCTTCAGCCTCTCGATCATCTCGCTCGACCACCGCCGCATCACCACGTCGAACAGCGCCGTCCCCGACGCATCCGAGACATCGCTCGCGAACTCCCCCGTCAGCTTGTAGCGGATGTAATCCTTCGGCAGCAGCATGTGCCGCGCCCGCTCGAAGTTCGCCGGTTCGTGGTCCCGCACCCACATCAGCTTCGGCAGTGTGAAGCCCGTCAGCACCGGGTTCGCCGTGAACGCCAGCACGTTCGCCTTCCCCACCGCCTGGTTGATCGCGTCGCACTGCGCCTGGCTCCGTTGATCGCACCAGATCAGCGAGCGCCGGATCACCGCCCCGCCCTCGTCCAGCAGAACCAGCCCGTGCATCTGCCCGCTGAGCCCGACGCCCCGGATGTCCGCCGCCTTCGCCTTGCTCTCCTGCAGCACCCCGCGGATCGCGGCCACCGCCGCGTCCCACCAGTTCTCCGGCCGCTGCTCGGCCCACAGCGGGCGCTCCATCGTCATCTCTTCATGCGCCGCCGTGAAGCTGTGCCGCACGGTCCCTTTCTCGTCGATCAGAAGCGCGCGAGTGCCGCCGGTGCCGGTATCGATTCCTAGCCAGTACATGGATGAGTCCTTCGCAAATGAACTATAACTTCGCCGCCTGGAACGGCAAGTACGCCGCGCCGTAAAGCCCCGCCAGGTTCCCCAGCGATGCCTTCTCCACGCGCGTCTTGGAATTGCGGTACGTAAACGAGCGGCGCTTGATCTCCTCAAACATCTCCGGTGCGAAATGGTCCCACGCCGGCAGCGGGCCGCCGCTCAGTAAATACAACGGATAGTTGAACGTGTTGATCAGGTTGCCGAGCGCAATCCCCAGCGCCCGCCCCATGCTCTCGAAAATCATCTTCGCCCGCTCGTTGCCTGCCTGCGCTTCCTGAAACACCTGCTCGGACGTGCAGTCCTCGCCGAACCCCAGCAGCTTCCCCATGGATGCGATGTAGGACGCCGAAGCGTGCTTCTCCAGGCATCCGAAGTTCCCGCAGCCGCACGGATTCCCGTTCGGATAAACGGTCACGTGCCCCAGTTCCCCCGCCATCCCCACACACCCGTGGACAATCCGCCCCTTGTGAATAATGCCCCCGCCGATCCCCGTCCCCAGCGTCAGCAGCACCAGCGAGTCAACGTCCTGCCCCGTCCCCATCCACTTCTCCCCGAGCGCCGCCGCGTTCGCGTCGTTCTCCAGAATCACCGGCGTCCCCAGCTTCTCCTCGATATCGTCGCGCACCGGAAAATTCTCGAACTCCGGCAGGTTGTTCGAGCCCACAATGTAACCCTTCTCGATCTCGATGAACCCCGGCACCCCGATCCCCACCCCCGCCAGCCGGTCCTCCTTGTGTCGCTCCCGCAGCGCGTTGATCGATTCCACGATGTCCCCGATCACCGCATCGCGTCCCTCCGACAAATTCGTAGCGCCGGAAATCTTCTCGATCAGGGTTCCGTCCTGGCTGATCGCCGCCGCACGCAGATTCGTGCCGCCCAGGTCGACGCCGATAGAGTATTGGGCCATGAAGCCGAAATCATAACAAATCGCCCCTGTCGCACCGTCAACCGGTACCAATCGCCGCCTCGCGCGTACAGCAAACGATGAGACTCGTGCTCGCCCTCGTCATCGCCCTGGCCGCGCCCGCTCAGGAGGCCAAGCCGGTCGCCCCCAACCACATGTTCTACGACCCCGCCCGCCGCCAGGTCGTCATGCTCGCGGCGTCCCCGCAGACCGGCCTCGAGACCCTCTGGGCCTGGGACGGCAAACGATGGACGCAGATTCCGGCCGGCGCCGGCCCCGTCGCCCGCGAACTCAGCGGTGCTGCCTACGACAGCGCCCGCCGCCGCCTCGTCCTCTACGGCGGCGCGGCCGTCAAGCCTCGCCAGGGCCGCCTTGAGGATACCTGGGAATGGGACGGCAAGCGTTGGGCAGAGTCGAAAGTCCTCGGCCCTCATCCCGGCCCCCGCGACCACCACGCCATGGCCTTCGACTCCGCCCGCGGACGCGTCGTCCTGTTCGGAGGCCTGAAAGAAGGTGACTCGCCCGACCCGCACACCTGGGAATGGGACGGCGCCCGGTGGTCGAAGGTGGCCTCCACGGGCGCCAGCGGTGGCGGTGGACACAACGGCCTCGTCTATGACGCCGCCCGCCGCCTGACCATCCTCTTCGCCGGTTTCGGGGGCCAGAGCCGCGTGCACAATCAGACCTGGGCCTGGGACGGCAAAGAGTGGCGGCAGCTCTCACCGCAAGGTCCGCTACCCTCGCCCCGTTACCGCCACCGCATGGCTTTCGACAGCGACAAGGAGGTAATCGTGCTGTTCGGCGGCCTCCTCACACGCCAGGCCCCCGCCGAAGCCGGCGACACCTGGCTCTGGGACGGCAAGCAATGGCGCGAAGCCCAGCCCGCCGGCGGCATCGCCCCCGCCCCCCGCGCTTCCCACGTCATGGCCTACGACCCCACTCGCCGCCGCACCGTCCTCTACGGCGGCCACTCCTTCGACGGCCGAACCGGCGTCACCTACGACGACACTTGGGAATGGGACGGTCACTCCTGGACCCGCGCCAACTAACCCAGGCGCTAGGGCCGGCACGGGGCGGAAATCGTGCGCGTGTAGTGGTCCCGCACCTCGGCCGAACTCCATGCCCGCCCCCAGAACCCCAGCTCGTCCAACAACCCGGCGAACGAGTCCTTGTTCACACGCCGCCACCCGACCTGCATCGCCGCCAGACCTCCGCGCGGGGCCCGTACTGCGGTCCGGCGCTCTCCCGCCAACTCCCCGTTCACATACAACTCCAACGCATCCCCGCGATGCACCACCACCAGATGCCACCACTGCCCCGGATACATCCGCGTTGACCCCTTCACCAGTTCCGCCCGCTTCATGTCCCCCACCGCAAATACCGGCCGGAACTCCTCGTCCAGGTCCAGCCACCACTGAAAGTTCGTCTCTGCGTCATCCACCGCGCGCAGCATCGTCAGCAGCGGTCCCGCTCGCTCCGGCTTCACCCAGAGGCTCATCGTGCTCAGGTCCGCCCCGAACGCCCACTCCGACACCCACCGCAATCGCGCCTTCCGCGCCGCCCCGTCCACCGCTAGCGCCTGCCCCACAAACCCCGGCGCATACCGCAGCGCCTCCGCCGGCTCGAACCGCGAGTCAGAGAGCGCATCGTGCTCGGTCCCGTCCGCCGCGAACCAGTGCAGCAGACCGTCCCGTGGCGCATCGCACTCTGCCGGCTGCGCTTCGTATACCTCCACCGCAGCCGGCGCCCCCCGCGTTAAATACGCGTACCGGCCGTCGGCGGTCACACCCCCGCCCAACCAGTCCTTCCCCTGGGCCGCCCAGCGCTCCACAAACTTCTGCTGCCCCACGTCCATTACGCCCGGGTAAGTCGAAGTCCACCACGCCCGACCGCCCTCCCCAACAAAATGCGGCGATCCCAACTGCTCCATCGGCAGAAACAACGACCGCACCACCTGCCCCTTCTCCCAGTCATAGATATGAAACGGCCAACTCGGGACCCGCTCACATCCCTCATGCCCATACCCCGGCGCCGTGCACGCATCCTGTCCCTCCAGCCAGATGAACCGCCCGTCAGGAGTAAATTGGTGCGCGCCTCCCACCATCGGCAGCCCGTGAATCAGCCGTATGCTCTTACCCGAAGCGACGTCAAACACCTCCGCCGAATCATGCCCCGGCCACCCTTTCGGCCCGCCGCACTGGTAACTCACCACCACTCGCTGGCCCGCCCCATCCAGCCCCACGGATGCCGGACATCCCACCTGCGTCAGTCGCAGCCACTCCCGCCGTTGTAAGTCCAGCCTGTGCGCCCCCCGGTGCAGCAGCGCCGCGAATAAGTACCGCTCATCCGGAGTAACCGCTACCCGCGCTACCGGCCCATCGGTCGGAATCACCTCCACCGTCTTGTCCCCATCCACCACCGCAATCCCACCCGAAAACCCACCCGCATAGACACGATCGCCACGGATAGCAAGTGACTTCACAGTCATCGGCGTCTCCAGCACCGTCACCAGGCCGCTGCTAAGGTCCACCCGAGCCACCCCGGTCCGGCTCTCCAAGGCAAAGTAAACAATGTTCCGCGTCGGATGAACCGCCCCCGCCCTCGGCTGCCCAGGCAAAGCAATCGTCCTTACCGATCCACCCTCCGCCGAAGCCCGCCACAAATACCGCACCGGCTCCGCCACCCGCGGCCGCGGCGTCGGAATGTTCACCCACCGGTAACCCATCAGCGCCAGAAGCCCCAGAACCGCCACCACCGCGACACCAAGAACCCACCTTGGCCGTCCCCCCACCACCTTGCGATCCGTCGCCGCCGGCGGCTGCTGCTGCGCCGCCTCCTCTTCCGGCAACCGCTGTAGCCCCTTCCGCCACTCCTCTAACTCCGACCGCCTCGCGTATACCCGCCGAAGCTCCCGATGCACCGGCATCTCATACTCGCCCTCCCACCGCTGGACCGCCCGCGGCGTCTTGCCGAAATACTCGGCAATCGTCTTCCACCCTTCCAATACATCGGAGTCGTCCCCGTTCCGTGACATATGCCGGTTCCCCTAAGCCGCCGATTCTAACACCGGCAATCGAATACGCCACGTAACAAAGCCACCACCCCCTCGCCCCAGCGCCAAGAAAGCCAATCACACGCCCCTTTACTCTGCCTATTTACAGACCTTATACTCTGATTTATAATGGCTGTGAAGATGAGCACCACCGCAAAGTAGGGCTCTGCTGACAGGAACCACACCATGCCCTGGTTCGACCAATACCATCAACGACTTACCACCGCCGATAACGCCGTCCAACTCGTCCGCTCCGGCCACCGTGTCTGGATCCACCCCGGCTCCGGCGCCCCTACGCCCATCATCGAAGCCCTCCTTCGCCGAGCACCCGGACTCCGCAATGTGGAACTTTGACACATGCTCACCTTCGGCCCCGCGGAATACACCCGCCCGAGATACGAAGGCGTCTTCCGCCACAACGGCCTCTTCTTGGGCGGCAACGTGCGCAGCGCGGTCCAGCAAGGACGCGCCGACTACGTGCCCGTCTTCCTCAGCGAAATCGAAGAGCTCTTCGAAAACGGCGCCCTCCCCATCGAAGTCGCCGTCATCCAGACCTCCCCGCCCGACCAGCACGCCGCACGCCGGACCGACATACGTGGGAATGGGACGGCGCGCGGTGGTCGAAGGTAGACTCCTCAGCGCCACCGGTGGCGGTGGACACAACGGCCTCGTCTATCAGGCCGCGCGCCGCCTCAGCATCCTCTTCGCCGCCTTCGGAGGCCAGAGCCGGGTGCACAACCAGACCTGGGCCGTGGACGACAATGGGTGGCGGCATCTCTCACCGACACGCCCGCTACCCGCACCCCGTTAGCGCCACCGTATGGCGTTCAACAGCGACAATCAGGTAACCGTGCTGTTTCGCGGCCTCGGACGGCATGCAATAGCGCGAAGCCGGCGGCATCGCCCCCGCCCCCGCGCTTCCCACGCCATGGCCTATGAACCCACCCGCCGCCGCACCGTCCTGTTCGGCGGCCATCCTTCGACGGCAGAACGTGCGTAACCTACGACGACACCTGCGAATGGGACGGCCGGTCCTGGAGCCGCGCCAATGAACCAGCGCGTCGTCTGCGCGCGGGAATAGCCGCCGCGCCTCCATTCCAATCGCCAGCGCCGTATCCTGAAACAGGTGGCCACCGAACCCCCCGCCGTCGCGTCCCGCTGGCAGGACGCCTTTCGCGCACTCCGTTACCGCAACTTCCGCCTCTACGCCATCGGTATCGTCGTCTCTCAATCCGGCACGTGGGTCCAGAGTGTCGCCCAAAGCTGGCTCGTCTACCGCCTCACAAACTCCGAATTTCTGCTGGGCCTCACCTGGTTCTTCACCCACATCCCCGTGCTCCTTCTCTCCCCCCTCGGAGGCCTCGCGGCGGACCGCTGGCCCCGCCGCACCATCGTTATCGTCACCCAGTCGCTCGCCATGTGCCAGGCGCTCCTCTTCGCCGCCGTCACCCTCGCCGGCGGCATCGCCCTGTGGCAGGTGATGACCCTCGCCGCCCTGCTCGGCGTCATCAATGCCTTCGACATCCCCGGTCGCCAGTCCCTCTTCGTCGAACTCGTCGGCCGCGACGACCTCCTCAACGCCATCTCCCTCAACTCCGCCGCCTTCAACCTCGCTCGCGTCGGTGGCCCCTCGCTCGCCGGCCTCCTCGTCGCCGCCGTGGGCGAGGGTTGGTGCTTCTTCCTGAACGGCGTCAGCTTCTCCGTCGTCCTGTTTTGCCTCGCCGCCATGCGGCTGCCCTCCTCCCCTCGCTCGGCCGTTGAAGGCCCCGCGGGCAGCCGCCTCCTTGAAGGATTTCGCTACGCGCACCGTACCGGAGCCATTCGCCGCCTGCTCGCCATGAGCGGCGCCGTCAACCTCTCGGGCGCCCCCGGCATCGCCCTCGCCCCCTTCTTTGCCGACGGCATCTTTCACCGCGGCTCCATCGGTTACGGCCTTCTCACGGGCGCCCTCGGCATCGGCGCCGTCGCCGGCGTCTTGAGCCTTGCCCGCCGCCGCGGCGTCGAAGGACTCCCCCGCGTCATCGTCTCGAGCAGCCTGCTCATGGGCGCCGCCCTCGTCGCCTTCGCCTGGTCCCCGTCCTACTGGATCCTGCTCGCCATGATGCCTCTCATCGGCTTCGGCGTCTTCCGCCAGAATGCCTCCGCCAATACCCTCATCCAGACCATCGTCCCCGACGCCTACCGTGGACGAGTCATGGCCCTCTATTCGATGATGGTGATAGGTTTCCTGCCGCTCGGCAGTCTTGCCGCGGGCGCGCTGGCTGAACACATCGGCCCGCGATGGACCGTGTTCCTGGGAGGGGCTCTGTGCCTGTGTGCTACCGCCGTCTTTCAACTTTCGCAGCCGCCGCCCTCCTCGTCCCGGTAGCTGCCGCCAACGAGCGCTTCGCCGCCGTCGATACCATCCTCGCCGACCTCTCGAAAATCACCGGCCTCGCCGTCAAGCGCAAGGTCCCCGCCGACATGATGACCCGCGATCGCCTCAAGCTCTATCTCGAAGACCGCATCCGCGAGTCCGTCAAGCCCGAAGAGATCCGCGCCGAAGAGCTCACCCTCAAACGCTTCGGCTTCCTGCCGCCAGAGTTCGACCTCAAGTCCGCCACCGTCGAACTGCTCACCGAACAGGCTGCCGCCTTCTACGACTTCCGCAAGCGCCGGCTCTTCCTCCTCGAACACACCTCCGGCTGGATGCAGGACAGCGCCCTCATCCACGAACTCGCGCACGCCCTCGCCGACCAGCACTTCCGCCTCGAGAAGTTCATTGAGGCCGGCGGCAAAAGCGACGACGGCGCCACCGCGCGGATGGCCGTCATGGAAGGCCAGGCCTCCTGGCTCATGGCCGAGTACACCGCTCGTAAAGCCGGCGGATCGCTCCAGGACTCGCCCGCCGTACTCGAAGCCCTCACCAACGCCAACCTCAGCGGCAGCGAGTTCCCCGTCTTTTCGAAAGCCCCGCTCTACCTCCGCGAGACGCTCCTGTTTCCCTACACCCGCGGAACCGCTTTCCAGCACGCCGTCTTCCTCAAGCTCGGCCAGCCCGGCTTCGCCGAAGTCTTCCGCCGCCCTCCCGCTACCACCCAGCAGGTGCTCCACCCCGAACTCTATCTGGAACGGCGCGAACCCTCCAATCCTGAACTGCCGCCCGCGCCCGGCGACGGATGGCGCGAACTGTCCGCCGGCACCGTCGGCGAACTCGACCACGCCATCCTTCTCAAGCAGTACGTGGGTGACGCCGAAGCCGCCCGCCTCGCCCCGCTCTGGCGCGGCGGCCGCTATCGCGTCCTCGAGGACAAAAGCGGCAACGGCGCCACCGCATTGCTCTATGTTTCCGCTTGGGACACCGCCGCGGCCGCCGGCGAGTACTTCGCCCTCTATCGCCGCGTGCTCGCCGGCAAGTGGAAGACGCTTACGGCCGAGGAAACCACCTCCGGCGTCTTCGCCGGCCATGGTAGTGGCGGCGACTTCCGCGTCGAGTGGAACGGTACGCAAGTGAAGGCCGTCGAAGGAGTAAAGACGATAAAATGACTTTCGTGCGCAAACCCCGGGCTCTCCTGTTTTCCGCCGCCGCCGCCGCGTGCTTGCTCGCCGCACCTTCCCTCGCCGCGGTCGTGCCTCGCCCTTCTCCCGACCTCGTCATCGAAACGCTCGACGGCAAGAAGGTCTCCGTTGGACAGTTCAAAGGGAAGGTCGTCGTCCTCGAAATCCTGCTGACCACCTGCCCCCACTGCCAGGAAGCGTCCCGTATCATGGGCAAGCTCAGAACCGAGTACGCTTCCAAGGGCTTGGAGGCTCTGGGAGCGGCTATCGATGATACGGCCCGCGCCAACCTCCCGAATTACATCCGCCAGTTCGGGGTCAACTTCCCCATCGGCATCATTCCGCGCGAAAAGGCCTACGAGTACCTGCAGCAGAGCATGATGGTCGGCCTGCAGATGCCCCAGATCGTGTTTATCGATCGCAAAGGACAGATCCGCGCCCAGTACGACGGACGCTCGCCGTTCTTCATGAACGAGGAGCGCAACATGCGCCAGCACATCGAGGAGTTGCTGAAGGAACCGGCCGCCGCCGCCCCCGCCGCCGCAAAGAAGAAGGGCTCCAAATGAGAAGCGCCATCCTCGCCTCCCTCTTGTCCGCTGTCTCCCTGGCTGCCGCCACCATTCCGCGGCCGGTCCCATCAATGTCCGTTCCCCTCATCAACGGCGAAAGCATCCAACTGGCCGGCCTCAAAGGCAAAGTCGTCGCCGTGGAGTTCCTGCTAACCACCTGCCCGGCTTGCCAGCGCTGCTCAGCCACCCTGAATCGCGTCTACAAGGACCTGGGACCGAAGGGCTTTCAGGTCGTGGGTGTCGCTACCAACCCCATGGCCCACATGCTCGTCTCCGACTACGTCAAGAAGTTCGGCCTGACCTTCCCCGTCGGCTACAACGAGAACCAGGACCAGGTGAAGGAGTTCCTGCAACACCCCGTCATCCAGATCATGAAGGTCCCGCAACTGGTCTTCATCGATAAGCAGGGCCAGATCCGCGCGCAGTACTCCGGTATCGACGAGTTCTTCGTGAACGAAGAGGCGAACATGCGGGCCATGGTCGAGAAACTCCTCGCCGAACCAGACCCGAAGCCCGCCGCCGCCGGCAAGAAGACCGCCGCCGCGAAGAAGAAATAGGCTTCCGGAGCTAGCGGACCGGCGGCAGCGCGTCCGGCTGCCGCTTCCACGGAATCGGAATGTGCCGCGGCGTGCCCGGGCCGCCGGGGAAGAGAATCACCATCAGCACGACCATGAGCAGGTTGATGATGGTAATAAGATCCTGGTTAGAAAGCGGCATGAATCCTCGATAAACAATGGTCGCGGCCGGAGCGGGAACTGCCGAAAGAGGCGCAGGGAGCAGCCACGGACTCCAGGCGCGCGTTTCTTCGAGAGGATCTTCGATTGTATCCGCCCCGCTGCGCTATAGGCAAATTTCAATTTCTCATTGCCCGTTGCTATACTAAGCCTGTCCACTGTGCGCCCGTAGCTCAGTCCGGATAGAGCGCTTGCCTCCGGAGCAAGAGGTCAGAGGTTCGAATCCTCTCGGGCGTACCATCCTCCTGTCTCCTCAGTCAGATAGCCAGCAGCTTTTTCGACTACATCTCGAGCAACCGGATACCGGTGCACAGCATCTGCTGACGGCAACGCCCTTTCGTCTGGATAGCGGATCTTCGCGGGCTGACGCTTCGCATCGGACGATCGTGTTTTCCGGTTTGACGCCTGCGGGCGTGCGGTCCATTCGCACGTCTTCACGAAGGGCGCGTGTGCCAGTCAGGAGCGGTGCAGGCGTTCGATCGGCAGCGTCCTTGGTGCCTCTGCCGAGGGAAGCGCCAGTAGCCGCTACGGGGCCATCTTCGTTGCTGAGATGTCGGGACGCGACCATTCGAGCGGTGAGATGACCAGCTTCCCCGGCCTGCTCTTGGCAATGGCTCCGCGGTAGGCATCCGTTGCGGCGGCCACTGGCACCACGCGGTCCAGCGCTGCTCGGAGCTGCCCGGCCTCGAATAGATTACTCACCTGCTCGAGCTCGGCTCCATTCTGCTTGAAGATGAAGAACGCACGCCGAACATCCTCGTCGGATGCCCACTTGCTCTCCACGGCGACGGTGACACATCGGCCTCCCGATTTCAGCACGCGCCGCGAACGTCGCATCACCTCAGGGCCGACCGTATCGAAAACGACGTCGATGTCACGCACACGCTCTTCGAACGGTGCGCCGCGGTAGTCGAGGGCCTCATCGGCGCCGATCGAACGTGCATAGTCAATGTGGTTGGCCGACACAGTGGTTACAACATACGCGCCGTGCAGATGGGCAAACTGCACAGCAAACAGGCCAACCGCTCCCGCCCCGCCATGGATGAGTACGCGTTGTCCAGGCTGCAGCATGCCGTGGTCGAATAAGCCCTGCCACGCTGTCAGCGCGCTGATCGGCACTGTGGCTGCCTCCGCATGCGTCAGAGCGTCGGGCTTGCGGGCGATGAGATCAGGCGTGGTGACGCAATACTCAGCCAGAGCCCCCTCGCTAAACCAGTTACTCATACCGAAGACTTCGTCGCCCACGGCGAAGTCTGTAACGTGCTTGCCGCATTCAGCGATCTGTCCCGAGAATTCGTGGCCCAGCACCGGCGCAACCCGGGGCCCCCCGTCTCTCGTCTGGGAGGTCCCGTACCAGTGCACCTCGGTGGGTGTGACAGCCACCGCGTGAACTTGCACCAGAACTTCGCCTGCCCCCGGTTCCGGCCGTGGCAGATCCTCCTCGACGAGCAGTGGCTCGGGTGTCGAACGAACCAACCGTAGCGCACGCATTCGTAAAATCTCCTGTCTTTATCGATAGGGCGACCCGCTGCGCCGCTACTTCGCCCTGCCGGTTCGGGTCAAAGTAGCCCCGTGCGCGGCGATGTGGATAGCGAGGAGACTTGCGGGCTCCGTCGAACTCGGGTTCTCGGTGACGAGGTGATCGCTACCGGGCGGCTCAAAAAACGTCTCGCCCTGCGAGTAGATTCTGGCGGGTCCTGTTGCCGAGTTTTGCGATCGGATCTTGCCTCTCAAGACGTAAGCAAAAACGGAACCAGCGTGATGGTGAACTTCGGACTTGTAACCGGGTGGAAAATCGACGACTTCTGCCGTAAGCGTTTGCCCAGGGGCATTGGGGAGGCTTCCCTCGAAGATTTTCTGTTCCTTCTTTTGATTCTGAGCGACGAGGCTGGCGCTGACACCGAGGACGATGGCAGCCAGACCGATAAGGATCGAAGTCTTGCGAGTTGGCATATTTTCTCCTTTTCGTTCTTCGGGCTCAAGCCGCATCGCGGAGCTTATCCCGCGACTGCCACTGAACCCCGGCCCACAACCAGCGATTCTTGTTCCGCCTTGCTGAACCGCCTGCGAGGCAGGCCAGTTGCGATTCCGAGGCGAGCCATTTTGGCTATGAGCGTTGTTCGCGGCAGTCCCAGTTGAGCTGCGGCTCCCCGCGGGCCGCCGATCACCCCGTTTGTCCGCCGTAGCGTGGCGACTATGTGAGCACGCTCGGCATCGGCCAGCGTTTTCACTGGGAACTCCACGGCTGAACGGGCGGGAGCGCCGGCCCTTGCTCTAGTCATTAGGGGCGCCGTCGTCAGCCTGCTCAGGATTCCGCAGGTCGTAAGGATAACGCCGCGCTCGATGACGTTCTGCAACTCACGGATGTTGCCGGGCCAGTCATGCTCTTCGAGAGCCACCATGACATCCTCCGGGATCGCTTCGATCACTTTGTTCTGCTGCTCGGAGAACTTTCGGACGAAATGCGTTGCAAGGTCCCGGATGTCCTCCTTGCGGGCCCGGAGGGGCGGCAGCAGAATGGGAAACACGCTGAGCCGGTAGAAGAGATCGGCTCGGAAGTGGCGCCTCTCGACCATCGTCTCGAGATCTTGGTTGGTTGCCGCAACGACGCGGATGTCGACTCGATGCGCTAGCAGCCCGTGTCTAAAGTCGCCAAGACAATTGTTGCCAGAAATGTTTGGAAGTAGAATCGATGCATGGCGATGGGGACGCGAAAGAGCCGGGAGCGTCAAGAAGAGCTGTGGTACGGCGGTGAGCTTCCGACCGCG
>JANRJO010000012.1:0-14316 GCA_033763935.1 Bryobacteraceae bacterium
CTCGCCGACCACGCCTTCTTCCTCCTCTGCCACGACCCCGCCCTCAAAGTCTCCCGCTGGGTCGCCTACGAACTCCTCCCCACTCACCTCAACCACCCCACCAACCCCCGCCCCTCCCGCTTCCGCCCCGACCCCCAACTCGCCCTCCCCGCCGCCGCCGACTCCGACTACCGCCACAGCGGCTTCTCCCGCGGCCACCTCGCCCCCGCCGCGGACTTCGCCTGGTCCCCGGATGCGATCCGCGCCACCTTCCTCCTCTCCAACGCCGTCCCCCAGAACCAGTCAGTCAACGCCGGCGCATGGGCCCGCCTTGAAGCCGCCGTCCGCTCCCTCGCCGCTCACGCCGACGCCGTCTACGTCTTCTCCGGCCCCATCTTCGAAGGTGAAACACAAACGATCGGCGACAACGCGGTCGCCGTCCCCAGCCATTGCTTCAAGGCCGTCCTGGTCCTGCAGAATGGCCAACGCAGAATGTACGCCGCGATCGTCCCCAATGCCCCTGCGCTCAAAACCCCCCTCCCCCACTTCCTCACCACCGTCGACGAGATCGAAGCCCGCACCGGCCTCGACCTGTTCCCGGCCCTCGACGACGAAGAGGAGCGCATCCTCGAATCAACCCTCGCCGGCGCTGTTCTATAAACGCCGCCGCTCACCGCAACGTCGCGCCGATCAGGAGCGTAAGCGTCGCTCCTCGCCCCAACAGCCGCGCCACCACCATAAACCCCGCGGATACCCTCCGCCACGACTGACGCTAGCGCAGCGTCGTGCTGACCATAATCGTGTGGTTTACCTCGTAAATGCGCCCGTTGCGCTGCCCGAGGAGCTGCTTCATGTACCCGATGTCCACCGCAAACCGCTCCGTGAGCCGCCCGATCCCGACAAACAGGCGGTTCTGGTCCCAGGGCCGCGCCCCATAGTTCGGCCTGAAACCGATCAGCGTCTCGTTAAACACCGGCACGTACCACTCCCCGCTCTTCCCCACCGGGAACTCTGCTCTCGCCAGGTAGCGAAACCGGTTCTGGTAGGTGATGCCGGCGTCAGCCTCCGTGGGATAGCGGATGAACCGCTGCTCCAGGCGGAACCGGTGCGACACCCGCATCCCGCGTACCCGGTGCCGCACTAAGAGCTGTTCGTAAGGGCGATGCTCCGGAATCGCGCGCGCTACCGGGTAATCCCCATACGGGTACGTCCGCGTAAAAACATACCCGATGGTCAGCAAAACATTGTCTGAAATTCTGTAGTTAATCCCGGGCCGAAGCTGATACTGCTGCCAGTGAAAACCAACATTGTCGCGTCGCCACTGTGTGTCGAAGTGAACTCCCCAGCGCCCCCACACCGGTTTGTCCATGTTGAAGGATGTCCACAACATCGGGTTGTGGTCGAACGTTTGCGCCCCCGCAAGACTTCCTGCAAAAAGAGCTATGAAACCAAGCCGTAACGATAATGTTATCAATCTGTAATGTTACCACCCGCCCCGCCCCCCAACGGTCCGACAACACCGGCCACCAATCAAGACTCCCCTCTAGGGGGGAGATGGCAAGGAGAAACCGGGGAGGGCGAACCGAGGGCTACGGTATAAGGCGCTTCCGCACGGCGTAAAGGACGATCTCCGCCGTGTTGTGAAGATTCAGCTTCTGCATCAGGTTGGTGCGATGCGTCTCCACCGTGGAAACGCCCAGGTTCAACACCGCCGCTGCTTCCTTGTTCGTCTTGCCGGCCGCGAGAAGCTGAAGGACCTCCTTCTCCCTGTCCGTAAGGAGATCATAGGAATCCTGAAGCCCGGACTGCTGAAGGAGGCGCATGTAGTCGTCCAGCAAAGTCTGTGCCACCGCCGGACTAAAAAACGGCCGGCCATCCGCCACGGTCCGAACGGCTCTAACCAGATCAGGGTCCGCCGAGTCTTTCAGCAGGTACCCCTTCGCGCCGGCCGAGAGTGCCCGGATGATGAACTCCTCGTCAGAGTACATACTGAGCATAATCACGCCCGTCCTCGGATTCCGGCGCGTGATCTGAGCCGCCGCGTCTATGCCGCTCAGCAGGGGCATGGCAATATCCAGTATCGCGATGTCCGGATTGAGACGCTCAGCTTCGGCAACAGCTTGCCGGCCGTCGCACGCCTCACCAACCACTTCGATCGAGGCATCCGTAGCCAAAAGAAACAGCAATCCCTTCCGTACAACCCCATGGTCGTCCGCAACGAGAACCGTCGTTCGCCTCAAACCTGTGACTCCCCCGCGGGAATCGGCAGGCGGACGTCGATCGTGAGCCCCGCGCCATTGTGAACGCTCATCGTGCCTCCCGCCTCCCTCGCGCGTTCCTCCATCCCGATCAGGCCCAGCCCGCGCCTGTTCTTCCAGTCGTAGGAAAGCCCTGTGCCGTCGTCTACAACCTGCAGGACCAGGGCGGAGTCCTCCTTCCTCACCCGGATATCGACCTTCGTCGCCGATGAATGACGGGCCGTGTTTGTGAGCGCCTCTTGCACAATACGGTACATCGACGTCAGATACGTCTCCGGCAAAGCCGGGAGATCCGCGTCGATCTGGACCGACGACGGAACGCCCGTGCGCTGGGAAAAATGCCGGGCCTGCCAGTTGAGCGCGGCCTCGAGCCCCAGATCGAGAACCGATGGCCGAAGACCCGTGGCGATACTCCGTACGGTTCGCATCACCTGCTCGGCGATCGTCTTGGCTTCTTCCAGGTGCAGCCTGAATTTCTCGGCCGGTTCCGATCGCAGCTTGTCCAAAGCCCCCAGTTCCATCCGCAGTCCGGTCAGCATCTGTCCGACTTCGTCATGCAACTCACGCGAAATCGCGCGGCGCTCATCTTCCTGTGCCCGCATCAGCTGGCCGGACAGGCTGCGCAACTCCCCCTCGGCCCGCATCGTGGCCCGCTGCTGCTCTTCCGCCCGGGTCTCCAGAGACCAGATCCTCCGAATCGTGGCCAGCGCCACCGCCACGCCCAGCAAAAACGCCATGGCAATCGCAAAATGCAGTTGACGGCGGTAACGGTCCTGACTCGAATCGATCTCCTCATACCGGCGCCGATAGCTTTGGCGGTTCAGCCGCGAGATCTCATCGGTGATGGCAAGGATGCCCTCGCGCCGCGGCCGCTGCTGCTCCCGCAGGAAATAGGTCGCGCCTTGAGTACGCTGCTCCGGTGACCAGTCGAACACTGGAGCGATAGTGCGGAAGTACTCGTCCAGCTGAGATCGCAGGCGATCCGCCGCACCCGGCTGGGCATCGAGCAGCGGCAGGGAGTTCATCTGCTTCTCGATCGAGCTCCGCAGCTCGGCGAACTGCCGCCGGTACATGGAGCCCGTTTCGGCGGAGTTGTCGAGAAGAAAATCGCGAATGACCACACTGAGCCGCGGGACAGAACGCTCGATCGCGAACAGCGCGTCCTGCGTTCTCTCATGATCGTTCTGGATCGCTCGAATTTCTTCGTACAGCTGGGCCGATTGCCGCAACGCCGCAATGCCGGGCAGGAAGATGAGCAGCAGCATCGAGCCCATCCCGAGCAGAAACACCGGCCAGGAGCGTTGTCGCATTGCCTCCTCCGATTATTGCCCGGTCCAACACACCCTGGCATATCCGGCCAAGCTCGCCTGTTTTGGCCGCCGAACTCCGGTGGCTATGGGATGTCCCGCGTCCACGTGGCCCCGCATACTTTCGAGGGGGAGGCCCGCACGTGAGCCATCACTACTGCCACAGCCAACAAGTGTCCGCGATGAAGCTGCTCGGTCTTGGCGCATGTCTTGCCGGCCTGGTATGGGCGGCCGGCTGTTCGAGCACCAGGGGCGCGCCCTCCCAACCCGGGCCCCAGTCCGGCAACACCTCTACTCCCGTGGCCGTCGCCCGTGTCGTCAGGCAGGATCTGGCACGTGAGCTGGAACTCGCGGCCGAGTTCCGTCCCTGGCAGGAAATCGACCTGCACGCCAAAGTCTCCGGTTACCTCAAATCAATGCATGTCGATGTCGGCGATAGCGTGCGCTCCGGCGAATTGATCGCCGTACTCGAGGTCCCCGAAATGGCCCAGGATCAGGTGCACGCGGCCGCGGTTCTGAAGCGGACGACCTTGGATGTCGAGCGCGCCCGCGGCGAAGTCCAGAGAGCCGAGGCGAACCTGAAGATCCGAAAACTGTCCTACGACCGGCTCGCTGCCGTCGTCAAGTCGCGCCCCAACCTGATCGCACAGCAGGAAATCGATGACGCCGCCGCCCGCCTCAGCGAAGCCCAAGCGCAACTCGCCGTCGCCCAGGCCGGTCTCGATTCCGCCCAACAGCAAATCGGCGTCAGTAGCGCGGGCAAAGCGCGAACCGACGCCATGGCCTCCTACCTGCAATTGCGGGCGCCCTTCTCCGGCATCATCACCGAAAGACGCGGTGATCCGGGTGCCCTCGTGCAGGCCGGCACTTCATCCCATACCCAGGCTCTGCCCGTCGTCCGGATCTCCCACGTCGATCGCCTCAGACTGGTTCTGCCCATCCCTGAGTCCGTCGTTCCCCGTATCCGGGTCGGCTCCCCTGTGGAGATCCGCATCGATTCGCTGAGCCGCGTGTTTCAAGGAAAAGTTTCCCGAACCAGCGGACGCCTCGACACCTCCACCCGAACAATGCTCACCGAAGTGGATGTGCCCAATCCCGGCCGCACCATCCGCCCCGGCATGTACGGGTACGCGACTCTGCGCCTCGATCGGCGCGACAACGCGCTCGCCGCGCCCGTGCAGGCCCTCAGCGGTAGCGATGGCACGGCGACCGTTATGGTCGTCAGCGCGGGCCGCCTCCAGGACCGCCGTGTTCAGACCGGCATCGAAACTCCGAACATGGTCGAGATCCTCTCCGGACTCCAGGAGGGGGACCTGGTCGTGGTCGGCAACCGCAGTCGCTTAAAAGCCGACATGCAGGTGACCCCCAAGGTTGTCGACGCGCCGGGCGCCCCCGAGAGCCACTGATGCCCGGTTTCTCCATCCGCCGCCCGTACCTCATCGTGGTCGTCTGCCTGATCATCGCCGTCGTCGGCATCACTGCCGTCGCACGCATGCCCGTAGACCTCTTCCCGGCCATCAATATCCCTGTCGTGGTCGTCGCCACGTTCTTCTCCGGTATGCCGCCCGAGCAGATCGAAGCCGACATCACCGGCCGCTTCGAGCGCTTCTTTACCCTGGCCAGCAATATCGAGCACATCGAATCCCGCTCCCTCCCCGGCGTCAGTCTGATCAAGATCTACTTCCAGCCGGGTACCGATGCCGACTCTGCCGTCACCAACATCTCGAATCTCGCGATGGCCAACCTCAGGCGGCTTCCACCCGGCACGTTGCCCCCCGTCGTCTTGAAGTTCGATGCCTCCAGCCTCCCCGTTTGCTTGATCGCCCTAAAGGGTGAAGGCCTGAACGAAACCATCCTTCGCGATACCGCCCAATATGCCGTCCGCAATCAGGTCGCCAACGTCGCCGGCGCCTCCGTGCCGCAGCCCTTCGGCGGCCGGTACCGGCAGATCATGGTCTACGTCGATCCGTTGAAGCTGGAGGCGTATCACATGAGCGCCATGGACGTGGTTCGCGCCGTCAACGAATCGAACCTCATCCTGCCCGCCGGTGACGTCAGGATCGGGCCCATTAACTACAGCATCTACACGAACAGTCAGGTGGAGGCCATTGCGGATATCAACCACATTCCGCTGAAGGCCATCGGCCCCCGTCTGGTGACGGTCGGCGACGTTGGCAGCGCAAAGGACGCCCAGCAGATTCAGAACAACATCGTCCGCGTCGATGGTCAGCCTTCCGTGTACCTGCCCGTACTCAAACAGGGCGGCGACACCAACACCATCTCCGTGGTCGACGGCGTCCGGGATGCCGTTGCCAGCCTCGTCGATGTTCCCAAGCAGTTGGTCACCCGAGTCGTGTTCGACCAGTCCCAGTTCGTCAAAGGCGCCATCCAGACCCTGGTCATCGCTTCGGACGTCGGCCTCCTGCTGACCGCCGTCATCGTATTCGCCTTTCTGTCCAGCGGCATGGCCACCCTTGCCGTCCTGCTCTCCGTCCCGATTTCGGCCCTCGCGGCCTTCATCGCTCTCTCGCTCGGCGGCAGTTCGATCAACACCATGGTGCTCGGAGGCCTCGCCCTCGCCTTTACGCGATTGCTTTTCAATTCCCTCGTGGTCCTCGAGAGTATCTTCCGGCACCTCGACGCGGGCAAGCCCCCCGTCGAAGCCGCTGCCGATGGCGCCTCCGAAGTCTCCGGTCCCGTGCTCGCGGCAACGCTCACCACCATGGTCGTCTTCTTCCCCGTGACGTTCCTGTTTGGGGTCAGCAAATTCCTCTTCTCGGCGCTGGCCGCTGCCGTGGTGCTCGCCTTGGCGGCGTCGTTCTTTGTCGCACTCACGGTCATTCCGTTGCTGTGCGCCCGCGTCCTGAAGCAGCGGCAGCCCCAAACGGAACGCAGAAAGACAGCGCTCTCCTCGTTGGCCGCCTGGTCTCAGAGCGCCACCGGCAGGCTCACCGAGCGGTACGTCGCCGCCGTCAACGTCGCCCTCCGCCGGCCCTGGCTTTTTCCTTCCGCGGTACTCGCGTTGTTCGTGGCCAGCCTGCTGCTGTATCCCCTCGTTCGCATCGCATTCTTCCCAAGGACCGACGCCGGCCAGTTTGTCATCAATATCAAAGCGCAGTCCGGCTCTCGGCTGGAGGTCACCGAACGCGAGGTGCAGAAGGTCGAGGACCTCGTTCGCACTGTCATCCCCGCCGCCGATCTCGGCGTCATCCTCTCCAACATCGGCGTCACGCCCGGTTTCTCCTCCATCTACACCAGCAACTCCGCGCAGCATACCGCGTTCGTTCAGGTTAACCTCAACGAGGGACACCAGCGCACCAGCTATGAGTACATGGACCTGGTGCGCCGCCGGCTGAACGCGGAACTTCCGCATCTCAGTGCCTACTTCCAGTCCGGCGGTCTCGCTGATTCCGTGCTCAATCTCGGGCTGCCCGCACCCATCGACGTCCAGGTCAGCGGATCCGATCTCGCCGCTGCCTACGAGACCGCGGCAAGCATCGCCGAACGCGTCCGCGGGCTTGACGGCGTGAGCGATGTGTACATCCCTCAGGATCTCGATTACCCGGCCCTCAAAGTCGATATCGACCGGACCAGTTCCGGCAGGCTGGGTCTCAACCAGAAAGAGATCGTTCAGAACGTGATTACCGCGCTCACGTCCAACCAGATGATCGCGCCGAGTTATTGGGTGGACCATCGCACGGGCAACGACTACCTCCTCACCGTTCAGTATCCCGAAGGGCAAATTCGCACGCTCTCCGACCTCACCGGCATTCCCATTCGCGCGCCCAATGGCGGGCGAACCACTCGCCTGGCGTCCGTCAGCAGCATTCGCAATATCCTCGCCCCCACCGAGGTGGACCACTACCAGCTCCGTCGCGTCATCGACGTCTATGTGGCGCCGTCCGGAGAGGATCTGGGCCGGATCTCAAAGGCGATCGACGGCATCATCGCGGAAACAAAACTGCCCGAAGGCATTCGTGTGGATCTCCGTGGGATGGTGCAGGGCATGCGCCAGTCGTTCGTCAGCTTCGGCACCGGCCTGGTGCTGGCCACGGCGCTCCTCTACCTCATACTGGTCGCGCAGTTTCGTTCGTTCGTTGATCCGCTCTTGATCCTGTCGGCCGTTCCGATGGGCATCACCGGTGTCCTGGTGATCCTCGCACTCACCGGAACCAGCCTCAATGTCATGTCCCTGATGGGTACCGTCATGATGGTCGGAGTCGTCGTCTCCAATAGCATCCTGATCATCTACCGCGCGAACCGCCTGTTTGTTTCCGGCCTCTCTCCCGGCGACGCCATCGTCGGCGCCTGCCGTACCTCCTTCAGGGCCGTCCTCATGACCTCGCTTGCCACCGTGGTCGGTCTCCTTCCTCTGGCCATTAAGATCGGCACCGGCGGCGAGGCTTACGTCCCCATGGCCCGCGCCATCATCGGCGGCATGCTGCTGTCGGTGATCTCCGGCGTCTTCGTCGTGCCCGCTCTCTGGTATGCCGTGCGCCGGCACGGCGTTCGGAGGGCCGCGTAGATGTCCCGCTTCGCCATCGCCAATCCATACGTGGTGGTGGTCGTCTGCCTCGTGCTGGCCATCGTCGGTGTCACAAGCCTCTCGCGGATGCCCGTCGACCTCTTTCCCTCCATCAACATTCCCGTGGTCGTAGTCGCAACGTTCTTCTCGGGCATGCCGCCCGAACAGATCGAGGCCGATATCACCGGCCGCTTCGAACGGTTCTTCACCCTTGCCAGTAACATCGAGCACATTGAATCCCGCTCCCTCCCCGGCGTGAGCCTCATCAAGATCTTTTTTCAGCCCGGGACCGATCCCGATTCCGCCGTCACGAACATCTCCAATCTCGCGATGGCCAACCTTCGTCGGCTACCGCCCGGCACACTGCCGCCGGTGGTTTTGAAGTTCGATGCGTCCAGTCTCCCCGTTTGCCTCATTACCCTCAAAGGGCAGGGCTTGGATGAGACCAGGTTGCGCGACCTCGCGCAGTACGCCGTCCGCAACCAGGTCGCCAATGTCCCCGGCGCGTCCGTGCCCCAGCCGTTCGGCGGCCGGTATCGCCAGATCATGGTCTATGTGGATCCCCTGAAGCTGGAGGCGCACCAGCTCAGCCCCATGGATGTGGTCCGCACCGTGAACTCCTCGAACCTCATCCTGCCCGCCGGCGACACCCGCATCGGCCCGTATAACTACAGCCTGTACACCAACAGCCAGGTGCCCACCATCAACGAGATCGCACGCATCCCCCTGAAGGCCTCGGACGAAGGCGTCGTGGCCGTGGCCGACATCGGCGAGGCCCGGGACGCCCAGCAGATCCAGAACACCATCGTCCGCGTCGATGGCCAGCCCTCCGTTTATCTGCCCGTTCTGAAGCAGGGCGGCGATACCAATACCATCTCCGTCGTCGATGGCGTAAAGCACGCCGTCTCGCGCCTCTTCGACGTCCCCGAGCGCCTTCGCACCGACGTCGTCTTCGACCAGTCGATATTCGTAAAAAAAGCAATCGAAACCCTGCTGCACGAGGGCGCCATCGGTCTGGTCCTCACCTCCGCCATGATCCTCATCTTCCTCGGAAGCATGAGGGCCACCATCGCCGTCTGCCTTTCGATTCCGCTTTCCGCGCTCGTGACCTTCATCGTGCTCTCTGCCGGCGGAAGCTCGATCAACGCCATGGTCCTGGGCGGCCTGGCGCTCGTCTTCTCGCGCCTCATCGATAACTCCGTCGTCGTGCTCGAGAACATCTTCCGCCACCTCGAAATGGGCGAGGATCCGCGCACCGCCGCGGAGAAGGGCGGACAGGAGGTCGCTCTTCCGGTGCTCGCCGCCACCCTGACAACCGCCGTCGTCTTCTTCCCGGTCACCTTCCTCTACGGCGTAAGCCGCTTCCTGTTCTCGGCGCTGGCGATTGCCGTCGTCGTGGCCCTGTTCGCCTCCTACTTCGTGGCGATGACCGTGGTGCCGCTTTTCTGCGCGCGCTTTCTCAAGGCGCACCATGACACCACCGCCGCGCGCCGCTCTTGGGGCCGCCGCTTTCATGACGAGTTCAACCGGCGCTTCGAACGAATGCTCGACGGCTATAGCCGCCTCGTCACCCTGGCGTTGCGCCGCCCGTCGGCCGTGCTCGTCGCCTCCGCCGCGGTGTTCGTCGCCAGCCTTCTGCTCTACCCCATGCTCGGTGTCGCCTTCTTCCCCCGGACGGATGCCGGCCAGTTCGTTGTGAACCTCAAGGCGCCTTCCGGTACGCGCCTCGAGGTTACTTCTCAGGAAGTCGCCCGCGTGGAAGGCCTCATCCGGGACGTCGTCGATCCGAAGGATCTCGGCATCATGGTGTCGAATGTCGGAGTCGCTCCCGGCTTCTCGTCCATCTACACCAGCAACTCCGCCCAGCACACTGCGTTTGTGCAAGTGAACCTCAAGGAAGGCCACAAGACCGGCAGCTATGAGTACATGGAGCGCGTGCGGCGGCGGCTCGCATCTGAGGCCCCGCATCTCAGCGCCTACTTCCAGTCAGGCGGCCTCGTCGATGCTGTCCTCAACCTCGGTCTTCCCGCGCCGATCGACATCCAGGTGAGCGGTTCGAATCTCGCCGTGACCCACGCCGTAGCCGAGGAGATCGGCGCGCGCGTCCGTCGCATCCCTCAGGTCAGCGACGTCTACATCCCCCAGGACATCGATTACCCCGCCATCAAGCTGGACGTCAACCGCAACCGTGCCAGTCAGCTCGCTCTCAATCAGCGTGAGGTCGTCAGCAACATCATCACTGCCCTGACTTCCAACCAGATGATCGCGCCCAGCTACTGGGTCGATCACAAAACAGGCAACGATTACATGCTGACGGTCCAGTACCCGGAAGGCCGCATCCAGTCGCTGGCGGAGCTCACCGCCATACCGCTGCGCGCGAGCGGAGGCGCCGAGCCCGTACGCCTCGGAGCAGTGACGGATATCCGCAGGTTCACTGCCCCCACCGAAGTCGATCACTACCAGCTTCGAAGGGTCATCGATGTCTACGTCGGCCTCGCCGGCGAAGACCTCGGCCGCGTGGCCAATGAAATCGACAAGATCATCGCCGGCATTCACTTGCCCGAGGGAGTGCGTATCGACCTGCGCGGCATGGTCCAGGGCATGCGCGAATCCTTCCGCAGCTTCGCGCTCGGTCTCCTACTCGCAGTCTTGCTGCTCTACCTCATTCTCGTCGCGCAATTCGAGTCCTTCATTGATCCGCTCATCATCCTTCTCGCGGTTCCTCTCGGCTTGACCGGCGTGCTCGTGATGCTCTACGCCGCCGGAACCACCTTGAACGTGCAGTCGCTGATGGGCGTCGTCATGATGGTCGGCATCGTCGTCTCCAACAGCATTCTCATCGTGGAGTTCACACACCGCCTCCTCGGCGACGGCATGCCGGTCAGAGAAGCAGTCGCCACCGCTTGCCGGATTCGGCTCCGTCCCGTCCTGATGACCTCACTCGCCACCATCATCGGCCTCATGCCGATGGCGATGAAGCTCGGAACTGGCAGCGAAAGCTACGCCCCTCTCGCCCAGGCCATCATCGGCGGGCTGACCGTGTCCGTCATCTTTACTGTTTTCCTCGTTCCCGCGGCGTTCCTCCTGATCTACGGGCGCCGCGGAACTCACCCGGAGGCCGCATGAGGCTCAGCACTCAGCTTGTAACGTCGATCGCGATGCTCGCCTGCCTCGCAACCGCCCAGCCTACGCCCCAGCGGCTTACCCTCGCCGAGGCGGAACAGATCGCCGTGCGCAACAACCCGCGTATCGGCGCAGCCCTGTCCACGGCGGATGCGACCGCGCAGGTCCCGGCTCAGCTCCGCTCGGCGTACTCCCCGGCGTTGTCCGGGAACGTGACCGGCGCGGGCGCGCCCTCCGATACCCGCATCGCCGCCGGCGGTCTCAACAACCCCGTCATCTACTCTCGCTTCGCCTCGGGATTCAGTGCATCCCAGCTCCTCACGGACTTCGGTCGAACGTCCTCTCTTGCCAGAAGCGCCGAGCTGCGCGCCAACTCGGAATTCGAAACCCACAAAGCCACCCGGGCGGAAGTCCTCCTTGCCGTTCACCGCGCATTTCTCGCCGGACTTCGCGCTGATGCCATGGTGAGCATGGCCGAGCAGGCCATCGCCTCCCGTCGGCCGCTGGTGGACTACGCACGCGCGATGGCGGAAAGTAAGCTCAAGTCCGAGTTGGACGTCCGCTTCGCTGAGGTGAGTCTCGCCGAGGCCCAATTGCTGCTCGAGAACGCAAGGAACGAGCGCAGCGCCGCCGACGCCGAGCTCTCCATGGTTCTGGGCTACGCCAGCGAGCGAAGATTCGAACTCGTTGCCGAGCCTCCCCGCGAACTGCCATCCACCCTTGCCGAACGGCTCGTCGCCAAGGCGCTCAGCAGCCGCCCCGAGGTCGCCGGCCGCCGCTACGATCTCGAGGCGGCGAACAAGCTGGTCGAAGCCGAGCGGAAGCTTCGCTGGCCTTCCATCGCCGGCGTTGCCAGCTTCGGCGTGATCCCCGCTTATAACGAGAGGCTCGGGAACAATCACTACGCTGCCATCGGCCTGAACGTCGGCCTGCCGATTCTGAACGGAGGACTGTTCAAGGCCCGCCAGGCGGAAGCCCAGCATCGTGCCGTTGCTGCGCGGCGTCGCGTAGACGAACTCACCCAGCGCATTTCACGCGACGTTGCCGTAGCGCTGATCAATGCGCAGTCCGCGTCACAGCGCATGGCTCTCACCACGCGTCTCGTCGAGCAGGCGAGTCTTGCGATGGAGCTCGCCCAGTCGCGCTACGATCTCGGCCTGAGCTCGATTGTTGAACTCAGCCAGGCACAGTTCGCCCGTACCAACGCGGAAATTCAGAAAATCAACGCCACCTTCGACTACCAGCTGCAGCGCTCTCTACTCGGCTATCACATCGGCGAACTGCAGTGAGAACTGCCCGGTAAATCACGCCCGCAGCGACTTACTTGTATGCCGCCACCCCCGTCACCCGCTCCCCGATCACCAGCGTATGAATATGGTCCGTCCCCTCGTACGTCTTCACCGTCTCCAGGTTGCACAGGTGCCGCATGATCGGGTACTCGTCCATGATCCCGTTCGCCCCCATCAGGTCTCGGCTCAGCCGCGCGCACTCCAGCGCTATCTCGACATTGTTCTTCTTGAGCATCGAAATGTGCGCCGGCTCAATCTTCCCCGCGTCTTTCAGCCGCCCGCACTGAATCGCGAGTAACTGCGCCTTGGTGATCTCCGTAATCATCCACGCCAGCTTCTCCTGCACCAGCTGGTGCGACGCGATCGGCCGGTTGTCGAACTGCTTCCGGTCGAGCGTATACTGCCGCGCCGTCTCGTAACAGTCCATCGCCGCCCCCACCACGCCCCACCCGATCCCGTGCCGCGCTTGCGTCAGACAACTCAGCGCCGCCTTCAACCCCTTCGCGCACGGCAACTGGTTCTCCTCGGGAATCCGGCAATCCGCAAACGATAAACTCGAAGTCACCGAAGCCCGCATCGAGAGCTTCCCGTGGATGTCGGACGTCGAATACCCCGGCGTCCCCCGCTCCACCAGGAACCCGCGAATCCCGTCCTCAGTCCGCGCCCACACCACCGCCACATCCGCCACGGATCCGTTCGTGATCCACGTCTTCTCACCGTTCAGCACCCACTCCGCCCCCGCCTTCTTCGCCGTCGTCAACATCCCGCTCGGGTTCGATCCGAACTGCGGCTCCGTCAACCCGAAGCACCCGATCGCCTCCCCCGACTGCAGCCGCGGTAGCCACTTCTCCTTCTGGGCGTCGCTCCCGAACGCGTGGATCGGATACATCACCAGCGCCCCCTGGACCGACACGAAGCTCCGAATCCCCGAATCCGCCCGCTCGATCTCCTGCATGACGAGCCCGTACTCGACGTTGCTCATCCCCGCGCAGCCGTACCCTTCCAGGTTCGCTCCCAGAAACCCCATCGCCGCCATCGGCTTGATGATCTCGTTCGGAAAGCGCCCGTCCCGCCAGCACTCCCGAATCACGGGAATAATCTTGTCTTCGACAAACTCCCGCGCCGACTGGCGCACCATCCGCTCTTCTTCGTTGAACAGCGAGTCAATGTGCAGGTAATCTACGCCGCGGAACATACACCCCCATCGTAATACCCCGGAAAAACCCTGAGAGCATTCCCGCCGCCCCAGCACTATCAAAGCAAGTCGGGTCCGAAAGGAAACGCGGTCGTCGTGGGCCGCCGTTACCATGAAGTCTCTCCTCCTATCCTTATGCGGCGCCGTGTGCATCAACGCACAGGCGCCGCTCAGCCTTCCTCTCCCGACTCCCCTCACCCCAGCGCCAGTCGAAATCGCGCAAAGCAAACCCAGCACCCCCCAGCCCGCCATCACCACGCCTCCTGCCCGCCAGTCGCAAGAAATCACACCAAGCGAACCCAAGATCGCCCAACCCACCCCGCCAAGCCCCTCCCCTACCACGCCCGCCACCCCCGCCCCCCGCATCGAAATCCCGCAAAGCGAACCCAAGATCGCCCAACCCACCCCGCCCAGCCCTTCCCCTGCAACGCCCGCCACCCCCGCCCCCCGCATCGAAATCGCGCAAAGCGAACCCAGCACCCCCCAGCCCGCCACGACCACGCCTCCTGCCCGAAAGTCGCAAGAAATCACACCAAGCGAACCCAAGATCGCCCAACCCACCCAGCCAACCCCTTCCCCGGCAACCCCCCCCCCCCCCCCCCCCCGCCGCGGGCACGGCCCCGCGCCCCCCCCCCCCCCC
>JANRJO010000016.1:0-165598 GCA_033763935.1 Bryobacteraceae bacterium
GCCCGTTCCACCACACGTGCCGGTAGGGATCGTGCCCGGGCTTGCTGCTGTAGAGCCTGGCGTTGTTCCAAATCCAAAGTGACTGGTCGAGCTACGCGCATCCTTCGTCCTCTCATTGTAGAGACGAAGGCGCGGCAATACTCGTTACTATTTCTGACGCACTACACTAGTTGTTGCGGATGACTTCACCTAGGCATACGGGTTGATCACTCGGACGCGCCCGTACAACTGTCCTGCATTCAGATCCTCGGAATAGACCATCTGCGACCCAAGGGCCTCTGCGGCGGAAATAATTGCGGCGTCCCAATAGCTGATGCCAAAACGCTCCGATCGCTCCACCGCGCTTCGAACCAGCCGGTCATCGATAGGCTGGCATGGGAAGGCCACAAACTGCTCCATCCACTCCAGAGCCTCCGCCGGACTGAGCCGTCGCATCGCCTTCTTGACCACCGTCACAAAGAACTCCTGCAGTACTTGCGCTGAGATTCCGAAGTCTTCCGTCTCGATCAACTCCAAGGACTTTCTTCGCTTTCGCTCGTCACGGCCGGATCCCACCGCGGCGTACACGAGAACGTTGGTATCGAGGAAGACTTTAGCGGTCATGGAGATCCTCCCGGCGCCACTTCTTCGGACCCAGGCGGCCCGTAGACTTCTGACTCAACTCGCGCAGCCGTTGCCTTGCGAGTCGCGCGCGGTCCTCCTGGGCCGCCAGATTGGTCAGGTACTCCCGCACCAGAGCGTTCACTGTGGAATTTCGTTCCGCCGCCACTTGTCGTACCCGTGCCAGCACCTCCTCGTCCACGCTAAGAGTGATGTTCCTCATTAAACACAGGATACGTGAAGCTGTGTCGATACCCTAGCCATGTCTCGTGACAGGGCTTCCCCGCTATCCTGATCGTATGGCCATGCGCTGGGGGACGTTCGCACTCCGCTTTGCCATCGTCCTCGTCGCGAGCCTCATAGCTCCCGCTCAGACAGAAGACCGGCTCGCGGAGAAGTCGCGCGAGGCAAATGCACTCATGCAGCAGGGGCGCTTCGCGGAGGCGGTGACGAACTACGAAGAGCTTGTTCGGGCGCTTCCGGCCAACCCTGGCCTGCGCCTCAATCTCGGCATGGCCCTCCAAATGGCCGGCCGGATACCCGAGTCCGTCCCGCACTTTGAAGCCGTGATCAAGGCGCAGCCCGCGAGTGTGCCGGCGCTGCTCTCGCTCGGCATGGCGCGTGTGCAGATGGGGCAGGCGGCGCAGGCCATCGCGCCGTTGCAGAAGGTGGTGGCTGCGGAGCCGTCGAATGTGAACGCGCGAGGGCTGCTGGCGCAAGCGCTGCTCGAGGCCGGGCGGCCCGCTGAGGCGGCTACGCAATACCGGCGACTGACGGCGCTGACGCCCAAAGACACGCGCGCCTGGAGCGGCCTCGGCCGTGCGTATGAAGTGCTGGCGGCGAAGGCGTTCTCCGAACTGAAGCCGGAATCGGCGGAGTGGGCGGTGCTGGCGGCGGACTCGCGGCGCGCGCGCGGCCAGAACAAGGCGGCGTTCTTCTTCTACCGGAAAGCCCTGGAGTTGATGCCGTCGTTTCGCGGGGTGCATGCCTCGCTCGCCGAGATCTATCGAGCTGCCGGGCACGCGGCGTGGGCGGTGGAGGAGGAGGCGAAGGAGAAGTCGCTCAAGAAGCCCGACTGCGTTGCGGAGAAGGAGGCGTGCGCGTTTGCCGCCGGGCGTTACCTCGAGGCCGCGGCCGGCACTGCGTACTGGCGGGCGAAGGCGTACAACGAGCTGGCGCGCCGGGCGTTGGCGCAACTGGGTACGCTGCCGGAGTCGGTGGAACTGATTGCCCTGCGCGCCGAGATTGCCGCGAATCGCGGGCAGCCTCTCGTCGCGGTGGAAGAGTGGAAGAAGGCGCTGAAGCTTGCGCCGGGCGACGAGCGGTTGGAGCGGGAGCTGATGGCATCGCTCTCGGAGGCGCGCGACTACGACACGCTGTTGCCGCTGCTGCGAGAACACCTGAAGCGCTCGCCCGCAGACGCCGAACTGAACTACTTCATGGGCGACGCGCTGTTGCGGCAGGAGAAGCCGGAGGAGGCCGTGCCGTACCTGGAGGCGGCGGTGAAAGCGAGCCCTGACGTGCTGGCGGGCAGAGCGTTGCTGGGGCAGGCGCTGGCGCGGGCAGGGCGGGCGGCGGAGGCGATCCCGCATTTGGAAGCGGCGGTGAGGCTCGACGAAGACGGCGCCATCCACTACCAGATGTCGCGTGCGTACCAGGCGGCGGGCCAGGCGGAGAAGGCGCGGGCGGCGCTCGAGCGTTACCAGGAGATCCGCCAGAAGTCCGAAGCGGAGAAGCGCGACCTCGAACAGCAGATCGAGATCACGGCTCCGTCAGCGAAATTACCTGGCCAGTCTTGACGTTCTCGAGCGTCTGTCTCACGCCCGACGGCCAAAGGATCTCCGCCGTACCGCCGGCCACGCCGCCGAAGTGGACGGGCGTGAGACTCGATGACGAGTAACCAACGGAGCTGGTCATGGCGTTCGTCTGGCTTCCGATACGAATCACTGCGCCCAGGCCGTCGCGGTTGCTCTTCACGCCGCGCAGCCGGAACGCCACCCACTGGCCGGTATTCGGGGTTTCGTTCCGCCAAAGTTCCGCGGGCTCACCGATGGCGGAGACGACGACGTCGACCCGGCCGTCGCCGTCAAAGTCAGCGAAGGCGGCGCCGCGGTGCGCGCGTGTGCTCGCTTCGAGGCCGGTCTTCTCGGCCAGCGCGAACTTGCCCTGGCGATTCTGGAAGACCGCGTTGGGCTGGAGATAGACGTACGGCTCGAACTTCTCGACGATGTCATTAACGTGTGCGTTGGCAGTGAATAGGTCCCTCCAGCCGTCGTTGTCGAAGTCGACAAAGCCGTTTCCCCATCCCGCATAGCGCAGGCTCGCCGCGCCCATGCGGCTCGCCGACGTCGCATCGGCAAATCCCGCCTTGCCGCCGTTGCGGAAGAGGGGGAAGGTTTCGCCGCTGAGAGCGGTGACAGCGATGTCGGGGAGCCCGTCGTTGTCGTAGTCGCGGAAGTCCGCCCCCATGGACGCCACCGGCTTGCCGCTGTCGAGCAGCGCCACTCCGGAGAGCAGCCCCGCCTCTTCAAAGCGTCGGTTGCCGCTGTTCTGGAAGAGAAAGTTCGGCGCATTGTCGTTGGTGATGAAGACATCGGGGTGGCCATCTAGGTTGAAGTCCGCGACCGCCACGCTCATGCCGCGGCTGGCGTATCCGCTCAAGCCCGCCTTCTGTGTTACGTCCTCGAACGTGCCGTCGCCCTTGTTGCGATAGAGCGCATTCGGCAGACCCTCGAAGTACTTGGGGTGGCAGTAGACGCGCAGGCCGCGGGCAGCGTCGCCGCAGAAGCGGTCCATGTCGACGCTCCACTTCGCATAGTGCGTCACCCACAAGTCCAGCTTCCCGTCGCGGTCGTAATCGAGCCAGGCGGCCGCCACCGCCCACCTGCCGCCTGCCACGCCGGCCTTCGCGGCGATTTCTTCGAACGTGCCATCGCCGCGGTTGCGGAAGAGTTCGTTGCGATCCACTCCGGGGATGAACAGGTCGACGTGGCCGTCGTTGTCGAAATCCGCGGCGGCTGCGCCCATGGCGTAGGTCGTCCCGGCGACGCCCGCCTTCTCTGTGACGTCCGTGAACTTCATCTGGCCGTCGTTGCGGTAAAGGCGGTTCCAGTGCTTCGGCTGCGTCTTCTTCAATGACGGGAGCTCCGCGCCGTTCGAGAAGTAGATGTCCGGACGGCCGTCGTTGTTGTAATCGAACACGGCGAGGCCGCCCACCATCGTTTCGATCATGTGCTTTTGAGGCGTGACGGAGTTCTCGAGCACGAAGGAGACGCCGGCCTCACGGGCGACGTCGCGAAAGGCGATCTGGGCCGGAAGGATGGCGGTCGCGGCGAATACCATCCCCCATAACCGGCGTGTCATCACCTCAATCTTAGCCGCAGATATGATATACGCCATGGTCGTCCTGCTCGCACTGCTTATGGCCGCCTCTCTTTCTGCTGCCGAACCGTTTGTGGTCCCGCTCTATGACGGCGTCGCGCCGGGCACGGAAGCCTGGACTCAGAGGGAATACGAGGACGTCAACCCGAACGACAAGGCGTACATCACGCACAACATTTCGCAGCCCTCGCTGACGGTGTATCTTCCCGACCCGGGTAAGGCCACCGGAACCAGCGTGATCATCGCGCCCGGCGGCGGCTTTCACGTTCTCGCCATGCGCCATGAAGGGTACCAGGTGGCCGAGTGGCTGCGGTCGATCGGCGTCGCTGCGTTCGTGCTGAAGTATCGCGTGCTGCAAAAGGGTGCGCCGGTGGCGGAACGGAACGAGACGGTGATTCCGATGGCGATCTCGGATGGGCGGCGCGCGGTGCGGATGGTCCGGGAGAAAGCCACGGAGTGGAAGATCGTCGCGGATCGCGTCGGGATTCTAGGCTTCTCCGCGGGTGGGCGGGTTGCGGTGGAGGTGGCGCTTTCACCGGAGAAGGAAGATCGGGCGAACTTCTCGATTCCCATCTACGCGGGCACGCCTTCGGGCGAGATCACGCCGCCGGCGGGCGCCGGGCCGATGTTCCTCGTTCACGCCACTGACGACAAGGGCGTCCCGCCCGAAGCCCACAGTCTGCGCCTCTATTCGGCGTGGGCGAAGGCCAAGATTCCGGTGGAACTGCACGTCTATGCGAAAGGCGGCCACGGCTTCGGCATGAACAAGCTCGACCTTCCGGTCGCGGCCTGGCCGGAGCGGTTGCGCGAATGGATGGGCGCGCAAGGACTGCTGAAGCGCTGATCAATACCAGAGGTACTTACGCCACTGTTCGTCGCTCTTGCCGAGCAGCCGCATCAGGTGGCGGCTGGTGTGCAGGCTGAACGGGCGCGGCTGCTTGGCGAGCTTCATGCCCGCCTCTTCGGGCGTGCGATTCCCCTTGCGGTTGTTGCAGGGGTTGCAGCAGGCGACGAGGTTCTCCCACGTGCTCTCGCCGTGGCGGGAGCGCGGGACCACGTGATCGAGCGTGAGTTCGGCGGACGGCAAGGTCTTGTGGCAATACTGGCACGTATAACGGTCGCGCATCAAAATGTTTTTGCGCGAGAGCGCGCGGGTTTGATGCGGAATGCGCCGGTACTCGAGCAGGCGGATGACGGAGGGCATGCGCAGGCTCGCGCGCGGCGAGCAGATGTGGTGCGGCGCATGCTCCTCGGCCTTGGCGACGCCCTTGAGGATGAGTACCAGCGCACGGCGCGTGGCGCAGATGTTGATCGGCTCGTAGCTGGCATTCAGCACCAGCACCGGTCTATGCATTCGGTCGAGACTTGCCATTCGATCACGCTCCAGAAGAAACAGGTAACGGTTCCGGCGTCGGTGGAGCACCGCCCGTCTCAACGGGCCGGCGGTCCGCTCGCGCCAGCGTCAGGACAGCTACATGTTTCGCGCCGCCGCGTTTCAAGGCCGCGGCGCAGGCGGAGGCCGTAGCCCCCGTGGTGAAGACATCATCAACCAACAAGAGACTGAGGCCCGCAACATTGACGCCGCGGGCGAGCTGATAGGTTCCTTCGACGTTGCGCCGCCGTCCGGCGGCGGAGAGGCCGGCCTGGGCGGGCGCGGAGCGAACCCGGCGCAAGAGCGGCCGCACCGGTGCGCCCCAGGAGCGCGAGACCTCGCGGGCCAGCAGTTCGGCCTGGTTGTAGCCGCGGCGCCAGCGCCGGAGCCAATGCATCGGCACCGGGACGATCGCGTCAAAGCGGAAGCACCGCGGAACGGCCATGGCCATCTGGCGCCCGAGCGGGCGGGCAAGGATGTGGATGCCGGAGTACTTCAGCAGATGAATGAGGGTGCGGAGTTCGTTCTCATACGCGCCGAATGAGAACGCCGCATCGAACGGAGTGAGACCGCGGCGGCACAGACCACAACGCCCGTGCTCATCGAGCGGAAAGGCGTTCCGGAAGGGCGTTCCGCAGAGCGAACAGAAGTATTCGGCGACGAGGGGCTGGGGCGCGTGCAGGCAGCGGGCACAGACAGGAATGCGGCTAGCGTTGGTGAGCGGGGTGTCGCAGACTCGGCAATCTTCGGGGAAAACGAGGTTGAGCAGGCGCGCGAGAGGGCGTTCGAACTTTGAGAACTTGGAACTGGCGAGAAACCGTGTAAGACGGGTACTCGAGAAGATCCACCTCCCGTATGCCTGTATCGTACTACGATTGCACGTGTTGAGGGAAGCGACTGCATGAAGGCGATCTCACGCGACGTGCCCGATTTGGCCCCCCGGCTCACGGCCGGCACTGATCCCTCTGTCTTTCATTCGGGCGCTGAGCCTGTCGAGGAAATGCACCTGGTAGACTGCGAAGCGCCCGCGTTGGCGTTAACCGAGGTGCGGCTGCGAGGCTGCGTGCTCGAACGGGTGAAACTGGCGAGGGGCAAGATCAATGCGGCCAGCTTTCGCGATGTGCGCCTCATCGAGTGCGACCTCTCGAACCTGGTGGTGCATCGCCTGACGATGGTCCGTGTCGAGTTCGTTCGCTGCCGGTTGGCGGGATTTCGGACCCCAGGTTTAGACTGCCAGGACGTTTTGTTTGACGAATGTGACCTGCGGTACGCGCAGATGCAGGGCGGGAAGTTCCGCCGCTGTGAGTTCAGGGAGTGCCAGGCGGAGGACGCCGACTTTCAGGACGCCGACCTCGGCGCAGCTTCGTTTCGTGGCTGCCGGCTGCGTCAGGCGGATTTCCAGCGGGCGAAGCTTGCGGGTGTGGATGTGCGTGGCTCGGATGTGGATGGCATCGTCGCGGGGATCGACGACCTGAAGGGTCTCATCGTCGATCCCGCGCAGGCGCTGCTGCTGGCCCGGCTGTTGGGCCTCGAGATCCGCTGACTATTGAGCCGCCTGCCAGTTCCAGCGAACGCCGCTGACGAAGTTGAACTTGAGCGACGGATAGCCGAACGCCTCCTCATAGCGCTGGTTGGTGACGTTGCGGAAGTTCGAATAGGCGGTGAGTGAGCGGGTGACCCGGTAGTTCAGGTTGAGACCCAGGTTGTGATAACCGGGATTCCGGTACAACCCGGCGGACGCGCCGAAGTTCGGCTCAACATCGAGCAGGTGACCGCGAGTAAAGAACGTGACATTACCGGAGAGCCTCTTCCATTCCAGGTTCGAAGTGAACGATCCGGAGTGGCGTGGCCGGCGTAGCAGCGGCTGGCCGACGCGGAAGAACGATTGCGCGGCGGCGGAGCCGTCGAGCGCGAGGATCTCGGTCTGCAGCCAGGTGTATTGACCCGTGAAATAGAGCCAGCGCGCGGGGCGAACGCGGGTTTCGAACTCCGCGCCTCGGGCAAGCGCGTTGGAGAGATTATCGGAGCGCCAGCGGCTCAGCTGAGCGAGCGCGCCGCCGAGGCTGACGATGAGATCGTCGTACTCATTACGGAACACCGTGGCTTCGAGCGAGAGGCGGTTATCGAACAGCCGCTGCTCCAGGCCCACGTCGAAACTCATGGTGCGTTCGGGACGCAGGCGCGGGTTATCAGTATAGGCGAGTTCGAATCCCTCGGCGGGACGAATGCCGGTGCCGAAGGTGGCATGCAGGCGCGTGGCGTTCACGGGGCCTTGCCGGTCCTGGCGAAGATAGTAGTTCGCCGCGATCTTGGGATTCACGCGAGTAATGGTGTCGCCGGGAATCGGCGGGCGGCCGGCGAAGCGCCCGGGCGGCAGAGCATCGGTGGCGATGATTTCGGTTCGCAGGCCGGTGGTCAGACTGAAGCGCGAGCGCGGCGCGTAGCGGTGCTCAACATAGATCCCGGCCTGACTACGCGACAAGGGGAACGTGAAGCCGTCGTCGTTGGTGATGAAACTGTTGACCACTTCCTCGCGGCTGCCCACCGCGCCGAAGGCGAAACTGTGCGAAGCACTGGGCGTGTAGATGGAGCGTCCTTCGAAGAAGCCACGGCGATCGTTGTTGACGCTGTCGCCATAGATGGACCGGAAACTCGAGTTGTAGATCATGAGGCCGCCGGAGAACTCCTGCCGGAAGCGATCATTTGCATCGAGCCGGTACTGGCCGTAGTAGTTGGAGGCGTTGGTCTTTCCGCGAGAAACACGGTCAAGGCCGCCGAAGTTCCCAGCCGGGTTCGACCCCCAGGGGCCCGGCGCGCCCAGCTCATTGGAGTTGAAGAAGCCGCGCAGTGAGAACGCCTGCCTTCCGAACTGCCGGCTCAGACCGGCGGACAGCGTATCGCCGCGAAAATCGCTGTTCGCAACCTCGCCGTCGCTCTCCACCTTGGACGCCGAGCCGGTGACGCCGAAGCCCTTCACGGTTCCCGCGGCGCCGGCCGAGAAGCGCCGCGTGCCGTAGTTGCCGCCCTCCGCCAGCAGGTCGAAGGACGGAGCGCGTGTAGCGGTGCGGCTCACCAGATTGACGACGGCCGAGTTCGCGTAGGAGCCGAACACGGCCGACTGCGGCCCGCGGATGACTTCGGCGCGCTCCAGGAAGTCAGTCGGCAACGCCGCGAGGTCAAAGTACCCGCCGAAGCGGTTCACCGGCACGCCGTCAATCAAGACCAGGTTGAAGTCGGCATCGCCGCCGCGTGCGAAGAGGGAAGCTTGCGCGCCGCGCGGGCCGTTTTGCACCACTGTGAGGCCGGGAATGTATCGGAGCAGGTCAACCACGTTCGCTTCGTTGCGGCCGCGGAGCTCGACGAGGGGAATCACGGACGTGCTCGTCGGCTGCTCGTTCGTGGGGACCTCAAGGAGCGACGCGGCGACGGTTACCGAAGCCGTCTGAGCGGCGAGCGGGAGTTCAATGGCCGCCTCGTCTCGCAGCGTCGCCAATGGCCGCGAGACCGGCCGGAAGCCGGGTGCGGCCACGAGGACGGATTGCGCGCCCGTAGCGGCCTCGTAGTCAATGGTGAAGCGCCCGGCGAAGTCGGTCACAGTCCGCTGGAGAATGCCGGTTCGCGTAGTGACAGCGACCTCGGCGGCGGGAATGCCAGCGCCGGAAGAGTCCACGACGCGCGCCGTCAAGCGCGCCGCGGATCCGGGAAGCGCGCTCACAAGCGCGAGGAGAAGCGCTAACGATGTGTTGTTCAAAGCTTCAACAGAATGGCATACGTTCCGCAAGCCCGTGGGAGGCGTTTAGTATTACTGAAAAGTGGGTGGCTCTGTACAATGAGGAAAGTGTCCCTTTCCATTCCCGAGCAGTTGACCTATTTGAAGAAAGGTCTGGCTGAACTCATCCGCGAGGAGGATCTCGCCGAACGCCTGGAGCAGGCGCAGAGAGAAGGCCGGCCCCTGCGCGTGAAGGCCGGCTTCGATCCGACGGCCCCCGACCTTCACCTCGGCCACACCGTGCTCCTGCGCAAGATGAAGCACTTCCAGGATCTGGGGCACACGGTTATATTCCTGATCGGTGATATTACCGGGATGATCGGCGACCCCACGGGCCGCAACGTGACGCGGCCGCCGATGACCCGCGAGGACATCGAGCGCAACGCGGAAACGTACAAGCAGCAGGTGTTCAAGATCCTCGATCCGGCAAAGACCGAGGTTCGCTTCAACAGCGAGTGGCTGCTGCCGATGAACTCGCTCGACTGGATTCGCCTGGCCTCCAAGTACACGGTGGCGCGGCTGCTGGAGCGTGACGATTTCTCGAAGCGCTTTAAGGACGGCGTGCCGATCTCAGTGCACGAACTGCTGTATCCGTTGTCCCAAGGCTATGACTCCGTGGCGCTGCAGTGCGATGTCGAGATGGGCGGCACGGATCAGAAGTTCAACCTGCTGGTGGGCCGCGAGCTGCAGCGCGACTTCGGGCAGCCGCCGCAGATTGTCGCGACGGTCCCGCTGCTTGAAGGTACGGACGGCGTCGAGAAGATGTCGAAGTCCAAGGGCAACTACGTCGGTATCACGGAGCCGCCCGCGGAGATGTTCCGCAAGCTGATGAGCATTCCGGACGATTTGTTGTGGCGGTACTACGAACTGCTGACCGACGTTTCGATGGACGAGATCGGACGCATGCGTTCGACGGCGGACGCGGTGGCTGCAAAGAAGGACCTGGCACGGCGGATCGTCACCGACTTCCACTCGGCGGAGGAAGCCGAGCGCGTCGCCGCAGCCTGGGGCGGGCTCCCGCCGGTGGAGACGCTGGAGCGCCACGAGGTGAGCGACGCCCGCCTGAACCGCATTCTGGTGCAGGCGAAGTTCGTGCCTTCCGTAACGGAGGCGGACAAGTTTCTCAAGACCTCGAACACCGTGGAAGTCTTTGTCGCCGGGAGTGGCGAAACCGTTACTGTAGGCGGGCCGTCGCACAAGCTGAGCCTCGGCGAGTACATTATCCGCGTGGGTAAGAGACACAAGCTTGTGAAAGTGTAGTGGGTCTATGTTGGTCTGGCGCGACAACCTGAGCCAGAGTGTGGACGCCCTGCGCGCCCACAAACTTCGGGCGGTGCTGACCATGATCGGCCTTACCATGGGCGTCGCGACGCTCATCACCGTGATGACGCTCGTGCAGGGCGCCAACCTCTACGTCGAAAGCAAAGTCGCCAACCTGGGCACGAACGTCTTCCAAGTCGGCCGCGTCCCCTTCGCCGTCACGGACTTCGAACTGATCATGAAGGCCCTCAAGCACAAGCACATTGAACTGTCCGACATGCAGGCCCTGGCCGCGCAGTGCGACGCGTGCCTCACCGTCGGCGCCACCGCCCAGGTGGACACGCGCGCGCGCCGCGGCGATAAAGAGCAGGAGAACGTCGTGTTTGCCGGACAATCCGCCACCATGGGCGAGATCGACACCCGCACCATCGTCGCCGGCCGCTACTTCACACCCGCCGAAGAAGACCGCGCCTCTACCGTCTGCCTCATCGGCCACGGCATCGTCGAGCAGTTGTTCCCGGGTCTCGACCCCGTCGGCAAGACCTTGCGCGTCGGCAACCAGGAACTCACCGTCATCGGCGTTTACGAAAAGATCGGCTCCGTGCTCGGCCAGGACCAGGACAGCTTCGTCGTCGTGCCGCTGTCCACGTATCTGCGGTATCGCGGCACTCGCAACAGCCTGATCATCAACGTGAAGACCAGCGGCGAAGCGGCCATGGAGACTGCCATGGACCAGGTCCGTCTCATCCTCCGCGCCCGCCGCCACCTCACCGGCAACCAGGAAGACGACTTCTACTTCGGGACCAAGGAAAGCTACATCACGCTGTGGAAGAGCATCAGCGGCGCGTTCTTCGCGGTGTTTGTGCTGGTCAGTTCCATCTCCGCTGTGGTCGGCGGCATCGTCATCATGAACGTCATGCTGGTCAGCGTGACCGAGCGCACCAAGGAGATCGGCATCCGGCGTGCCATGGGCGCGACACGCGTCGACATTCTCTATCAGTTCCTGACGGAGAGCGTCATGCAGTGCCTGGCTGGAGGCTTCCTTGGCATCGCTCTCGGCTTCCTCGCCGCGGAGGGCGTGAAGTCGCTCACCAGCTTTCCGGCGTCCGTGGCCATTTGGGTGGCAGTGCTCGGCGTCGCCATGAGCTCGTTCATCGGCCTGTTCTTCGGGATCTATCCTGCCACCCGCGCCGCGCGCCTCGATCCGGTGGAAGCACTGAGGTCCGAATGACCACCGCCGAGTTCCGGGAAAACCTGACGGTCGCCTGGGACACTCTCCGTTCGCACAAGGTCCGCTCCGGCCTCACCGTGCTCGGCATCGTCATCGGTGTGACCTCCGTGATCGCCGTCGCGTCCATCATCGAAGGCCTCAACCGCTACATTCAGGCCAAGGTGGAAGGCATCGGCTCGCGTACCTACTTCGTTTCCCGCATCCCGCTCGGCGGCCCTGGCTTCGGCCGCCTGCCCGAACACGTCCGCGTGCGCAAGTACATCCAGTACGATGACGCCGAGAAGCTCCGCGCGCAAACGCGGCTGATCGTAGGCGCCACCACGTTCGGCACGCGCGCTCCTTTCTTCAACCCGAAAGACACCAACGAGATCCGCTACGGCAGCGAGCGCGTCGAACGCATCTTCGTCCGCGGCGTGGAACCCCAGTACGTGCAGGCCATCCCCATGTTCTCCGTCGACCAGGGCCGGTTCATCACGGAATTCGACATCGGCCGGACACGCAACGTCGTCGTGCTCGGCAGCGACATCGTCAACTCGCTCTTCCCCGCCAGCGACCCCATCGGCCGGCAGGTCCGCCTCAACGGCGCCCTCTTTGAAGTCATCGGCACCTTCGCGCCCGACCCAGGCCTCTTCGGCGGGCCCGGCGTCGACCAGTTCGCCATCATCCCGCTCACCACGTTCCGCAAATACTATCCCGAGTCGAAAGAACTCATCATGGCCTATACGGTCCCCGGAGACGTGGAGATCGATGCGGCGAAAGACGAAGTGACCCAGGCCATGCGGCGCATCCGCCGCGTGCCGCCTTCCAAGCCCGATGACTTCGAAGTCCTCTCACCCGACTTTCTCAGTACGTTGTGGAATCAACTCACCGGCGCTCTCGTCGTGCTTACCGGCGTTATCAGCTCCATTGGCCTCCTGGTGGGCGGCGTCGGCGTGATGAACATCATGCTCATTTCGGTGACGGAGCGTACCAAAGAGATCGGCGTGCGCAAAGCCATCGGCGCCCGCCGCGCCGACATCCGCGTGCAGTTCCTGCTCGAAGCGATGACCGTGACGCTCGTCGGCGGCGTCATCGGCATCCTCGCCGGCGCCGCCATTGCCTGGGCCGTTCGCACCTTCATCCCCAGCGTCCCAGCGACGCTCTCCTACCTCTGGGTCGGGCTCGGCATCGCCATCTCTGCCGGCGTCGGCCTCTTCTTCGGCATCTACCCCGCCAACCGCGCCGCCAACCTCGATCCCATCGTCTGTCTCCGTTACGAGTAAACTCGTTTACGGATGAAGCGCAAGCGTTTTGAGTGGCGGCTGAAGCAGCGTGGCATCACCCTGGGCGACCGGACGGTGATCGTCGGTGTTCTCAACGTCAGTCCCGATTCGTTTTCCGACGGCGGCCGCTACGAAGATCCGGACCGAGCGTTCGCTCGCGCCATTGAACTCGAGGAGCAGGGTGCGGACATTCTCGATGTCGGCGCGGAGTCGACGCGGCCCGGCTCCGAGCGCGTTTCCGAAGCCGAAGAGATACGCCGGCTGGTTCCGGTGCTGAAGCGGCTGAAGGATAAGCTCGCCATCCCGATCTCGGTGGACACGTACAAGAGCGCCGTCGCGGATAAGGCACTCGAGCACGGGGTGGAGATCATCAACGATCCCAGCGGGCTGACGTTTGACCCCGGCCTCGCAAAGGTGGTGGTGAAGTACGACGCCGGCCTGGTCCTCAATCATATGCGGGGCACGCCCGAGACGTGGGCGAAGCTCCCTCCGCTTCCGGACGTCATGGGAAACGTGCTGCACGATCTCGAGGCGGCGGTGAACCGGGCGCGGCGGGCCGGCGTGCAGCGCCACTCGATCGTGGTCGATCCCGGCCTCGGCTTCGGAAAGCGCAAGGAGCAGAACATCGAGATCCTGGCGCGCCTGCACGAGTTGGCGCGGCTGGATCTGCCGATCCTGGTCGGTCCTTCCCGCAAGTCGTTCCTCGCTCAGAGCACCGACGAAGGGCTACGGTTCGCAACAGCGGGCGCCGTTGCGGCATCAGTGCTGGCAGGAGCGCACCTGGTGCGCGTCCACGAGCCGGGGGAGATGGCAGCGGTGGCAGCCGTGGCCGACGCGGTGGCCGCCGCAAGAGCGCGGATGGACGAGAGTCAGTAGCGCGCAGGCTGCATGCCGCGGTTTTCGAACAGCCGCGTGCCCTCGGCGGAGAGCAGCACGTACAGGCCGTAGATGCCGAGCGCGGTTCCAATGGGTACATTGAAGAGATTCAGCACTGACAGGACAATGGTGAGAATCCGGGCCCAGCCCTTATAGTTCAGTAGTCCCCACCCGGCAATGATCCCGGGCAGACCGAGCAGCGCCAGCAAGAGGAACACGAAGACGCCGATGGTCCCGAGGATCGGGATGGCCACCAGTGCATCGTTGTCCCCGCTCATGCCGACCAGGCCCGCCGCGCCCCCCAGGATGCCCCCCAGAATAAGCCCGCCGACAAGCGCGAGCGCTCCGAAGACGATATGCAGAATGCCGAGAATCCGTACGTGACCGGCCATGGAACCACCTCCGTCGGCCACTATCCTAGCGCAGCCGCAGCAGCGACGCCGAGGATCCAACCCTCATCGGCCTCTACCCAGCGACGCTGCTCGGCGGAGAGCGGGGGTTCGAATAACGGTGCGAGCGCGCCCTGGCGGTCCAGTTTCTCAAAGTGACGAGCCAGCGCTCGCACCTGTCCGCGGTCCCGCACGGGGTCGGGAAGAGCGGGAACCATCGACGGGTACACCTCGGCGAACACCACCGCCTGATTCACCGGGACGCAAAGGCCGGTATCGAACGGCCATAGGCGCGCGGCGAACTCTTCGCGGAGCTTCAAAACTCGTGGGATGCCGGTGAGCGCCTGCCCGCCGGCCGAGCCGGCGCCACTCATCTTCCAAACGGGCTGCGGAGTGCCGCGGTCCGTCAGCCGCTTCTCCGGCAGGCAAAGCCGGCTGGGCCGCGTGGGGGACAGGCCGTGGCCGCGCCACTGCCACGGCCGGCCCCAAAACATCGGCGACGGAAGGAACGTGTTTAGCTCAACTGCCACATCGAAGCGGTTATTCCGATTGTCGTTCTCATCCTGAAGCAGGTCGCGGATCGCCGCCCAAAGTCGCTCCCGCCCGGAGCCGCGCGGGAAGCCGAGAGGAAAATCGAAGCCACAGAGCAGTGGCTTCGGGAGCTCTCGCAGCAGTTGCCGCAAGCGCTCGAGCGCGGCTGCCCGTGTTGGCGGGTTGAAGAGTTGCTTGCCGCCGGCGATCCAGACGCTGTTGGCGCCTGTTACCGGGCGCGACGCCGCGCTCCAATCGACGACGATGTGGCTGGCGAACAGCGTCAACGGATCGCGGAGAAGGGTAACGGGCGCAGAATCGCGTTGCTGATGTTCGACACGATTTCGGCGTCGGCGTAACCGGGTGTCGAGGCGAGCTTCTTCCACTCCGGATGCGTCACAAAGGTGCGCCAGTTCTTCTCGCGCGCCGCGAGGTCGTCGAAGGCGAGCAGGTAGGTCAGGTTCGGCATATTACGGCCGACCACCGTCTCCCCGAAGAACACCGGCTGCAAACCGGTCTTGCGAAAGATGTCGATCTCCCCCTCGTCAAACATCCTGATCTTCCGCGCCAGGGTCTCGGGGTTGTTCGATTCATACACGCGCAACTCGAAGATCCGGGGCGCGGTGCGTCCTTCCGTCGCCGGCAGTTCCACGGCGGGCATCGTCCGGAAGCCACGCAGCAGCGAATTTTCAATCCGCATGAACGCGAGCCCCGGCGACTTGAAGAAGGCATCGGAGGCCTTTCCGTAGTCCGCGTCCGTAGCGATCTTCTCGTGCGCCTGAGCGTAGGCGGCCATGGAGGGGTAGCTGACCGCCGTCATCAGAAACGGCGACTGCTCCGCGATCACACTGCCGAAGGCGGACGTCGTGGCAGCGCCCGCACGCTGGATGGCGGGAAAGTACACCTTGCTCAGAAACTCGCTGAGGCGCTGATTCTGGTTGTCGGCGTTGTTTCGCAGTTGGTAGCGGCGGAGCTCAATGATGTGGCGGGAACCGGCGCCAGTCTGGGCGGAGGAGGCGGCGGCTGCGGCAGTGGCAGCCGCGGCGGCGGGAAGAAAAGTGCGTCGCTTCATACAACCAAGACGATATCTCAAAGCGCGCGTTCAGCAGGGAGCGCGCCAAAGCGGCGCTGCCGTCCATGAAAGTCGGCAATGGCCGCCTCCAGGTCCGCCTTACCGAAATCCGGCCACATGCGAGGCGTGAAGTAGAGCTCAGCGTAGGCGCATTCCCACAGTAGGAAATCGCTCAGGCGCTGCTCGCCCCCGGTGCGTATGAGGAGGTCAACCTCGGGAACCGGAGAAGACGATCCACCCGCTCGGCCGAGCGCGGCGGCGAACGACTCTCGTGTGGCATCCGCGATGTCGGCGGCGGCAGCCACGATCTGATCCCTCGCCGAATAGTCCACCGCCACTCGAATGTGGAGCCGGCGGCCGTCGCGCGTCCGTTCCTCCGTCTCGTCGATGAGCGGCAGCAGCAGCGGCGGAAGCCGGTCACGGCGGCCGATGACCGAGACACGGACGCCGTTCTCGATGCAGCGCGGCGTCTCCTTGCGCAGGAAGGTGGCGAACAGCTTCATCAAGGCCGTCACTTCCTCCGCCGGGCGCTTCCAATTGTCCGAGGAGAAAGCGTAAAGGGTGAGCGTCGACACTCCCGCGTCCGGCGCGTTCTCCACTACGCGACGGAGCGCGTCGGCGCCCGCCTTGTGCCCCGCTACGCGAGGCTGACGGCGCGCCTGGGCCCATCGCCCATTGCCGTCCATGATGATCGCGACGTGCATGGTCCTTACTTCTTCTCCCGCATCGATTCGACGATGGCCTGCATGTGATCGAGATAGCGTTCTAGCGCCTTGCGGCCGGCCGGGGCAAGGCGGTACTCCGTTCTGGGCATGCGGTTCTCAAACGACTTGCTACAGACGATGTACTCCGCCTCCTCGAGTTTCCGGGCGTGAACGCTCAAATTGCCATCGGTGGTTTCGAGCAGCCCCTTTAGGTCGTTGAACGTCAGTGGTTCGCTGGCGGCAAGGGCGCTCAGGATCCCCAGCCGGACGCGCTCGTGAATGAGCCGGTCGAGCTTGGGGATGTCGTTGCGGACCGAGGCCAGCCGGACATCGATACGATCCTGTTCCTTGCGCAGTGGTTTAGCCACCGTACCTCCTTGCAATGATGATTCCGAACGCGATGTGGAGCCCGCCGAAGCCGGTGGCGAGTATGTAGTTGGCTGCGGAGAACGGAACGAAGAGGGCCACGGCCCCCAGCACAAGAAAGCAGAACCCCATGACAGGTACGATGCGCACCGAGAAGACGCCACCCGCGATGACGCCCGCGCCGTAGAGCAGCAGCCACATTCCCGGGATGGGAGCGGCTAGTCCGCCTTGAAATAGAGCTGCCGTCAGCAACGCTCCGGCCAGCAGCGGCGGCAGGAAACTCAACGCAAACTTTCGGCCGGCGGCGTTGAACAGCGGCACTCCCGCCGACCGCGTCTTCTGCACCACACACGCAAGGCCGATCGCCGTCGCCACCAAACCCTCTGCCAGCCACACCGCCAGCCATGCCCCGGAAGATGGCTGCCGCGCCGCCAGGAACGACGCCAGCACCGCCGTCAGACCCATGGCAATGCCGCCGTATCCGGGCACGGCCGTGAAGGCGCCCGCGCGCTCCATCGTCTCGCGGATGTAACGCAGGTTCTCCATGGCGTGGAGGTCCAGCGCGACAGGGGGTTTTCCCATGCCTCCAATTATAGATGGAGTGCTTTATGCGGTAAAGCGGGTAAACAGGGAAAGCTGCTCGTCCTCGTACCAGTCCTCCGGGCGGTACTGCTCGGTCCGCCGGCCGAGGCCGTGTTTCTCGCGGATGCGCGCGATCCGTTGCTCGATCTTCTCCGGATAGGAGCCGCGCAAGTAGGCGCTCGCTTCGAAACGCTCACGATAGCGCTGCAGCAGATGGGGAAAATGCTGTTCGAGGAAAGGGAAGAACACGGCGCGCGCGCAGTCCTTCAGAAAGAGGACGTTCCCGCCCCAGGAAATGGCCCCGGCCTCCTTCGCCGCCGCGGCGACAGCGTCCAGGCTCTCTTCGCTGTCGTTCAGGAGGGGGAGGATCGGTGAGGAAAAGACGCTTGCCGCCACACCCGCGCCCCGCAGCGTTTTCACGGCGGCCAGTCGACGGTCGGGGCGCGGCGCGTACGGCTCCAGTAGCCGGGCGAGCGCAGCGTCCGTAGTGGTCACGGTCAGATGCACCGTAATCTGGTTGTGACGCGAGATCGCGGCGAGAAGGTCCGCGTCCCGGGCCACCAGGTCGGATTTGGTCGTGATCCAGATGCGGTAGCCGCGCCCGCCGGCCAGGACCTCAAGCATCTTGCGCATCACGCCGTAGCGGCGCTCCGCCGGTTGGTACGGATCGGTAGCGGTCCCGATGGCGATCGACTCTTCGCGAGGAACCTTCGCCAGGTCGCGCCGGAACGCCTCCGCCGACCACAGCTTCGCATAGATCTTCTTCTCGAAGTCCATGCCGTCCCGCAACTCCATGAACTCGTGCGTGTAGCGCGCGTAGCAGTATCGGCAGCCGAATTCACAGCCCCGGTACGGGTTCACCGTCCAGCGGAAGGGTACGCGCTTGCTCTCGCAACGCGTAATGAAACTGCGGGAGGGAAGCTCGAAGTACTGCACCTGGCGCTTCGCTTCCAGAAGCTCACTGGCTGCCGCCAGCCGGGCAATCCCGACGAGACGACTATCGGAGCACCCAGCCATGCCCCGATTTTCGCCTTTTATTCGCCAGCCGTCAAGTCAACAGCGCAGGTCTTCCTGAGAGAGGCTCAGACCGTCGATCCGTCCAAGGACCGTCAGGTTGATCTGTTCCTGCTTCAGGAACTCCTGCGCGACCGACTGCACCTGGGCCGAGGTGACCTGCTCGATGCTGTCCGCCATCTCGTCGAGAGAGAAGAAGCGGCCGAAGTAGAGCGCTTGTCGAGCCAAATTCCCCATCCTGCTTGAAGTCGATTCCAGGCCCAGCATCATGGAGCCCTTCAGGTGCTCCTTGGCGCGGCGCAACTCTTCGTCCGTCAGGGGACGATCTTTCAGCTCGGAGAATTCGCGGAGAATCAGATCGACCACGCGGGGAGTGCTTTCGAGCGACGTTCCCGCGTAGACCGCAAGGCACCCGGTATCGCGGTACAGGCTGAGCTCCGAAAAGATGGCGTAAGCCAGGCCGAGCTTCTCGCGCACGTTCTGGAAGAGGCGGGAACTCATGCCGCCTCCGAGGACCACGTTCAGGATGTAGCAGGCGAACCGCAGTTCATGAGCGAGCGGGTACGAGGGCGTTCCCATGCAAAGATGCACCTGATGGAGAGAGCGCTTGTTCCGCAGCGTGACGCCCGCATTGGTTCTCGGCGACGCGTACGCCGGCACGGGACCGGTGTCCTTCAGGAGGCCGAAGCGGTTGGCCACCAAGTCGACAAGCTCGCGGTGACGCAGATTCCCTGCCGCCGTCACCAGGATGTTCGAGGGCTTGTAGTAGCGGAAATGGTAGTCGGCCAGGCCTTCGCGCTGGAAGCTGTTGATGGTGGCTCGCGTCCCGAGAATCGGCCAACCCAGCGGATGTCCCTTCCAAAACTTGCTGGAGAAGATCTCATGCACCAGGTATTCCGGGTTGTCGATCTCCATCTTCAGCTCTTCCAGGATGACGCCCTTTTCCTTCTCGATGTCCTCCGCCGCAAACACCGGATTGAGCACCAGGTCGGAGAGGATATCGACGGCGAGGGGGAGGTGCCGGTCCAGCGCCTTGATGTTGTAGCTCACCAGTTCCTTGGCGGTGAACGCATCCATGTGGCCGCCGATAGAATCGACTTCGCGGGCGATGTCTTCCGCGGAACGATTCGCTGTCCCTTTGAACAACATGTGTTCGAGGAAATGGCAGATCCCGTTTTCGGAAGCGGTCTCGCTTCTTGCGCCGGTACCGATCCACACGCCGATCGACGCCGAGCGAACGTGCGGCATCTGTTCCGTGATGACACGGACGCCGTTATCCAGGGTTGTGCAATCAACCTCGCGGTTGGTCATGGGAAGCATAATCACCCCTTCCAACTCTTTTCTCTGACCAGAAAACAGAAAACAGATCCGAAAGCGGGGGGCTCGGCGGGCCGGACGCTCGGCGGCCGGTTTCCGGGAAGACCGTCAGGTCCCCTTTGGTTATAGTGTAGCGCGGAGGCGAGAGGGCCGCGCCGCCCGCCGCGGCTGACGCTGCTGCCCGGCTTACACTGGCGGCTGACGCTGCTGCCCGGATTACACTAAAAGAGATGGGGTTGCTGGGGCTTGAGGTAGAAGAGATTCGGGAGGCCATCGGAAGGGCGGAACCGGCGTTCCGCGCCCGCCAGATCTACCGTGCCCTCTACCGGGAACGCCGGGAGACGCTGAACTCCGTCACCACTCTCCCGGCCGCCCTTCGTGGCCGCCTGGAACCGGTCGGCTGGCCGGACCTGGAGCGCCGTTTCGAGTCCGTCGACGGCACCCGCCGGTACCTGCTCCGCCTGGCAGATCAGAAGACGGTGGAAGCGGTGATGATGCCTGAGGAGGGGCGCGACACCATCTGCATCTCCTCTCAGGTGGGCTGTCCCGTCGACTGCAAGTTCTGTCTCACGGCGCTCATGGGACTCGAACGCAACCTGACTGCCGGGGAAATCGTGGGGCAGGTACTGCTGGTAGCCAGGGACAACGGACTGGAGGCGCGCGTATCGCAGCTGAATCTGGTGCTGATGGGCCAGGGCGAGCCGCTGCTCAACCTTGCGAACGTACTGAAGGCCACCAGAATTCTGGTGGACGAGGACGGCGTCGGCATGTCGCAGCGCCGGATCACCGTTTCGACGTCGGGCATCATCCCGAAGATGGAGGAACTGGGGCGCGCTGAGATTCGGCCGAAGCTGGCCATCTCGTTGAACGCCTCGCATGAGGAGCAGCGGCAGGAACTCATGCCGATTACACGCAAGTGGCACCTCCGCGATCTGCTGGAAGCCTGCCGCGCCTACCCGCTACGGCCGTGGGAGAAACTCACCTTCGAGTACGTGCTGCTGGCGGGCGTGAACGACTCCGACGCCGATGCACGCCGGGTGGTGCGGCTGATCGCTAACCTCAACTGCAAGGTCAATCTCATCGCGCTGAACCCGGGGCCGGGCATTCCCTTTGAGACGCCCTCGCCGGAACGCGTCGAATCGTTCCAGAACATTGTGAAGCGGGCCGTACCGTGCTTTGTTCGCAAGCCGCGCGGCCGCGACGTCTTCGCCGCCTGCGGCCAGTTGAAGCGGATGTCCGAGCCCGCACTGGTCACCCTGGGATAACGGCTATTTGCGGAGAAGCAGGAGCCAGTCGCCCTCGCCCGGGGTTTTGACCGCTACGCCGTAGGCGGGCCGTAGCTTTCCGGCGGGCCGCCGCGCGCCGGTGCGCGGGTCTATCCAGATGGCCCGGACGTCGCCCTTGAAGCCGCTCAGATCGAGCTCCACCGCCGGGTTTGCCGGCAGATAGAGCAAGCCCACCTGCGCATCGTCGGTACGCGCCGCCATCGGGTACCCTCGGAACTCTGCATCCTCGGGTTCGCTTGCCAGCAGCGTGCGATCGGGCCGGAGCCGCCACCACTCCATCGAGTACAGCACGTCCCGGAGCACCGTCATCTGCTGGGCGCCCGGGGCCTCCAGATAGTCGGTCCAGGGCTTGGCCACTCCGCTTCGAGGATGGTCGAGCGGAACCTCGGCTTTGCGCATCCAGGGCCAGATGCCATGGGCTCCGTATGTGACGCCGGCGGGCGGCGCGGCAAGGACGCTATACCAGGCCGCCCGGCGAACAGCCGCGTCGTCGATCACCTTGTTGTCCCGGTAGCTCAGGTGCCCTTCGTAGTTGATCTCCGTGTCCACCACGGGCCGCGGCGGCTCCATCTGCCAATCCACCGCGGGACCCTGCTGCGCGTTCCAGCGCCACTTGGCGGCATCGCTGCCATGTCCGCTCTGGTAGGCAAAGACATCCAGCCATTCTTCGTCTTTGAACGGCTGCCACGGCGCGCGCATGCCACGCGGGTGGAGCGAGACCGGACGCCGCCAGCGGCCCTTGGGAAATACCGCCCGCCCGATCTGCTTCCAGCGCTCGACATTCGCCGCGCCCTCGTAGTTGCCGTCCCCGCCCAGCATCCAGATCACTTGGTGCGCGCCGTACCGGGACACGATGTAGCGCGCCAGCAGAACAGCCTGGTCCTGCGGCAGAACCTCCCCCGGGCTCTCACGATCCTTCGACGTCAGGGCCCAGAGCACTACCGGAACGGCCACTAGTCCGGCGTCGTTGACGGCGTTCATCCGCTGATCCAGCCGCTCGAAGAACGCCGGGTTCACCCGGACGGCGTCAATGCCGGTGAAGGCAACTTGCCCCTTCTCGTCGGCCCGGCCCGCGCGCCACTGGGTGGTCACCAGTTGGATGGCGGTGAAGCGCTTCGCGGCGCGGTCTGCCAGGTACCGCTGCCACTCTTCCGCCGTCGCGAGCAAGGCGCCGTTCCAGGCCGTGTCGCCCAGCCAGAACCAGGGCTTCCCGTACCCCTGCACGAAATAGCGCCGGTTGGCGGATAACTGTGGTGGGCCCTTCTTGTACAGGTCGTTGTTGCCTCGATAGGACGACACCTTGAACTTGCCCGACTGCTGATGCAGACCTTTGTCGGAAGCATCGGAAGCGGCGCTGCGGAAGGTCCAGTTGCCCGTGGTTTCAGGCGAGTACCGCACTTTCCATCGCCGGCCGCCATCCCAAAACGCGAGTACTTCCGCGCGTGCGCCGCCGGGGCCTTCAAACCGGACCAGGACCTCTTCCTTCAACGGATTGGCGTAGTCCTTTTCCGCCGTGAAGGTGTGTTCGAAGCGGCCATAGCGAAACACGTCCGCACCCAGCGCTGGGACAACAGCCAGAATCAGAACAGCGGCAATGCGTGGCATCTTATTGCGCGGGTCGTGGTCGCGGCTTGACGTCCTCGGGATTCGTGGCTTTCATCGCCCAGCGGATGGCCTCAAAATACATCTTCTGAACCCCGGGGTGGTCCCAGGCTTCCGGCGTGTGTCCGAAGGTGGAATAAAACACGCGGCCGTTGCCGTGTTCTTTGATCCAAGCCACCGCGAAGTCCTTGTCGGTGCGCCGCACGTTCCTGTTCGCCAGATCGATCTTGTTTTCGTCCAGCCGGGCGAGCACCCGGACCTTATCGCGTGAGAAGAGGCTGGAGGGCTGATAGATCTCGTCGTAAAGCACGAATTCCTTGGGGAAATGGGCCGTAGCGGGGAACTTTGAGTCTTCCACGATAATCGGCGCTTTGAAGGTGTTCCAGGGGTGCAGGTCGAAGTAGGCCCCCACCATCTCGCCGTATTCGGGCCATTTGTAGAAGGTATCGATGGCACTGTGGACGCCGACGAAGCCTTTGCCGTCGTCCTTCACAAACGAGATCAGAGCCGCCTTCTGCTCGTCGTCCATCGGCAGTTCGCCGGTGGTGTAGAAGACGACGACGTCAAAGTAATCCAGGTTCTTGGCGTTTCCGGTGAGCTTCTTCTTGGTAATCAGCTGCGTGTCGGTACGAATGTAGGTGTCGTACGCGCCGGTCTCCTTGCCCATGCGGTAGATGGTCGCCAGGGCTTGGGACACGGAGTCGTGCTGGAAGCCTTTCACCTCCCCGATCGCGAGGACGCGCCGCTTTCGGGGCGCAGCCGGAGGCTGGGCCGGCGCCACCAGGGCGCAGGCGGCAAGGATCGCGGCGACGCGAAGGGCTGCTGGGGTCACAAGACGCATGGCACTCCTTTTCGAAGAGCCATCGTATATCAGCGGCCGCGAGCCGGACAACACTACTCAGGCGGAGGCAGCCTTTGAAGCTCCCTCCTGCATCACGCTAGCCAGCGTGTTGTAGACGCCGGTCCATGCCTCCCGCACGTCAGGCGAGAACTCATCGCCCAGCGCAGTCGCCAGCGTCGACAGCAGCGCCTGTCCCACAGTCGCGTAGTGTGCCGGCTGAACTCCGTAGGTTCCGTGACGCGCGCCCAGGTCCCTCACCGCTGGGATCAACTGTTCCAAGCGGTCCAATCCGTGCACGGCATAAGCGATCATCTGCATCAACTTACGCCCTTGTTCTTCCATGTTTGACCGAAATAGGGGACGTAATTCGGGATCCAATTCGAAGAGCCGCTGGTAAAAAAGCGATGCTGCCGCCGCGGGGTCCGTCGCGACGCGCGCGAAGGAGTTCTGAACTAACTGCTTCTGTTTGTCTGTCATTCGGTCTCTCTGGCGGGCGCCGCCCGTCTTCGTCCTCAAGACGATAGCACGGTACGAACTACTCCCTTAGTACCAGAACCACTAATCTCGCCGGTACCTGTTTGAGGTCTTGCTTACCTCGCCGATAACCCTGACACTGACTGCAAAGGGATTTCGACGAAGTTAGCAGGAAGCTCGGGGTCACAGTCCCGTTCCCTGCCGCGCCCATTGTGGCGCAGATGGAGCGATCAGACGATGGAGCAGTGGAGGTCAAAGGAGGTGGCACGCCTCCTGGCGCTCGTGGAGGCGGAGCGCCGCTACTACCAGGACCTCATCGCCAATCTCCCTACTCCGCTAATGGTGTTGTCCATCGACAAACACCTCGTCTACGCCAATCGCTCCTGCCGCGAGTTGCTCGGACTGCGCTACGAGGACATCGGCCGGATGAGGGTGGACTCTCTCCTCCCGTCTCCCGAACTTGCCGCGGCTCTCGATCAACGGCGGCCGCAAGTGGTCCCGGTTACCGCGAACGGGCGCCGCTTTACCGTTGCAGTCCGGCTTACCCGGAGTTGGGAGGATCCCGACAGCGAGGAACTGCTGCTCGTGATCGAGCCCGCGCCCGAAGCAGCCCTGTTGCCGGGCGCCGAGCGTTGGCAGTGCGAGGCCGGAGGGCCGTGCGTCGCCCTGGAGCAGCGGGTGATGCAAGCCGAACCGGCCGCCCGCCAGAGCTTCCGGCAATTTGTAGAACGGTCCACAACGCAGAGCGGGCGCCATTGGATCGAATACCGGACCGCCGACGGCCGTGCCATCCTCTGCCTGTCGGAATCGGACGGCAAGCGGGCGCGCTTTTTGGACGTTGACGTCACCGAACCCAGCGACGCCCGCGAACGGGAGGAGTTATCCGAAAAGATGGCGGCGCTGGGCCGACTGGCGAGTCGTGTGGCCCACGAGTGCAACAACGCGCTCATGGTGATCAGCGGCTACGGGGAGGAACTCATGGACGGCGCTCCGGCGCACCTGCGTCCGGACCTCCAGGCGATCCTCGACGCCGCCGGGAAGATGTCCGTTCTCATGCACCAGCTCGTCCTCCTGACGGACCGCCGGATTCTGCGTCCCGTGGAGGTGGAGATCGACACCTACCTTGGAGAGCGCGCGGGGCCGTCGACCTTTCGTCCCGGAGCGCCGGGTGTAAGGGTCTCGATCGACCCCGCTGAGTTCGATCTGGCGCTGGCCTCTCTAACGGACCGGGCCGCCGCCCTACAGGCGTCCTACACCATTACCACTCGCATCGTGGACGATCGGAGAGTGGCCATCGAGGTCGCCGATGAGGGGCCGACACTGGACCACGCGCAACTCCAGCGCCTCTTCGAACCTTTCCTTGGCGCCCATGACACTCGCCCGTCCGGGTTCGGTCTGGCGCCGCTCTTCACGCTGGTGCGTCTGGCGGACGGAGAGGTTTCCGCTCACAGGGGAGCGCAACGCGGGACAGTGGTCCGCATCGAACTCCCGCGGGCCGAACATTCCCCCCAGCAGACCGGCGCCATGTTGGCAGCCCGTCCTCCAGCCACCGTCCTTCTCGTGGAGGACGAGCCGGGCATCCGGTCCCTCGTCCGCAAGCACCTGGAGCGGCATGCGTACCATGTCGTCGACGCGGCCTCCGGCGAGGAAGCACTGTCGGTCAGCGCCTCCCGCAGCCAGCACTTCGACCTGCTCATCAGCGATGTCGTAATGCCCAAGATGAGCGGCCCGGAACTGCTTCGGCGGCTCCGCGGCGACCGTCCGCATCTCAAAGCGATATTCATTTCCGGCTATGCGGAGGATCCGTTGGCGCACAACCTGGTGGAGTGCAGCGGCGGGTTTTTGCAGAAGCCGTTCTCGCTCGTCGCTCTTTCCAAAGCTGTTAAGGACGCGCTGGGGCACTGACGGGCGGTCGCCTGCCGCCATGCACGGGTGCGGGACAGCAGTCCAAGGGGCATACGTCATGGCTGGGCCCGAACACACCGAGAGCCCGCCGCTCCGCGCTGCTCCCCATCCGTTCCAGCACCAACTCACGAACCATGGACACGAACGACGGGTGCACTCCGACGGTATGGGCGCGCACCATTCGTAAGCCGAGTTCGTCCGCCCTCGCTCGCGCCTGCGTGTCCAGATCGAACATCACTTCCATGTGGCAGGAGATGAAACCAATGGGAACGACCACCACGTCCCGGCTGCCCCCGCCCGCGGCGATTTCCCCCAGCGCGTCGCGCACGTCGGGCTCCAGCCATGGCTGCCCCGGAGGACCGCTCCGGCTTTGGAACACCAGGTGAAACTCCTTCCGTCCCACGCCCTCCGATACCAACCGGCAGGTCTCCCGTAACTGCTCCAGGTAGCGCGATGTGTTCGACATGCTCAGTGGAATGCTATGCGCCGTGTAGAGGATGTGGGCCGCCGGCCGCCGGTCTTCGGGGAACTGCGCCAGGGCATCGGAGACGCGCTCGATCATGGGGCCGACGAAGCCCGGGTGGTTGTAGAAGACGCGCAGCTTGTCCACCACCGGAGCCCCCTCTCCCACCTCCTCGCGCGCCTTAACAATGTCTTCGCGATACTGCCGGCATCCGGAATACGAGCTGTAGGCGGAAGTAACAAAGGCCAGGGCTCGGCGGACGCCGTCGGCCTTCATCTGGCGAAGCGTGTCGGCCAGCATCGGGTGCCAGTTGCGGTTACCCCAGTAGATCGGCAGACGTGGGCCGTGTGCCTCGAACTCCCCCTGCAGCGCCGTCAACAATGCCCGGTTCTGGTCATTCAGAGGGCTCTTGCCACCGAAGTGATAGTAATTCTCCGCCACCTCCAGCATGCGCTCGCGCGGGACGTTGCGCCCGCGCAGCACATTCTCGAGGAACGGCATCACGTCTTCCGTCTTCTCCGGCCCGCCGAAGGAGAGCAGCAGCAGGGCGTCGTACTGTTCAGAATCCACCGTTGACCAGTATCCCATCCACTCGTTCAGATGCCGGCGCGGCTACTCCTCGCGCAAAACCTCGAGCGGCTTCTGTCCCAGGATGCGCGCGCTCGCCAGCCAGCCGGCGAAGTTGGCCACGAGCGCCGTGGCGACGACGGTGACGCCGTTTGCCAACCAGTCAAAGCGCGGTTCCGCTTCCAGGAGCCGCGTCAGCAGCAGGCTGGAGAAGCCGCTTGCCAGCAGGCTGCCGATGAGCCCGGCGGTTACGCCGAGGATCAGGAACTCGATAGAGAAGATCATCGCGAGGCGATTGCGCCGGGCGCCGAGTGTCTTCAGAATCACCACCTCGCGTACACGCCGAAAACGCGTGCCGGCCACGCTCGAGGCGAGGATCACCGCGCCCGCCAGGATCGCGAACACCGAAATGAACCGCACCACGGACGCCACCTGGTCCACTACGTCCTGAACGATCGCAAGGATGTCGGCGGCATTGATGACCGTCACCGTCGGATAGGCTTCGAACATGGCACGCTGCAGCGGCGCTACCAGCTTGGGCTGCACGCGGATGCCGCCGAAGAAGATCTGCGGCACCCCGGACAGCGCGGCGCGGTTCAGGACAAATTCCTGGTTCGCCGTCATTCGCACCTGCTCGTTTCGATGAATCGCCACCACGCTGGCTGTCACGCGCCGGCCGTTCACATCCCACTCCAGGCGGGACCCCACCTTTGCCTGCAACGCCTTCGCCGCGTCTTCCGTCAGCGAGGCGAAATGCTCCGGCGACCCGGTAGGCCACCACTTACCCGAAAGCAGTTTCACCGACTCCGGCTTGGGTTCCGCCCAGGAGATGGAACGCGTGCGCAGGAAGCGGCGCTCGAAGCCCTCGATCTTGCGCCGCGCCTCAAGCGCCTCGCCGTCCACCGAGATCAGACGCGCAGCCACAGAGGGGATGATCTCCACCTTGCCTTCGACGCCCGGTTGTTTCCGCAGCAGCGCCTGGACCCCGGCGATCTCCGGTTCGGTGACATTGATCAGAAAAACGTTGGGAATGCCCGGTGGCGCGTTGCCCATCACCTGTTCAATTACGGAGTGCTGCAGCAGGTACACCGTCAGCGTGAACGTGACGCCGATGCCAAGGGCCACCAGGACGCTCTCCGCGTGGTTTCCGGGGCGGTACAGGTTGGCGATGCCGTGGCGCACTGTGGCCGGCAGGCGAAGCGGCGTTACTCGCAGGAACCCCTTGAGCCCCCGCAGCAGCAGCCATGCGGCCCCCGTCAACAGCAGCAGACTCACGCTCAACCCGCCCACAAACCAAAGCGCAACGCGCGGCGATTCGGCGAGCCAGCCCGCAATGCCGCCGAGACCGGCTAGGATGACCGCCGCGGCAAGAACCGAGGTGCGCGACCTTCGCCAGCGCTCGCCCCACGCCGGCTTCGCCTCCGCCATCTCACGGCGGAAGATCGCGCCCGGCCGCACTCGACGGATACCGAGCAGCGGCGGCAGAGTAAACAGCAGCGTCGTCAATACGCCCACGGCGATGCCCTGAACTGCGGACACCGGATCGAAGTTGATGCCCTTCGGCGCCTGGAAGAACCGAGCGAGCAGCAGCGGGAACGCCTTCTGCACGCCATAGCCGATCACCACGCCCAGCGCTCCGCCTCCGAGCCCGAGCAGCAGCGTCTGCGCCAGGTAGATCTTCAGCACCTGCGACGACCGCGCCCCGATGCACTTCATAATGGCGATGGTGTCCATCTTCTGCCGCAGGTGGGAGTGCATCGCCATGGCCACTCCCAACGCCCCCACGATCAAGGCGATCAGGCTCACCAGGCTGAGGAAAATAGTGGACCGGTCAAGCGCGCGCTGAATGTTCGGGTTCGTCTGCCGGAAGTCCATCACCAGGCCTTCGGGAAAAGTCTTCACCAGTTCCCGGCGGACCTCCGCCACCGTCACTCCGTCCACGGGCAGCTTGAACAGATAACGATGCGCAGCCCGGCTGCCGAGGCGGATGAGCCCGGCGCGCTCCAGGCCCTCGCGCGACATCAGGATGCGCGGTCCGACATTCAGGCTGCCGTTCATGCGGTCCGGCTCCAGCGTGACGATTCCCCCGATCCGAAACTCCTGCCCGCCGATGCGCACCATGTCGCCGACGTTCGCTCTGAGGCGCAGCGGCAGGTCGTCGGAGACAGCGATGGTGCGTTCGTCCAGCAAGGCCGCCAACCTCGCCTCGGGCTGCACGCGCACTTCCCCGTAGAAGGGATACACGTACGGATCGACCGCCTTTGCTGAAACCAGCACCGGATCGGGTGAGGTCGGCGACGACATCATCGAGAGCGTCTCGATGATCTCTGTGCGCTCCACTCCGTCCACGCCCAGCGCCTCCATCGCCTTCACCTGCTCCGATGTGGCGCCGCCAAAGATACGCACCGACATGTCCGCGGCCATGAGTGTGCGAGCTTCGCTCAACAGCATGTTCTGGAACGCACGGCTGTACCCGCGCACCCCGGTGAGCGCGGCGACGCCGACCGCCACGGCCAACGCGACAAAAAGGAACTTGCCCGAGGACGCACGCGACTCGCGCACCGCGATCGTGATTGCCTTTCGCCAGGTGAATCTGCTCATGCGGCCGAGCCTGCCACCAGTTCGTCGGAGATGATGCGCCCGTCTTTCAGTTGAATCCGGCGATCGGCGTAGGATGCGAGTTCGCGGTCATGAGTGACCATCACCAGCGTGGTGCCCTCGCGACGGTTCAGGTGAATGAGCAACTCCAGCACCTGCCGCCCATTGACGCTGTCCAGGTTGCCCGTAGGTTCGTCGGCCATCAGGATCGGGGGCTTCACCATGAAGGCTCGCGCCAGCGCCACCCGTTGCTGCTCCCCGCCGGAAAGCTGCACCGGATAGTGGTCATGACGGTCCGCCAGACCCACCGCGTTCAAAAGCTCCCGCGCGCGCTCAACGCCGCCGCCCTCGCCGGTCAACTCCGCCGGCAGCAGCACGTTCTCCTCGGCCGTCAACGTCGGAATCAACTGGTAGGACTGAAACACGAAGCCGATCTTGCGCCCGCGCAACACCGCCAGGCTGTCTTCGTCGAGGCCGGTGATGTCGACCCCATCCAGCACGATGCGGCCGCTGGTGGCCGAGTCAAGGCCGGCCAGCAAGCCCAGCAGCGTGCTCTTGCCGCTGCCCGATTGGCCCATAATGGCGACAAACTGCCCTCGCGGAATCGCCAGGTCGAGCCCGCGCAGAATCTCCACCCGATGACTGCCCGTGTCGATCGACCGTGTCAGGCCCGACACTTCGATCATCGGCCTCTCATTCGACATGCAACCCCACTCGTTCTTATTATGGCATCAGGGTGAGATTAGCCTTATTTTTTGCGCTGTTTCTGTCCATCTCCTGCGGCTCGCGTGAGCCGAAAGAGGAGGTGAAGGCTCGCGCGCCGGAGCCCGCTGCCGCGCCCGCGCCCGCTCCGCCTCCCGTCAATGACGCGCGGCCGGTCATCGTAGCGTACGGCGATAGCCTGTCGGCCGGCTTCGGCGTCCCTGCTGGGGAGAGCTTCCCTGATTTCCTGCAGAAGGAATTGGACCGCCAAGGCTACGCCTACCGCGTGGTGAACGAAGGCATCAGCGGCGATACCACGAGTGGCGGGCTGGCGCGATTGGATACCGTGCTGGCGCGCAAGCCGGAGATTGCCATCCTCGAACTGGGCGGCAACGACGGGCTCCGCGGCCTGCCGCTGCGAACGACCCGCCAGAACCTGGAGGCCATGATCCAAGGCCTCCGCAAAGCCGGAGTGAAGGTGCTTTTGGCAGGCATGACCTTGCCGCCGAATTACGGCCCTGACTACGTCAAGCAGTTCGAGCAGATCTACGTCGAACTCGCCGCTACATACAAGCTTCCGCGCATCCCGTTCCTGCTGGAAGGCGTAGCTACCGTGCCGGGGCTGATGCAGCAGGACGGCATCCATCCGACCACTGAGGGCAACCGGCGCGTCGCCGCCCTGGTGATGAAGTACCTGAAGCCCATGCTGGAGAAACCTGCCAAATGATTACCGCCGACGATGTCCGTTGCGCCGCGGAACGCATCCGCCCTGTCGCGCGGCGCACTCCCGTGATGACCTCCCGCTCCGTCAGCAACCAGGCCGGCGCGGACGTGTTTTTTAAGTGCGAGAACTTTCAGGCAGGCGGAGCGTTCAAGATCCGCGGCGCCGCCAACTTCCTCTACTCGTTACCAAAGGAGCAACTCGCGCGCGGCGTCGTGGCGTTCTCCTCCGGCAATCACGCGCAGGCGGTCGCCCTCGCCGCCGGGACGCTGGGTGTCGCGGCTACCATCGTGATGCCCCTCGACGCGCCGCAATCCAAGGTGGAGGGCACTCGCGCCCGCGGTGCTTCCATCGTCCAGTACGACCGCTTTCGGGACGACCGCGAGGCCATCGGCCGACGCATTGCCCACGATACCGGCGCAACCCTGGTGCCGCCGTTTGACCATGAGTGGATCATGGCCGGCCAGGGCACCTGCGCGCTCGAACTCCTGGAAGACTGCCCGGACCTCGATGCGCTCGTCGTGTGTGTTGGTGGAGGTGGGCTGATCTCCGGCTGTGCCACCATCGCCAAAGCGCTCAATCCCGCCATCCGTGTCTTCGGCGTAGAACCCGCCGGGGCCGATGACACCCACCTCTCGCTACGCCGGGGCGAGCGGGTGGCCATCCCTCCGCCCGAAACGATCGCCGACGGCCTTCGCGCCCCGCAGCCCGGCGCTCTGACGTTCCCCGTGATTCAGCGCCTCGTCGACGACATCGTGATCGTTACCGACGAGGAGATTCGAGCCGCCATGAAATTCCTGCTGCTGCGGATGAAGATCGTCGTCGAGCCGAGTGGGGCCGTGGGAGCCGCCGCCGTCCTGTCTCGCAAGCTACCCTCCGGCCCTCGCCGCGTCGGCGTGGTGATCTCCGGGGGCAATGTCGATTACCAGGTGCTCGCTGCACTGGAGTAGCGATGCTGTTGTTGCTGTTAGTTGCCGCCGTGGACCCGGTCGAATTGCTCGAGCGCATCGCCGAGCGGTATGCCGCCGCCACCGACTACGACCTGCTGGTGGAGAGCACCACCTCCAACCGTACCGACGGCGGCGCCGACAAGTACCGCTATTCGCTGGCGGCTTCGTGGCCCCGCCGGCTCTTTGCCAGTGAAGAATCGCTGCGCAATGAGAAGTTCGAACTGTCGCTCGGCGCCGACGGGCAGTCCTCCTGGGCGTGGGACCCGCGCGGCAAACGCTACACGCGCAACTCCGGCGAGGTCCTCCAGCTCAAGCAGATTCATCACCGCTTCTTTCACCGCTTCGCGCTGTTAGCCAGGATGCCCGGCGTCACAGCCGCCGCCCGCGGCTACGCCAAGGTCAACGGGGTTCGTTGCCAGGTGATTCGCCTGGAAGCGGCGCAGGAACAGTGGACGGAGGACCTCTGCGTGGACGCTGCCGCCGCTCTCGTCCGCCGCTCCGTCTTCTACTCCCAACGCGACTTCGGCCTTACCAAAGTGCGGACCACCACAGTGTGGCGCGAGATTCGAATCGGCCCCGAAGTTCCCGCCGAACGGTTTCAATTCACCCCGCCTGACGGCGCCCGGCGCACCAACCTGCTCGAGTGGAGATAACCCTAGCGGAATGTCGCTCCAAACCGGAAGCCCCAGAAATGCACATTGGCCGGGCCAGGGGAAAAAACGTGGTCGCGAAACTCCAGTTTCAGTCCGGCCCTGCGGCTGAACCAATAATTTGTTCCACCGCCGAAATGGAACATGTTCAATGTGCCGCTCCGGAATCCCAGCGTGTAGCCGGCTGCCGCAAAGGGATCCCACTTGCCGCGCCGCAGGAAATGGTACGAACCCGTAAGCGAGGCGGTCCCGAATCCGTTGCCGAGCGAGTTGGTGCCCGCAAGGTACCCGAGCTCCGCTCCGGCTCCTAGCCCGATGCGGGAAACCCACTCGCCCCCGCCCCCCAAATGAAGAGTGGCATCGGTGTCGCCGAAGCTGCGCGTTGAGAAACTGCTTCCGCCGGGCGCCACGAACACGTATCCGTGCGAGTACTGCGCGAAAGTGGAAGCCGCGAGGATCGGAACAAGAACCAGGGTACGGGCGATCATGCCCGTGTGACGGACGCCCTACAAATTGCGTTCCCGCTTACTGAACGAGTTTCCGCACGCGGTCCAGGGCAGTCTGGGCCAGTTCATACTCAGGCTCAATGTCCAGCGCGTGTTCGAAACACTCCGTCGCCTTCCTGTACATCTCCTTCGCCACGTAGGCGCGCCCCAGGTTGTACCACGGGAAATGGTAGGACTCGTAGCGCTGGCTGCGCGTGGCCTTCTCGAGCCACGGAATGGCCTCGTCGTGCTCGCCTTTCTCGATCAGATAGGCGCCGATATCGTTATACGGATTCCCGAACCGGGGATCCACGGAAATTGCCTTCTTGCACTCGTGAATGGCCTCGTCGATCTTCCCCTGGTACCGGTAGGTCCAGCCGAGAAAAGTGTATGCCTCCGCCGTCGGGTGCACTTCGATGGACCGCTTGTAGAGGTCGACGGCCAGGTCCAACTCCCCCTGCATCTGCAACTGATAGGCTTTCTGGAATAGCTCGATCGCCAGGTCCACTCGCGGGTCATCGGCCATATCTTGTCTTTTTTAACGGAATTTCTGACCGGTCTGCAAGGAGCCGCGCGTCTTACAATGACGCTTATGGTTCCCAAGGTGCGTAAAGCTGTCTTCCCCGCTGCTGGACTGGGCACTCGCTTTCTTCCAGCCACCAAGGCACAGCCGAAAGAGATGTTGCCACTCGTGGACAAGCCTCTCATCCAGTACGGCGTTGAGGAGGCCATCCATTCCAGCATCCAGAACATCATCATCGTGACGGGGCGCGGCAAATCCGCCATCGAGGACCACTTCGACGTCAGCTTCGAACTCGAGCACCTTCTCGAATCGCGGCACAAGAAGGACCTGCTGGCAACGGTGCGCACCATCTCCGACATGATTAACGTCGCTTACGTGCGCCAGAAGGAGGCGCTCGGCTTGGGCCACGCCGTTCTGCGGGCCAAAGAGCTGGTCGGCAACGAGCCCTTTTCCGTCATCTTGTCGGACGACGTGATCGACGCCGAGATCCCCTGCCTTCGCCAGTTGCTCGACGTGTACGAGTTCTACGGCGCGTCCGTCCTGGCGTTGATGGAAGTCCCCAAAGATCAGATCTCCGCCTATGGCGTCGTAGACGCCGAACCCGTGTCCCATAACGGCAGCAAGGACCGCCTGTTCCGCATCCGCAACATGGTGGAGAAGCCGAAGGCCAGCGAAGCGCCGTCGAACCTTGCCATCATTGGCCGCTACATCCTCACTCCCGAGATCTTCGCCTCGATCGAGGCCATCGAGGCCGGCGCCGGCGGCGAGATCCAGCTCACGGATGCCCTGAAGCACCTGCTGCGCAACCGCCCCATCTACGGCTACCGCTTCGAAGGCACCCGTTACGACGCCGGTGACAAGCTCGGCTTCCTGAAAGCGACGGTCGAGTTCGCCCTCCGCCGCTACGACTTGGGCGGCCCGTTCAAAGAGTATCTGCGCACGTTGTCGCTCAATGAAATCGGGGCTGCCAAGCAGGGTGGCTGAGCGCTTACACTAAGGTTCATGCAGCGCCGCACGTTTCTGGCTACGGCCGCCGCCGCCGCGGCTGCCCCCGCGTCCACGTCTGCCGCCATCAAGCCCGGCATTGACCTGTTCAGTCTTCGTCAACAACAGGGCTGGGATGCCTTCCAGTTTCTCGACTACTGCGCGAAGCAGAAGGCGAAGGTGGTCCATTTCTCGGAGATCAAGTTTCTCGGCAGCCTCGACGACGCACACATGAAGAAGGTGCGTACCCGCGCCGAGGAACTCGGCATCGAACTCGAGATTGGCATGCGCTCCATCTGCCCGACATCGAAAGCGTTCGATCCGGCCCAGGGGACCGCCGAAGAGCAGTTGGGGCGGGTCATTCGCGCCGCCAACATCGCGGGGTCGAAGCTGGTGCGCTGTTTTCTCGGGACGATGAACGACCGCCTCGGCGACACGCCCATCGAAGCTCATATCGAGAACACGGTGAAGACGCTGCGCGCCAACCGCAGCCGGGCAATGGACGCCGGAATCAAAATCGCCGTCGAGAACCATGCCGGCGACATGCAGGCGCGCGAGCTCAAGACGCTCATCGAGGCCGCGGGCAAGGATTTCGTCGGCGCCTGCATCGATTCCGGCAATCCGGTCTGGGCGATCGAAGACCCGCACCTCACGCTCGAAGTCCTGGCGCCCTACGTCCTCACCAGTCACGTACGTGACAGCCTCTTGTGGCGCACGCCGGAAGGCGTTGCGGTGAAGTGGGTGCGCATGGGCGATGGCAACGTCAACATCGGCGATTGGGTTCGGAAGTACCAGCAACTGTGCCCGGGCAAGGCGCTGTCGATGGAGATCATCGTTATCCCGCACCGCACCTACGCTTGGCAGGATCCGAAGTTCTGGAATGCCTACCGCAACACGCCAGCGTGGGAGTTCGCGCGCTTCATGAACTACGCGGAGAAGGGAAGCGCGCCTCCCGCCGTTCCCCCCGTCCCGCGCGAAGAGGCGCCGGCCCGCGAACGCCAGGATCTGGAAGCCTCGATCGCCTGGACCGAGAAGATCCTCGCTTCCTGATGACGCTCTCAGGAAAGACGGCCATTGTCACTGGCGCCAGCCGCGGCATCGGCAAGGCCATCGCCGCGGCGTTCGTTCGCGAAGGCGCCAACGTCGCCCTCTGCGGCCGCAAACAGGAAACGTGCGATGCGGTGGCGAAGGAGATCGGCGGCCGGGCCCTCCCGCTTGCGGCTCACGTCGGGCGCGCCGAGGATCTCGCCCGCCTGGTGGAAACCACGCGCCGCGAACTGGGCCCCGTCGATATCCTGGTGAACAACGCGGCCACCAACGTCCAGCAAGGACCGGCGCTCGAGGCCGACGAGGCGCAGTTCGACAAGATGGTGGAGGTCAACCTCAAGAGCGCCTTTCGCCTGGTGAAACTCGTGGCGCCGGAAATGTGCGCCCGGGGCGCCGGCTCGATCATCAACATTGCGTCGGTCGCGGGAATAAAGCCCCAGTACCAGAGCCTCTTCTACAGCATGACCAAGGCCGCCTTGATTATGATGACCCGCTCCTGGGCGTTCGAGTTCGGGCCCTCGAACGTTCGTGTGAACGCCATCGCCCCCGGCCTTATTAAGACCGTGTTGAGCGAGTACTTCTGGAAGGACGAGACGCGCGTAGAGCAGTTCCTCTCGCACCAGCCCATCCGCCGTATCGCTCAACCCGAAGAGATCGCCGAACTCGCCGTGCTGCTCGCGGGCGACCGCTGCCCTTACATGACCGGCGAGGTCCTCGTCGCCGATGGAGGTTTCCTGCTCGCATGACTCTGCCGCTCCTGTTTCTTCTCGCCATCGTTCCCGACGTGCGCGTGCTCCTCAACCAGGGCGACCTCCCCGGCGCAGTGAAACTCGTCGAGGAGCATCGACGGCAGAACCCCAATCCCACCCCGGAGACCATCGAAGCCGTCTCCTGGCTCGCGCGCGGCCATCTGAATGCGAAGAAGTACAAGGAAGCCGAAGAGTACGCCGGCGAGACCTACAAGCTGGCGCTGGCGGAACTCGCCAAGCGGCCGCTGGACGCCGAGCGACGCCTCCCCATGGCTCTCGGCGCCGCCATCGAAGTACAAGGGCAGGTGATGGCCGCCAACGGCGAACGCGACGTGGCCGTCCGTTACCTTGAGCAGCAGCTTGCCAAGTACCGCGACACTTCGATGCGCGCCCGCATTCAGAAGAACATTAATCTCCTCACGCTCACCGGCAAGCCGGTGCCGAAAGTCGAGGCCGTTACGATTCCGCCCGGCCGCCCCGCGCTGCTCTTCTTCTGGGCGCACTGGTGCGGTGACTGCAAGAGCATGCCGCCCATCCTCGCGCGTATTCAAAAGGAGAACCCGCGCCTGCTGTTGGTGGGTCCCACCCAACGCTACGGCTACGTGGCGCGTGGCGAAGAAGCACCCCCGGAAGCGGAGTCGAAGTACATCGAAGAGATCCGCAAACAATTCTACGCCGGCCTGTTCGACACCACTGCGCCCATCAGTGAAGAGAACTTCCGGAACTTCGGAGCCAGCACCACGCCCACCATCGTTCTCGTCAACGCCCGCGGCATTGTCACCCTCTACCGTCCCGGCAAGATGACGTACGAAGACCTGTCGAAGGCGGTCACCGCAACGCTCGCCGCGCCCGCTGCAGCACCGCGTCCCGCTTCCCGGAAGCCCACTCCTCGAGCAAAGCCTTCTCCTCCATCCCGATAACGCGTCCCAGCACCAGGTACGCCGGCAACGCGTGCTCTAAACTGCGCCATGCCGCCATCTCGAGCAGGGGCCGCCCCGCGCGCTCCCGCAATAGCTGCAAGAGCTTCTCATCGCGCGAGTCCGTCAGGATCGACAGCGCCCGCGCCGCCTGCTGCCGGTCCCGCCACTCGATGGAGTGCAGCATCTCCACGAACCACGTCGGCTGCACTCGTATGTCCAACTCGCGGTCGGACGCCCCCAAGACCGCCAGCGCCGTCAGCGACCGCATGGCATTGCGCCGCACTTCTCCGGAGATGTCCTGCATCGCATACTGCAGGTCCGCCACCACCGCCCGCTTCCGCGGCGTGTAGCCGAGAACGGTGGCCGCAATCCCCCGCTCGTCTTCATCGCCAGCCTCTCGCAACACCTTCCGCAACTCCGCCTCGTGCAGATCCGCCAGCCCCACAAACCTCTCCTGCGCCAGGCTGGTGCGGATGTCCGCTGACACCGCGTGCCCCTGCCGCAAGTCCTCGCTCGCTCCGGGCGCTCGCGACACCGCCTCCAGGTACTCGTTGTACGCCTCCCGCACGGGCTCGGGAACCACCAGTTCACCGGCCGGCGGGTCCCGCAGTTCCAGTCGCACGCCGCCGCGCTCCTCAATCCCGACGTACAGCACCGCCTTGCCGTCCTCGCAGCACTGAGCCTCAACGCTCGCACGCACGACGTCCGGAACGGCCTCCAAAGCCTCCTCGAGCGCCCCGCGTGAGCGCGGTAGCGAATCGCCTTCCTTCACGTGAAGCGCCTCGCGCAGTTTTCCGTGCGAAACGCGCGATGCGCCGAAGAACTCGATCGCGCCGATGCGCGGAACGGTCTGCGCCACAGCGCTGAGCACGGCCAAAATACTCACGAAGAAAGAACGCCCCACGCTTCGATGATAGCGACAACCGCATACACTGGCAGTTTGGTCATCCACTTGGTCGACGGCACCTATGAACTCTTCCGCCACTTCTACGCGGTTCCCTCCGCCCGCGACGCGCAAGGGCGCGAAGTGGCGGCCGTGCGCGGCGTCCTGACGTCGCTCCTCCAGATGGTCCGCTCCGGCGCCACCCACGTCGCCGTTGCCACCGATCACGTCATCGAATCCTTCCGCAACCGCCTCTGGCCCGGTTACAAGACGGGTGAAGGCATCGATCCCGATCTGCTCTCGCAGTTCGTGCTGCTCGAAGACGTGCTCGCTGGTGCCGGCTTCACCGTCTGGCCGATGGTGGAGTTCGAAGCCGATGACGCCCTCGCCTCGGGCGCCACCCTCGCCTCCGCCGACCCGCGCGTCCAACAGGTCGTCATCTGTACCCCCGATAAGGACCTTGCGCAGTGTGTTCACGGGACGCGCGTGGTCCAGTTCAACCGCCGTACCCGCGAGACACGGAACGAGTCCGGCGTGCGCCAGAAGTTCGGGGTCCTACCGGAGTCGATCCCTGACTACCTCGCACTCGTCGGCGATGCTGCGGACGGCTACCCCGGCTTGCCGGGTTGGGGCCCGAAGTCCTCCGCCGCCGTCCTCGCGAAGTTCGTTCACCTGGAGAGAATTCCCAGCGACTGGCGCGAGTGGAGAGCCAATACGGCGAATGCGGCAGCTCTGGCAGCAACGCTCCAAGGCGAGTGGGAGAACGCGCTCCTGTTTCGCACCCTCGCCCGGCTCCGGACGGATCTGCCGCTCTTCAGCGATGTCGAAGTGCTGCGCTGGAGCGGCCACCGTCCCGGCTTTAAGGAGGTCGCGGCGCGTTTGGACGCCGCGAAAACTTTCCGCAAACGCTCCCGCTGAACCTACGCCTGCTTCTGTGCGAGGTCGCCGATGACCGGCAGCACGACCTTCTGTGAGTTGTACGCCTTCCACATCAGAAACAGCCAAAGCCCGATGGACGCCAGGCTCAGCAGCGGGGAAAGAACGATCATCACGCTCCAGGGCATGATGGCGGAGATGACGAACCAGATCACAATCAGCGCCAGGTGCATGAAGATCGACTGGAACGCGTGGAAGCGTATGTTGCGGTTCTGGTTGTATGGCGCCAGAACAAGGAAGAGGATGCCCGTGAAGAGACCCAGCAGGTAGCAGAGCGCGGACGCGACGTTCTCCGTCAAGCCGCTGCTGCCGGCCGATGCCGGCGAGGCAGAAGGCGGCGCGGGTGTGCCCGAGGCGTCCGGCATCGGACTCCCACATGTCGGACAGAACCGGCCACCGGCCTGGGTCCCACAATTCGGACAAAAAGCCATTGTTTTCCTCCTGCCAAAGCGACGTCGAGAGGAGACTCTATCCGGTTCGCACCCCCGCTGGCAAGCCTCCCCAGTACTAACGCGACTTCTGATAGGAGACTGCGCTGAGCGCGACGCCGTTACCGGAAACGGGCAGACGGCGCACGGGTCCTATGTCCGCGCAATCGGAGGCGGTGACTTCGCCCAGGCGCACCAGTTCGCTCTCACGGCTCCTATATGCCGAGTTGCGGATGACGCCGCGATGAACGAACCCCGGGCCAAAGGCATGCGCTACTTCGCCCATGGCAGCCGCGTCCTCAAACACATACGCTTCCATGCGGTCGCCCTGGACCGCGATCCTTTCTACTGAGTTATGGTCGTACTTCGCGAATTGACGCAGCTCCTGGGCAGGAGAATGCGGGCGAACTCCTTTCCCGGCTTGCCGGGTAGTTGGTAGCGAGGGATCACCTCGCTCGAAACGCCTTCAAAGGCGTCGGGGTCGAGGACAACGACTGTGGCGGCCTGATAGGAGTTCGAAACGCCTCCTGCCAGGATCATCGGCTTCGGGAAGCCGGCCGAGGTAATCGCCAGAGCGCCCAGATGCCCGGAGTGCCAGTATTCGCGTTCTAACTTACCTTCCGGGGCTCAGCAGGGCAACTTGAGAAGCATAGAGAGTGTGATGCGTAGCCGCCACTACCAGCCGGTTGCCGGAGGGAAGAACGGCGAGATTGCGGAACCGGTACGGCGGCCGCAGTTTCTCTTCAAACCTGCGCGCCGCGGCCCCGAGCTCAAACTTCCACTTCTCCTCGCCTCGCGCAGAGTAGCAAACGACACGATCGCTTTTCTGGATGGTGGCAAGCGACTGAGCCAAGCCGAAGACCACTTCCTTCTCGCCGTCGCCGTCCAGGTCGCCGATCCAGGCGTGCTCCCGGTTCTGACGGTCTCGATGGTAGTAGTCGTCGAGCCGCTCCTCAAACGGGTGACTGAAGACCTCGCGCCCCCGCGTATCGGTCACGACGAGCGTGTTCCCCGTTACCTTCCAATTCGCGGGCTCGCCCGGCCGCGGGACCACCGCCCACACGGCCGCCACTACAAGAACGGCAGCGGCGAATCCGGCGCCGGCCCAAGGCCACGGGGCGAAGTGCCGAACCGGCGGCGCAGCGACCGGCTCGGCCGGCACACTCTTGCGATCGCCCGCCCTCCACGCGTCCAACTCCTCGAGCGACGCCGACACCGGCCCGCGCGGACCTGGCAAACGGCGCACCGGCAGGCCCCGCTCCTTCTCCCACAACTGCGCCGTCCGCACACTCACGCCCAGATAGGCGGCGATCTCCTTCCACGATGTGGCGTACGGCCGCTCCGGGCTCACGATGCGCCCCCGCGAAACGCCGTCTCACGCTGCACAAAGCAAAGAGGATTCCCGAACGGATCTTTCATGTAGAACGATCTCTCTCCCCAGGGCCTCGTCTCGATCCCGCCCTCGATCCACGAAGCGCCCGCCTCCGCCGCGCGCCGGTACACGGCCTCCAGGTGATCAACCGCAATATAAATGTGTTCGGGCAGCGGAGGCAATGGGTCCCCGTCGCCGTCGGCCGCCGCGTCGTAACAGGCCAGTATAGTGCCGCAGTCAAAGTAATGGCGGCCCGGCGAGACGGCGGTCGCACCTTAGGCCGAGAACCCGGGTCTACGCCACCCTCAATCCACCCACCGCCGGCGTCGCAACAGGACAGACGCAGCCCGAACTACTCCCGGATGGACGAATTCCAATACTTACAACTTGCGTTGAACAAACCGCACAAAGTGTGATCCAAGTATCTTTACAGGCATCAGTAATGGCAGTATACTTCTCGAACATCTCCGAAGGGGTGCGGGGAATCGAAAGGAGTTCTTACGATGTACGGTTCCGCCCGTCCTCTGTTTCCCCTCTCGAGCGCTGTCGCCTCGCTGCTGTGCCTCGCTGCCGGAACGGCCCCCGCACAGGCTGCTACCGGAGACTTGGTTGCAAGCATCGATCTTCCAGCTGCCGCTCGTTGTAGCATCGGGACCTCTCTTACTGTTGTTCCCGGTTTACTCGCTAACCTCCCGCAGTATCCGATCCTGCTGGTAACCAGCTGTTGGAACTCGAACCAGCTGTTCTTCCTCAACATCTCCACCAACCCCGCCACACTCGTCAAGACGCTGACCGTACCTTCAACGCCAACGGGAGGGTGGGGCTCGTTTACCTTGCGTGGTGATCGCGGGGACATCCTCGCTTGCGGCAATCGGACGGGCGGCATCTATCCTATTCACCGCGTTAACGTTGCTGATGGAACCTCCACTCTACTCTTCAATGCAACTAACGCTGGCCTTACTCCCTGCGATGGAGTTACATGGGACGCCGAAGATGATACTGTGTTTGTCAGTCCAGATGTCTCCGACACTATCTACCGATACTCGGAGGCCGGGGCTTTCTTAGGTACCCTGGCAGTCCCCGCCGGATGTCCCAACAGCGGGCTCGCCATCGGAGGTCCCAGTCTTTTCGCCGCCTGCAACGGAGTCCTGCGCATCAACCGCCTGAACAAGCTAACGGGGGCAGTGATCGAGAGCTTCGCCACAACCGGCCAATCGAGGACGGAAGACCTGGAGTGCGATCCCGTGAGTTTCTCGTCCCAGCGCAAGGACGTTATGTGGTCCAAAGACGCCTTCGACAATAAGGTCTTCGCCTTCGAGATTCCATCTGGCTCCTGCGGTTTAGCAGGCGGACCTCCACCCCCTGTGCCGGCCCCCTGTGCTGATACAGATGGCAACGGGAATCCGGATAACGACGGCGATGGACTCTGTGATAACTGGGAAGTGAGTGGCATTGACTACAACAATGATGGCGTTGTCGACCTGCAACTCTATGACATGAACGGCGATGGGACCGTGGACGCCGCCGAGCGCGCAGATCTCAACGTCAAGGATCTCTACATAGAGGTGGATTACATGGCGCAGCACCAGCCGTTATCCACCGCAATCGCCGATGTGGTCGCTGCCTTCGCCGCGCAGGGAATCCGTCTTCACGTGCAGGTGAATGAAGAGGCGGTTGCGCACAATGCGAGCCTCGCCTTTCAACCTTGCACGGACAGCGGTCCGGCCGGTACTCCCAACTTCGACGCTGTCAAGAATGCATTCTTCGGCACCGCCGCCGAGCGCGCGTCCGGTGTTCCTCGCATCAGCGCCAAGCGATTTGCATTCCGTTACGCACTGTTCATCCACAATCTGGTCGGGACCACCTCAAGCGGGTGTGCCGAGCTTCCCGGCAACGACTTCGTCGTATCGCTGGGCAGCTTCACCCTCGTCTCCGGGCATAACGTCGGTACTCGCGATCAGCAGGCCGGAACGCTAATGCACGAACTAGGCCACACGCTTAATCTAGGGCATGGCGGAGGCGATCTCTTCCAGAACTGCAAGCCGAATTACCTGAGTGTGATGAGCTATACGCGGCAGTTCAATACGTTCATTCCAACCAGGCCCCTTGATTACTCCCGAGCCGCACTTCCAAACCTGAACGAGGCAGCACTGTCCGAGCCCGCCGGCCTGGGCGGCACTGGTTTGGAAACTGTCTTCGGCCCATTGAGCGGAGCCATGCCTGCTGTGGTTGCTCCCGCCGTCGCCGTGAACACGGCTTCCGGTTGGTTCGTGAGAGTGCCGTCAAACGCTCCGGTCGATTGGAATAAGGACGGAGATGCGACCGACGTCGGGGTGAGCGCCAACGTCAATAGCTTTGCTGCAGCAGGGTGTGGCGGATTCGGCTCGGACTTGTCAGGGTTTAACGACTGGGCGAATCTCCAGTACAACTTCAGGAGTTCAACTGATTTTGCTGATGGCGTCCACCTCACCACGCTGCAGGCGCCGGAGATCACCTTCGAGCAGGCCAATGCGGTCAATCCCGACGACGACGGTGACGGGGTCGCCAATTTGAACGACAACTGCCCGGTCGTCTCGAACGCTACACAGCAGGACTCGGATGGGAACGGAATCGGCGATGCTTGTGAGCAGACCTTGCCCTCGCTCCAGCGCGCGTGTGGGTCTCTTCCGAATGCTCCCCCCGGCCTCTGCAGACACCTCCAATTAGCGGCGGAAGCGTTAGCGCGTGCGAACCACTCGCTCGCCTGTTCTCAACTTGCGGCGTTCATTAATCAGGTGAACGGGCTTGTCCCAGTCCGTCTCTCCGCGGCCGACGCCGCAATCCTCGTCACAGGCGCGACTGCCGTCCGCAGTTCTCTGGGCTGCCGCTGAGGCCGCATGGAGTGCGGCTCGAGCGGTCCCTCGCGTCTTGCCGCACTCCGTCTCGCATATCGCTAGACTGGGAGCCTGTGAAGGACCGCATGAAGAAGCTGTTTGTGCGACCGGCTGTTACAGCTGCACTAGGCCTTGCCTCGGTCGGCTTTGCCTTCGCTCGAACGCAATGTGCCGCCTCGACCGCTACCTGGCGGCGCATGCGTTTTCCGGACGTGCATTTCTCCTTGCAGGTTCCCCCGGGTTGGAAGGCGAATCCAACGGGTGGCCGTTCCTTACCCGTTCATCTCTCGCCCGGGTCTCGCGGCCCCATGATCACTGTTCGCTTCCTCTCTCCGGTCGCGACGGCGGCCTCGGGTGCCTCCGTGTGCGGCGACTGCCTACCCCTAGTTGCCGGCGGCCAGCAGGGTTGGATCTCACGAAACGAAGATCGGCTCTTGGCTGAAATTCCACACCCCGCCTACCCGGAGGGAGGCAGAGTCTCAATGCAGTTAACTCCACCATCCTCGGCGGAAATCTTTAACTGCGTAGTCCAGAGCATTCAGTTCGTGCCGCCTAAGGCACTAAAACAAGGGAAGGGCGGGAATCGCTGAGGCAGGGAAACCCGGTTACCCCTCCCGACCCCCGCGAAACGCCGTGTCACGCTGCACAAAGCAAAGAGGATTCCCGAACGGATCTTTCATGTAGAACGATCTCTCCCCCCAGGGCCTCGTCTCGATCCCGCCCTCGATCCACGAAGCGCCCGCCTCCGCCGCGCGCCGGTACACGGCCTCCAGGTGATCAACCGCAATATAAATGTGTTCGGGCAGCGGAGGCAATGGGTCCCCGTCGCCGTCTGCCGCCGCGTCGTAACAGGCAAGTATAGTACTGCAGTCGAAGTAATGGCGGCCGGGCGAGACGCGCTCGCCTTCAAAGCCAAGAACCCTCGCGTAGAACTTCGCCGCCCGCTCAACATCCGTAACAGGAACAATCACCCGAAAGAGTGTGGGCCTCATCGGAAGGCAGTCTAGCTGGGCCATCTGCCCCTTGCAAGCCCGTCATGGGTGCTTTGCCCCGCCCGGCTTCACCTGCCGTCCAGGAGAGAAGTGCTCAGGGTGAAATCACCCAATCAGCTCCGCTTTGCATTTTCTACCGCTTACCGCCGACAATTCGGACATCTATATCCTATAATTGAATTGCGGCCCTCTTGGTCCGAAATTTGCAACACCACTGGTGGACTTCTCAACAATGACTCGACCCAAGGTAACCATCGACGGTAACGAAGCTGCGGCGTACGTAGCGCACAAGATCAACGAAGTCATCGCGATCTACCCGATCACTCCCTCCTCTTCCATGGGCGAGTGGTCGGACCAGTGGTCGTCCGAGAACAAGCCGAACATCTGGGGAAGCGTCCCCTCCGTAATCGAGATGCAGAGCGAAGGCGGCGCAGCCGGCGCCTGCCACGGTTCCATCCAGGCCGGCTCCCTCACCACCACCTTCACCTCCGCTCAGGGCCTGCTGTTGATGATCCCCAACATGTATAAGATCGCGGGCGAACTCTCGTCCACTGTCTTCCATGTTGCCGCCCGCTCCCTCGCCGCCCACGCCCTCTCCATCTTCGGCGATCACCAGGACATCATGGCCGTGCGCCAGACCGGCTGGGCGCTGCTTGCCGCCAACTCCGTCCAGGAAGTGATGGACATGGCGCTCATCTCCCAGGCCGCCACCCTCGAATCGCGCATTCCGTTCATCCATTTCTTCGATGGCTTCCGCACCTCGCACGAAGTCGCCAAGGTCGAGCAGCTCACCGAAGACGACATGCGCGCGATGATCGACGACGAACTCGTCCGCGCCCACCGTAAGCGCGCCCTGACGCCCGACGCGCCCGTCCTTCGCGGCACGGCTCAGAATCCCGATGTCTACTTCCAGGCGCGCGAAACGGTGAACCGCTTCTACGCTGCCTGCCCGGCCGTCGTCCAGAAAGTGATGGACCGCTTCGCTCAGATCGTCGGCCGCCGCTACAGCCTCTTCGAGTACTTCGGTGCGCCCGACGCCGAAAAGGTCCTCGTTCTTATGGGCTCCGGCGCCGAATCAGCGATGGAAACCGTCGCTTACCTCAACCGCGCCGGAGAAAAAGTCGGCCTCCTCAAAGTTCGCCTATACCGACCGTTTGCCGTCGATTCATTCATACAGGCTCTTCCCAAAACGGCGAAGATGCTCGTCGTGCTGGACCGCACGAAGGAGCCCGGCGCCGCCGGAGAGCCACTTTATATGGACGTAGTCACGGCGGTGAACGAGGCGTACGCAGCCGGTAACGCCCCCTTCTTATCTCAACCCCGCATTATTGGGGGGCGTTACGGGCTGTCCTCGAAAGAGTTCACGCCCGCGATGATCAAGGGCGTCTTCGACGAAGCCGGCAAGCCCGCGCCGAAGAACCACTTCACGGTCGGCATCGTCGACGACGTCACGCACACCAGCATCGACTACGATCCCGCCTTCTCCTCCGAAGATCCTCGCACCATCCGCGCCCTGTTCTACGGCCTCGGCGCGGACGGCACCGTCGGCGCCAACAAGAACTCCATCAAGATCATCGGCGAGGAGACCGACAACTACGCCCAGGGCTACTTCGTTTATGACTCGAAGAAGTCCGGCTCCGTCACCGTCTCGCACCTCCGCTTCGGCCCGGAGCCGATTCACTCCACCTACCTCATCAGCCGCGCCAACTTCGTCGCCTGCCACCAGTTCAACTTCCTCGAGCAGCGCGATGTCCTTCGCAACGCCGAAGTGGGGTCGGTCTTCCTCCTGAACTCGCCCTTTGGCCCCAACGAAGTCTGGGACAAACTCCCCCGCCGGGTGCAGCAGCAGATTGTCTCGAAGAAGCTGAAGTTCTACGTCATTGACGGCTACTCCGTGGCGAAAGAAACGGGCATGGGGTCGCGCATCAACACCATCATGCAGACCTGCTTCTTCGCCATCTCCGGCGTGCTGCCGCGCGAAGAGGCCATCTACCAGATCAAGAAGGCCATTGAGAAGACCTACGGCAAGCGCGGCGAAGCCGTCGTCCAGAAGAATTACGCGGCCGTCGACGCCACCCTCGACAAGCTCTACGAAGTCGCCGTTCCCGGTACCGTCACCAGCTCCTTCGACGTCCGCCCGCCCGTGCCCGCCGGCGCACCCGAGTTTGTCCAGAAAGTACTCGCCCCCATCATCGCCGGCGACGGCGACTCGCTCCCTGTCAGCGCCCTGACGGTCGACGGCACCTTCCCCACGGCCACCGCCCAGTGGGAGAAGCGCAACATCGCCCTCGACATCCCCGTCTGGGATGACAAGATCTGCATCCAGTGCGGCAAGTGCGTCCTGGTCTGCCCCCACGCCGTCATCCGCGCCAAAGTCTACAAGTCTGACTACCTCGCCGCCGCGCCGGAAACGTTCAAACACGCCGAGGCGCGCTGGAAGGACATGAAGCACCTGCGCTACACGCTGCAGGTTGCTCCGGAAGATTGCACCGGCTGCGCGCTCTGCGTTCAGGTCTGCCCCGTGAAGGACAAGACCGAACCCAAGCGCAAGGCCATCAACATGGCGCCGCAGGCCCCGCTCCGCGACGCCGAAGCGCACAACTGGGACCACTTCCTCTCTATCCCCGAGTTCGACCGCGAAACCGTCGCCGTCAACCAGGTGAAGGACGTGCAACTCCTCCAGCCCCTCTTCGAGTTCAGCGGCGCCTGCACCGGCTGCGGCGAAACGCCGTACGTGAAACTCGTCACCCAGCTCTACGGAGACCGCGCCCTGATCGCCAACGCTACCGGGTGCTCGTCGATCTACGGGGGCAACCTGCCCACCACGCCCTACGCCGTCGACGCCGCCGGCCGCGGCCCCGCCTGGTCCAACTCGCTCTTCGAGGACAACGCCGAGTTCGGCCTCGGCATGCGCCTCGCTCTTGATAAGCAAGTCCAGTACGCACGCGAACTCGTCGAGCAGATGAAAGGTTACATCGGCGAGACGCTCGCCGCCGACATCCTCAATGCCGGCCAATCCGACGAGCGCGGCATTCGCGCGCAGCGAGCCCGAGTGGCCGAGCTGAAGACAAAGATCAAGGACGTCAACAGCCGCCAGGCGCGCGACCTTCTCGCCATCGCCGACGCGCTGGTGAAGAAGAGCGTCTGGATCTTCGGCGGCGACGGCTGGGCCTACGACATCGGCTACGGCGGCCTGGACCACGTCTTTGCCTCCGGCCGCAACGTCAACATCCTGGTGCTTGACACCGAGGTCTACTCGAACACCGGCGGCCAGATGTCGAAGGCCACGCCGCGGGGCGCTGTCGCGAAGTTCGCCGCCGGCGGCAAGCCCGCCGCCAAGAAAGACCTCGCCATGATGGCCATGATGTACGGCAACGTCTACGTGGCCCGCATCGCCATGGGCTCGAACGACATGCAGACGCTCAAAGCGGTGCTCGAAGCCGAAGCCTACGACGGCCCCTCGCTCATCATCGCCTACAGCCACTGCATCGCTCATGGCTATGACCTGATGTATGGCCTCGAACAGCAGAAGCTCGCTGTGAACTCCGGCTACTGGCCGCTGTTCCGTTACAACCCGGACCTCGCTGCCCAGGGCAAGAATCCCTTCCAACTCGATTCCAAAGCGCCGACCATCTCCCTCGACAAGTACATCTATAACGAGACTCGCTACACCATGCTGCGCCACTCCGCCCCGCAGCAGGCGGCCGAGCTCCTGAAGGCCGCGCAGGCAGACGTGCAGTACCGCTGGAAGTTATACGAACATTGGGCTGCGCTGGCGCCACCGCAATTCAGCGCATCCGTACAGCAGGAAGCAGCGAAGTCCCCCGCCGCCGCCAACGATTGAGGATAAGGAGCCACTACCATGATCGACCTGAGCACCAGCTATCTCGGACTACCGCTGCGGACGCCCCTGGTCGCCTCGGCCTCCCCCATGTGCAAGGACATTACCAACGTCCTGCGCCTGGAGGACGCCGGCGCTTCCGCCGTGGTGCTGCACTCGCTCTTTGAAGAGCAGATCACGGTGGAGAGCCAGGAGCTTGACCGCTATCTCACCGACGGCGCCGAAAGCTTCGCCGAGGCCGTCAGCTACTTCCCCGACATGGGCTCGTACAACATCGGCCCACAGGGTTACCTCGAGCACATTCGCAAGGCCAAGCAGGCGTGCGATATCCCTGTCATCGCCAGCCTCAATGGCATCTCCACCGGGGGCTGGATCCGCTACGCCCGGGAGATGGAACAGGCCGGCGCCGACGCGCTCGAACTCAACATCTACTACATGCCCACGGACATCGAGATGACCGGCGAAACCGTGGAGCGCCTCTACACCGAGCTCGTCAGCCACGTCAAAGCCAGCGTCCGCATTCCTGTCGCCGTCAAGCTCGGCTCCAACTTCAGCGCCATCGGCAACTTCTGCAAGAAGATGGACGAGTCCGGCGCCGACGCCCTGGTTCTCTTCAACCGCTTCTACCAGCCCGACTTCAACCTGGAGACGCTCGAGGTCGAACCGAACCTGACGCTCAGCGATTCATCGGAACTGCGGCTCCGCCTCCACTGGGTCGCCCTGCTCTACAACCGGATCCGCCCCGAACTCGCCATTACCGGCGGCGTCCACACGCCTCAGGACGTCGTGAAATCCGTGATGGCCGGCGCGCGCGTCGTCATGTCCACCTCCGCCGTTCTCCGCCATGGCATCGAGTGGTTCTCAAACACCGAAGAGGGCCTGCTCTCCTGGATGGAGGAACACGAATACGAGTCGATCCGCCAGATGCGCGGCTCCATGTCCGCCCAGGCCGTCGCTGAGCCCGCCGCCTTCGAACGCGACAATTACATGAAGGTGCTCTCCAGCTACTCGCTGCGCAGCTCGCTGCGCCAGTAACTACAAAGTCCGCAGGTGAAATCCGCCGTCCACGTTGATCACCTGCCCCGTCGAATAATCCAGAAGGCCGTCCGCCACCGCGCGCACGGCCTTTGCGATGTCGGCGCCTTCGCCCATCCGCCGCTGCGGCAGCAGCCCGCCCGCGATCCTCTCTTCGTAGACCTTCTCCACCGCCGAGATCATGTCCGTCCGGATAATCCCCGGCCGCACCTCGAACACCTTCACGTTGCACGCGGCTAGCCGCGCCGCAAACAGCGCCGCCGACATGCTGAGGCCGGCTTTCGAAATGCAGTATTCACCCCGGTTCACTGACGCCGTATAGGACGAGATCGAGGTCACGAAGACCACTCGCCCCCCGCCCTGCTCCACCATCCACTTCGTCGCGTCGCGCGTGAGAAAATGCGGCCCCTTCAGGTTCGTGCCGATCAGTTCGTCGAAGCTCTCCTCGGTCGCCTCCAACAGATCCCGCCGCTCCCGCGGCGCCATGCCGGCGTTGTTCACCAGAAGGTCCAGCCGCCCGAACTTCTCCCGAGCGAACCCGAGCAGCCCTTCCCGGTCCTCCCGCGACGCGACGTCACACTGAAAGATCTCGGCGCCCGTCTCCTCACGTAACGCTTCCGCCGCATCGCGCCGCCCCCGATAGGTTGCAACTACCGCGTGCGTCCGCGCCAGCTCCATCGCGACCGCCCGGCCGATGCCGCGGCTCGCCCCGGTGACGATCGCCACCTGCTTCAACGCTTCGACCTCGCGAGCGCCGCTTCAATCGACTTTGCAATCTCGTCCGGCGTCGACGGCTCGATGAACGGCTCCCCATCCACAAATACCGTCGGAGTCCGCGCCACGCCGCGCGCCACGCCCTCGTCGAAGTCCGCCTCCACCAGTTTGCGCAGCCGCTCGTCGTTCAACGCCGCCGCCGCCTTCGCCGGATCGATCTTCCACCGCAGCGCAAACGCGCGCAGGTGCTTCTCGAGCGACTCGGGCGCGATCGACTTCTGCTGCGCCATCGTCGTCCGCCGCCACTCCACACCCGCCTTCGGATTCTCCTCGTCGAAGAACCGTCCCGCCATCGCCGCCGGCTTCGCCCAGGCGTGTTTCGCCAGCGGAAAATCGCGGTGTTCGAACGCCACGTCTTTGCCGTACTTAGGCAGCAGCGTCGCGTCCATCATCTTGCGAAACACTGCGCAGTCCGAACACTGCAGGTCTTCGTAAACGATCACCCGGACCTTGGCAGCCGCGTTGCCCTCAATGTTGCGGCCGGCAGCGAGCACAGCGCCCGCCGCCAGCAGCATTAACCCCGCCGTCCTCATAGCGTCACAGGCTGCGCAAGTGTGAACGTCAGCCGGGTCTCGGACGGAATGCGCACCTTCGGGCCCTTCGTCAGGATCTGCGACCCCGCACCCGCGCCCGCACCCACCGCCGCCCCGATCGCGGCCCCTTTGCCGCCGCCCGCAATCGCCCCGATAATCGCTCCCAGCGCCGCTCCGCCTCCCGTGCGCGTCGCGGTCTGCCGCGTTCGGGAACCGCTCTGCTGCGTCAATGTCTGCGTGTCAATCGCCACCACCTTCCCGTTCACCGTGATCGTCTGCAGATCAAGCGTCAGCTCCGTGCGCCCCGTGAGCTTGCCCGCCTCCTTATCGTCGGTCAGCTTGATGACGACGTCCGCCCCGCGCGCCACCACCTCCCGCCCATCCGCCATCAGCGGTTCATCGAGCGTGGCGCGAAACGTCTGTCCCACTTGATCGCGCTCGGAGTCGACGTCGTCAATCATCCTCACCGTCAACTGCGTTCCCTCCGGCACGGTGGCCTTCGCCGCCGCACTGGCGCGAGCCGACGCGGCAGGCGCAGCCGCCGAAGCCGCTGGCGCCGGCCGTAAAATGCGTTCCGACGAAGCGGGCGGCGCGGCGCTCCGGGTCGCCGCGGGAGCAGCGGCAGTCGCGCTTCCCGTATCCGCACCAAAGCGGATCCCCTGCACTTCCGTAATCGCGTACGACCGAGTCGCTTCGCCCACCAGCAACCGGATCTGCCGTGAATCCCCTCCCAAGAACGTGCCGGTGATCTTGGTTCCGTCCTTCAAGGTCAACGTATCGGCGAGGGCCACCTCAAGCAGCGCCAGTCCGCATAGGAATACACGAGTCACCATGTTCTCCTCCTCGACTCAATTGTATCGGCTCTCGCCGCAGTTAGGCCTCAAGTGCAACTACTCGGGCAGAGGTGAACCTACCGCGCCCCGCGCCCCCTCTTGTACGCCTCCACCATCGCCCCCGCGATCTGCTTCCCGCGCTCGTACGCCTCTTCGTAAGCGCTCTTCCGCTCTTCCCGCGTCAAGCCCTCTCCGACGCGATACAGCCGTTCGAGCGACACGCCCACCACGAACGTTCCCGCAAACGCGATGGCCGCCTTCGGAATTAGCCCGCCGCCGAACGGAATCTTCCCCGCCAACTCCCGCGCCACGGCCCGCCACCCGAACGCTCCTGCCATCAGAGATCCGATCTCCGTGCGCTGCTCCTTGAACCCGACCGTGCGGTCGCTCGCCGCGGCCAGTAGAAACGCCATCCGAATCTGGTTCGCCGTGAGCACCGTCGTATCGGAGGCGAACTCTCCCACCGACCACACCGCCGACGCCCAACCTGGCAGGATGTTCGGCAGCGCCGTCGCCAGCGAAAACATCGCGTTCTCCCGCGCCACCGTTTGAATGATGTCGAACGTGACTTCACGCCGGAACGGCTGAAACACCCGCCCCAGCGCCAGGTGCAGGTCCGGCCGCCGCTCCAGTACCGAGCACGCCGTCCACCGCGGGTTGTCGAGGTAGAACTCGAACCGCTTATCCCCCTCCAGCCCCGCTCCGGCCGGAACCAGCGCGAAGTCGTACCGGTCGTCCTGCGTCTCCTCGTCCAGGCGGAAGACGCTCTCGAGCGCCTCAAAACGCTTCTCGTTCGAAAGCGAGGGCGGCGCCAGCCAGTCCTCCATCGCCTCGAAGTCCTCTGCGTCGTCAGCTACCAGCGCGATGCGAACCGGCCGCTCCGCCGCTTCCCGTACTTCCGATGGGTTTAGCGTGGAGAGCGCGGACCGGATGTCCGCCAAGATATTCCTCGCCATTCATGAACTCCTGGCCGGCCTGCCAAACCGGACTCGCTGCGCCGCGCGCCCGGCAAACCACGCGCAGCTTCCTCTGCCATTCTATGCCAAGCCCGACGCGCTCCAACTCGATCTCAGGACGCAGAAAGCCGGCAATCGTCTCCGTACTCGGATGGAACTCGAGCGCCGGCGAAACCAGCAGCAAGCGAGGCGGCTCCCGTCTCAACTCCACTCCCGGGAAGTATCCGCACGCCGTAAACTCCCCCCGCTCGGCGTGCCAGGCCACACGCATCCAATAATCCAGTGCCTGCAGCGGCAGGTGAGGGTCGCTGCTTGCCTTGAGCTCCAGTACCGCCAGCCGCCCTTCCGCGTCCACCCCCAGCAGGTCGATCACGTCGCGATCGCCGCCGGCGAACGCCGGGACCTGGCCATAAAGCGCACGCGGTCGCAGCGATGCATCCAGCGCCCCCAGGTCTTCGCGCACCATGCTCTCCAGCCACAACTCCGGACAACGTGTGAAGTAGGGATGCCGGCGGTTCGCGGCGTCCGCGTGTCGTGCCGCGGCCAGGATCTGCGCGAATCCAGCGATCTCGCCGAAACGATCTTCGCTGGCCATGTATTTCGAATCGACGCCGAACAGCACCTGCCCCGCCGCGTACCGCGCGAACTCCAGTCCCCGCACCCGAAAGCTCACGCCATCGCCGCGCCATGCCACATCCACGTCGGGCAGCGCTGCGATCTTCTCCGCGAGCGAATCCGGCAACGAAAATGTCCCGGAGGCAGCCGTGCCGAGCTCCGTTTGGAGGTTGCCGCAATCCCGCAGGTCCACCAGGTGCTCGCCGCTCTCCCCGCACGCGAACAACGCGAAGCGTGCCTGCCGCTCGTCCAGCCACCGCAGCCGCTGTGCCGTTACCATCGTTCGGTCCGACGGCAAAAACAGGGCAAGACCTGCCACTTGAACCTTCGGATCCCGCCGCCGCAAATAGTCCAGCCAGATCAGGCCAAACGTTAGCGCCGCCTGCGGTGAGCGGCTGTCCGGCGGCGCCGCGATCGCCGCCCAGGCCCCGGTACCCTTACGCAGCATGGCGCGCGGAAAGGCCGGCGACAACGAATGGTGCAGGTCCGCCTCCGCACTCAACTCAGCCAGGCGCCAACCAGGGAACTGGCGCAACAGTTGTTTGCGGAAGCGCTCGCGAAACGCATGCCGGTCGCTGCGCTGGAGTTCGGTCGCGCCGCGCCGTGCCGCCATATCCACCATCACCAGCGTTCCCCGCTTCTTGCCGAACCGCTCCACCTGCAGCTCCAGCCGCCCCGGCGCTGCTGCTCCCAGTCCGCAAATGCGCCGCGTGATGTTCCGTTCCAGATCCCACGCCTGCAGCACCAGCCGGCGCTCGTCGAAGTCGATCTGGTGCGTATCCGGGTGCAGCGGAATGGGCGCCTCCCCGGGCTCCAGCAACGCCGGTTCACGCGCCTGTGCCAGAAACCGTACTACCGTCTCGTAGACGTGCCGCATCATCATGTCCGTCGATTAGATAGTGCCCTGCGAGAATTTGTTTCTCATCTCGGCGACGGTTCTCATCCGGCCGCGATCCCTATAATTGCTAGCAATGCTTCCTGATCGCTTGCAGGCGGTGGAAGAGCGAATTCGGAACGCCGCCGCACGTGCCGGCCGCCGCCGCGAAGACATCACGCTCATTGCCGTCACCAAAGTCTTTCCTGCCTCCGCCATCCTCGATGCCTACGCGCTGGGCTTGCGAGACTTCGGCGAAAACTACGTGCAGGAGTTCGAACGAAAGGAGCCCGAGGTGCGCTCGCTCGAAGGCGCCCGGTTCCATCTCATCGGACACCTGCAGTCCAACAAGGCGAGGCGCAGTGCCTCGCTGTTCCACTGCGTTGAGACAGTCGATAGCGGGAAACTCGCGCGCAAACTCAACGAAGGCGACCGGCCCCTGGAGGTGTTTCTCGAGGTGAAACTCTCCGAAGAGCAGAGTAAGGCCGGCGCCGCCCCCGCTGAACTGAAGGCCCTCATAGACGACGTCCGCGCCTGCCCCAACCTGACGCTGCGCGGCCTGATGACTATGCCGCCGTGGTCGCAGGACGCCGAGACTGCACGCCCCTACTTCGCACGCCTGCGCGAGCTTGCCGGCGCGCACGGCCTCAACAGCCTGTCCATGGGCATGTCCAACGACTTCGAAGTAGCCATCGAGGAAGGCGCGACGCATATCCGCATCGGCACCGCGCTTTTCGGCCCCCGGAAGCGCGCGTGACGATCGGTTTCTTCTCGCCCCTGCCGCCGCAGCGAACCGGCGTCGCCGCCTACTCCGCCGCGCTCCTCGCCGCATTGCGCCGCCACGCCGATGTTCGCACCAACGATCCCCGCGCCGAGATCGCCCTCTATCACCTCGGCAACAACCGGCTCCACGCCGACATCTACCGCCGCGCGCTCGCGCAGCCCGGCGTTGTGGTCTTGCACGACGCTGTTCTTCATCACCTGCTCCTCGGGCTCCTGACCGAGGCTGAGTACATCGAGGAGTTCGCCTACAACTATGGCGACTGGATGCGCGACCTCGCCCGCGAACTCTGGCGTGACCGCGCCCGCTCCGCCGGCGACTCCCGCTACTTCCAGTACCCGCTCCTCCGCCGCCTCGCCGAACGCTCCCGCGCCATCATCGTCCATAACCGCGGCGCGGTTGCTCTCGTTCGGCGCCACCGGCCGGACGCCAACGTCGTAGAGATCCCCCACCTCTATGCCCCTCCGCAGTTGCCCGATGCCGCCGCTGTTGAGGAGACCCGCGCCGCCCTCGGCGTTCACCGCACGCGCTTCCTCGCCGGTGTCTTCGGCCACCTGCGCGAGTCGAAGCGTCTGCCCTCTGTCTTCGCTGCGCTCCGCGGCCTTAACGCCGCCCTTCTCGTCGCCGGTGATTTCGTCTCCCCGGAACTGGAGGACGCCTGCCGGCCCGAACTCGCTTCGGCCATCCGCCTGCCCTATGTGGATGAGGAGACATTCTGGCGGCTCGCCTCCGCCGTGGACGCCTGTGTCAACCTCCGTTACCCCGGGGCCGGCGAAACCAGCGGCATCGCCACGCGCCTCATGGGCCTCGGCAAGCCGGTGATCCTCACCGCCAGCCTCGAAACCGAAGGGTATCCGGAGACCGCCTGCGTTCGGATCGATCCCGGTCCGCCCGAAGTCGAGATGCTTCGCGCCGTCCTCGAGTGCTGGATCGGTGCGCCCCACCTTGCCGCCGAGGTCGGCCGCCGCGCAGGACTTTACATCCAAAACACACATAACATCGACGCCGTCGTTGAGCGATATCTGGAAGTCCTGGGATAATCGGAAAGGTCGTGTCCTGCCCGCTGCCCTTCCTTCTGGTGCTGTTGCCGCTGGCTGCTCAAGCCACCCTTCTGCACGTCAAGGTGCCGATGCGGGACGGCGTCCGCCTCTGTACCAGCGTCTTTCAGTCGGCCGCGCGTCGCGGGCCGGTTGTGCTCATTCGCACGCCTTACGGTAAACCGGACTCGATTGCCGGCAACTACAAGGCCTTCGTGGATCTCGGCTTCACGCTGGTCATCCAAGACGTTCGCGGCCGCCATCACTCGGCGGGACGCTTCACTCCGCCGCTGCAGGAGCGCAATGACGGCGACGACACGCTGAACTGGATCGCTACTCAGCCCTGGTCGGACGGCAACATCGCGATGACCGGCGGATCGTATCTGGGTATCTCGCAGTGGCACGCGGCGCTCTCCCAGAACAAGCATCTGAAAGCAGTGTTCCCGGTCGTCGCCGGCTCCGACGACTACCTCGACCGCTTCTATTCGCCCGGTGGCGCTTTCAAAGCCGGCCATCGTCTGCAATGGATGACCGAGAACGTCCGCGCCCCCAACTTCGTGCCCGTCCCGTTCTCTCGCTTCGTCTTCCACCTGCCGATGCGCACCGCCGACCGCGCCGCCACCGGGCATGCCGTCGATTTCTACCAACGCGCGCTCGACCATCCCACCTACGACGCCTACTGGAAGGGATTGAGCGTCCGCCAGCGCATTCCCTCGCTGCGGATTCCCTTCTTCATCGTCGGCGGTTGGTACGACAACTACGTCCAGAGCGACCTCGAAGCCTTCACGGCTCTTGCGCGGCAAAGCCCCGATCACCGCATCGTCATCGGCCCCTGGCCGCATAATATGTCGTACCGCTTCACCGAGTTCGACTTCGGCCCCGCCAGCGGCGCGCCCATCCGCCGCTATCAGGTGGAGTGGTTCGATCGCTGGCTGCGTGGCCGCGAGCCGCCCTTCAACTCGCCGCCCGTCCGGCTCTTCGTCATGGGCATCAACCAGTGGCGTGACGAGAACGAATGGCCGCTCTCGCGCGCCGTCCCCACGCCCTTTTACCTGGACAGCGGCGGCAACGCGAATTCGCTCAGCGGCGACGGAGTCCTGCGTGCCCGCCCGCCGCGGCGAGCCGGCGAAGACGAGTTCACCTACGATCCCCGCAACCCCGTCCCCACCCGCGGCGGCGCCGTCTGCTGCAACCCGACGGTCTTTCCTTGGGGTCCAATGGACCAGCGGCCTGTGGAGGCGCGCCGCGACGTTCTGGTCTTCTCCACCGAGCCTCTTCGCGCCGACCTCGAGGTCACCGGACCCATCCGCGTCGTCCTGCACATCGCCACCACTGTGCCCGATACGGATTTCACGGCAAAGTTGGTCGATGTCTTCCCCGACGGCCGTGCCATGAACCTCACCGACGGCATCCTCCGCCTGCGCTATCGCCATTCACTTGCGAAGGCCGAACCCGCCACGCCCGGCAAAGCCTACGCCATCACCATCGACGCCGGCGTCACCAGCAACGTCTTCCGCGCCGGCCATCGCATTCGCCTCGAGATCTCCAGCAGCAACTTCCCCCGCTTCGACCGCAACCCCAACACCGGCCGCTTGATCTCGGAGGAGACGACCCTCCGTACCGCGCTCCAGACCGTCTTCCACGGCCCCCTGCGCCCGTCGCACGTGTTGCTGCCGGTGGTGCCGGCCGCGCCCGAGCCGTCATTGACCACCTCCGCCGCCAATCGCTAAACTAAAACTACGGCGCGGTAGCCAAGTGGTAAGGCAGAGGTCTGCAAAACCTTTACTCACCGGTTCGAATCCGGTCCGCGCCTCCAGCCTCTCCGTCTCCCCTATTCGTGCCGTAGCGCGATAATCGGATCCACCTTCGCCGCGCGCCGCGCCGGGAGCCAGCAGGCAACCGCTGCAACCATCAGCAGCAGTACCGCCGCCGCGGCAATCGTTACCGGATCCTGGGGGTCCACGCCGAACAACAGCCCCTGGACCACGCGGCTCAGGGCGACGGCCAGAGCGACTCCAAATGCCAACCCGAACCCTGCCAGCCGCAGGCCCCGTCGCATCGCCGCCGCGGACAGCGAGGACGGCAGCGCGCCCAGAGCCAGGCGCACGCCGTACTCGGGAATGCGCCGCGTCACCTCGGTGGCGAGCAGCCCATACAGCCCGATCGCCGCCAACAGAAGCCCAAACAGCGAGAAGGAGCCCATCAGCCCGGCCCGCACGCGCGCGGAGGAACTCGCCTCGGCCACGTACGTCTCGAGCGGCTTCACGTCTTCCACCACCTGGTTCGGGTCCACCTCTTTGACCGCGCGCCGAACGGCGGCCGCAAGCGTGCCCGCGTCCACGTCGCTCCGCACGGCGAAGGCGAGCAGCGGCCAGTACGTCTCCGTCCACGGCACGTACGCCTCCGCCATGGGCCGCTCCGTCGGGTTCGCTCGGATGTCCGCCACCACGCCGACGATCCGGAACCAGCTCACCTTCTGACCCGGCCGAGGCCGGCGCGGCGCGGAGGCGATCTCGCGGCCGATCGGGTTCGCTTCGCCGAAAAACGTCCGCGCGAACGTCTGGTTCACCAGCGCGCTCCGGCCGCGGAATTCCCGGAGGTCGCCCGCCGCCACCGCGATGCCCGCCGCCGCAAAGTAGCCATCCGTCGCCGTGCGCCACCCGGCCTCCACCTGCTGCAGGGCAGGCGACAGATCCGCTCCGTTCACCTGCACCTGGCCGGACTGAGTGCCGCCGTTCAGCGGCAGGCGGTCCACCGCGCCCGCCGCGCGAACACCGGGAAGCGAACCCACGCGAGCCAGCGTCTCCCTTGCTACACGCTGAATCTCCGGCTCCTTTGCCCCCCATGGCAGCTTCACCTGGAACGTGAGGACGTTCTCCGGCTGGAACCCTAGCGGCGCTTGCCGGAGCTTCAGGAAGCTCGAAGCAAGCAAACCCGCGCCCACCATAAGCACCGCGGTAACAGCCACTTGCGCCACCACGAGGAGGCTGCCGAGCCGGCCCTGGCCCCGCACCGCGCCCGAGTTCGCCGCGCCACCCTGGCGCACGCTGCCGGCAACGGTCTGCCGCGAGAGGTGCAGCGCCGGTATGAAGCCGCTCAGCAGCGAGGTCAGCACGGCCAGCAGCAAAGCGAACCCGGCGACCCGCCAGTCGATCTGCGCCGTGGTCAACCGGGGGACCTCCGCGGGCAGCACCAGTTTCAGCCCCGCCAGCGCGTACGCCGCCACCAGTAGGCCGAGGGCGCCGCCGGCGATGGAGACAACCACGCTTTCGGAAAGGAACAGCGACGCCACGCGCCAGCGGCTCGCCCCCAACGCCAGGCGCACGCCGACTTCACGTCGCCGCGCCATCCCACGCGCCAGCATCAGCCCGGCGATGTTCACGCAGGCCACCAGCAGCACGGCGGCCACCGTACCGAACAGCAGCAGCAGCGCGGGGCGTGTCTCTTCGGTGATGTGATCGAGCAGCGGAGTCAGGCGAACGTCGCGCCCCTTGTCGGTATCGGCGTATTGCAGCGCCAGCCGCCCCTGCATCGCCCGGAGCTCGGACTGCGCCTGCTGGAGGCTCACGCCGGCCTTGAGCCGCGCCACTTGGGCCAGGAAGCCGGCTGACCGCTGCGTCTGTTGAATCTCGCGGGGCGCCGCCGTCCACACATCCACGTCTTCGGGATAGGTGGCGTCGGGAGGCAGGATGCCGATCACCCGAACCAACGTGCCGCCCAGGTTTAGCGACTGCGCCAGGATCTGTGGATTGCCGTTGAAGCGCCTCAACCAGGTTGCATGACTCAGGAGCGCCACCGCCTCGCCTTCGCCGTTCTGTTCGGCGATCGTCGGCCCCCGTCCCAGCACCGGCCGAACCCCCAGGACGTCCAGCACCGGTCCCATGGTCCGAAGGACCTGCAGCCGCACCGGATCGCCCTGCCCGAGCAGGACCGCACCCTCGCCATAGAACCCGCCCGCGGCGTGCAGACTCGACGCCTGCTGCCAATCGTGCAACCGCTGGGGATTCCCACCGGAGGGCTTCCCCTCGCGCGATTCGTCGAGCCACATCAGTTGCTGCGCCTCAGGAAAGGGCAGCGGGCGCAGCAGCACCGCGTCCACCAGGCTAAACAGCGCCGTCGTGAGCCCGATGCCCATCGCCAGCGAAAGGATCGCCACTGCGGTGAAGCCGGGTGTTTTGAGAAGGGTACGAAACGACTGCTTCAGATCCTGGATCCGCATGATGCTCCGATGTTGGAGTGAACGACTCTGATGGATTGTTTCAGGCGAGTTTTGCGGTCATCATCCACTTCAGTACGCCCCTGGGTTGCGGGGCGAAACCGGAGACGTCTATGCGAACCAGCGCGCCTTTCTTGAAATCCACGGCGAGTGTCGGGGTATTCAGCAGGTGCGCAGTGAGGGCGCTGAAGAGCGGCTCATGGCCCACCAGCATCACCGCTTTCTCGTCTTTATGGACTCGCACTTCGTCCCAGGCGGCATGGGGCGACGAGCCCGGCTCCAGCGCCGACGTTTGAAGCAATTCGGCCTGATAGCCGAGTACGGAGCTTGCGATCTCGGCCGTCTCGAGAGCCCGCTTCAGGGGGCTGGTCAGGATCAGGGACGGTTTAACGCCGGCTGCTTTCGCATGCCGCAGCACCTCGCGCAACTTTCGCTTGCCCTCAGGAACCAGGGCCCGGTCGGCGTCGCGGCCGCCCGGCTTGCCATCCTCGGCGATGGCATGTCTTAGAAGGTAGATCTGCATTGTCACTAGCGGGTGCAGAGGCTATTTTGGCATACTGACGGGCGGCGCCTTCATGGATCTTTCGTCCTTCTTTCGCCGCGCGTCGTGGTCGTTCGCGTTCGGTGCGGCGTCCACTGTCTTATTCTCCATAGCCCTCACCAACATTTTGATGGCGCTGGCATTGGCCTCGTTGTTACTTTCGGGCGAGCGTCTCCGCTTCCCGCCCATCCACTGGCCGCTGGCCGCCTTCTTCCTGGGAACCCTGATTTCGCTGGTCGCCGGCCCCGAGCCCTCGATCGCCAATCCACAAATCCGCAAGTTCTTTGTGTTCCTGATGCTGGTGGTCGCCTCCAGCGCCTTCCGCGACCTCGCCGTGGTCCGGCGACTCGCCCTCGTCTGGGCGGGCATCGCCTCGCTGGCCGCGCTCCGCAGCTTTATACAGTTCAGCGAGAAGCTGGCCGAAGCGCGCCGTCTCGGGCGGCCGTTCTACGAATACTACGTCGGCGAGCGCACCACTGGCTTCATGAGCCACTGGATGACCTTCGGCGGCCAGCAGATGATCGTGCTGCTAATGATTGCCGCGTTGCTGTTCTGGGCTCCGTTGCGGGGCCGCACGCGTGCGATGCTGATCGGGGCCTGTGGGCTGATCGGGACGTCCATCGTGCTGGGCATGACGCGGGGTATCTGGCTCGGCGCCGCGGCAGGCGCATTGTATCTGCTGTGGCACTGGAAACGATGGACCGTCCTCGCGTTGCCGGTCATCGGCGCCATCGCTGTCTTCGCCGGACCCTCCGCTCTTCGCGAACGCGTCATGTCGGTCGGCAAGCCGAAGGGCGAGCTGGACTCCAACATGCATCGCGTCATCACTTGGCGCACCGGCGTCCGCATGATCCAGGCGCATCCGCTGTTGGGCCTCGGCCCAGAACAGGTGAACAAACAGTTCCGCGCCTATCTGCCGCCAGACGTACCGCAGCCGCTGCCTGCCGGCTGGTACGGGCACCTGCATAACATCTACCTGCACTATGCTGCCGAGCGCGGTATCCCGACGATGCTGGCTCTTCTGTGGCTGCTCGGGAAGGTTGTCTGGGACTTCCGCCGAGCGCTGCCGACCGCGGAGCCCCATGCGCGGGCAGTGCTTCACGGTGCGGTCGCCGTGATCGTCGCTATCCTCGTCACCGGCATCTTCGAGTTGAACCTCGGTGACAGCGAGGTGCTGATGCTCTTCCTGGTGATCGTCAGCGCGGGCTATCTTGCAGCTGGCGCGAAGGGGGCGGCGCCGGATGCCGCTTAATGGTCTCGAGATCGTGCTGGCGGGGGGCGCCGGCGGAATCGGCTCCGTGTGCGCCCAGGTTCTGGCCGCCGAGGGCGCCAAGCTCATCGTCAGTTACCGGGCGAACCGCCAGCGGGCCGAGCGGCTGAAGGACATCGCTTCTCTCATGCAGGCGGACCTCACGATCGCCGGCGACCGTCGCCGGCTTCTCGATGCCGCTCCCTCGCTGTATGGGCTTGTGGTCTTCGCCGGCGACCCGTCGCGCGTCAAGAGCCCCGAGGAGTTCGAACCGGCGGCTCGCGCCTCTCTGGAGAACAACTACTCGGGGCCGATGCTGTTGGCTCGTGACGCGGCGGAACGCATGAAGGCGAGCGGCACACACGGCGCGATTGTGCTCTTTTCGACGATGCAGGCGGTAGCGCTGTTTCCCGGGACGGCCGCTTACGCGGTGCCCAAGGCCGCCCTCATCCACGGTGCACGCCTGCTGGCGAAGGAGTGTCGCGGGCCGGCCGACATCCGGGTGAATGTGATTGCGCCGGGCGTCACCGCCGCGGGCATGGCCGAGGCCAGCATCGCCGCCGGCAAATACCAGCGTTATCTGGACGAGGGCATCATCCCGCGATACGGCCGGGCCGACGACCTCGCGCGAGCCGTCCGCTTCTTCCTTGAGCCCGACAACTTTGTTACAGGACAGGTGCTCACCGTGGATGGCGGACTCACCCTGTAGGCTGCTACAGTGTCGCGATGAATCCCTACGCGAAGTACCTCGGCGAGCACGATCCGCATCTCATCATTCGATCGACCGCGGGACGCCTGCGCGCCGCCTTCGCCGCCATGGGCGCCGCTCGTGCCGAAGCCCCCTGGTCCCCAGGGAAATGGAGCCCTCGCCAGGTGCTGTGCCACCTCGCCGACACCGAGATCGCCTTCGCGTTCCGGCTGCGCCAGGCCCTTGCCGAACCCCACCACGTGATTCAGCCCTTCGACCAGGACGCCTGGATACGCAACGCACCGGCCTACGACGTCGCATCGGCGTTGAATGTCTTCGAATCGCTACGGGAGTGGAACACGCGCCTGGTCGCTCAGGTTCCCCCGGAGACCTATAGCAAGCCGCTCACGCACCCGGAGCGCGGGACAATGACGTTCCGCACGCTGGTGGAGACGATGGCCGGCCACGACCTGAACCACCTGGCGCAGATCGAAAGTGTGTAATGAGAGGCTAATGTTCACGGCCCAATGAGATGGGCGGCCCAAGATAGGTTGCTCACATAGTTGGCGCCGACACGAACCAAGTCATCACACACGCGGCCTTCGGGCGGCTTGCCGAAATCCCTATCGTTGGGGGTAATGAATACACGGGGGCGAGCAAAGCCCATCGCAGTGAGTCCTTCTGCCATCTCCAGGAACTCCTCGAAGATCACGCAGTCCTTCATCTCCTGCTTCCCGCGACTGGCTGGAGCCAGCCCGTGACGAACGCGATCGTAAGCCCTCGCAACGCACGATGCGCTTCCCTCATACACGGTGAGGGCAGTCATAAGCCGGTTCATTAGTTCGACAATCCCTGTCTGGAGTTCATCATTCAGCCAGTCGGGCGCGGCGGCCTTACTGGCGGATAGTACTCTTGCCACCTCTGCGAATCTCCCGATTTCCCGCAATGTTCGACTGATCGCCTTATCCAGTTCCTCAAGCACTCCACATCGGTTATCGGCGAGCTCTTTGAGGACGGTGGGCGTAGCCGCTAGCCAAAGCTGACGGCCTGGGACGGCTTTGGATGCGGCACAAGCAGCGGCAGCGGACCGCAGCAAATCGAGCCGAAGGTCAGGACGGTAAGCGCAGCGAACTATGTCTAGAATGGCGGCGGTATCAAAGAAGAGAACTGGTACACCGGAGTCTGCGACCAATTCAACAAACAAGTCCACCGGCAGCGGTTTTGCAGGCATTAGGCCGGCTGCGATTCGACGAAGACTCTGAGTAGGTCCCTCGCACGCGCGTACTGATCCGCCAATCTCTCTGCATCGAGTTCGGGCCACCCTTCGTCCTCTTCGAGCCACTTTCTGAGGAAGGGCTCGTCGAGGGGCGCGTCCTCGCGGTGGGCGAGGGTAACAAACTCGTTCCAGCGCCGCAAATCGTCGCGCGTAAGCATCGAACGGTTCGCCTCTCGTGAGAAGCGCTGCAGGAGAGTGGCACACCTCTCAGAGAGGAATTGAGTTAGGCCGAACGCCGTCTCGCTCAGGAGAATCTGCACCTCGTCGCGTGCTGCCGGCTTGACACATGACTCTAAGAAATCACGGAGGATCTGATTGTACTGATCGTACGTAAGCGATTTGAACTCCGGAGAAAGAACGTTGGTGACCCGAAGTTCGTTCGGGTGACGCTGAGACAACCAGACGTCCGCATGTGGCCGCACGCAGGTCCGGGTACATGTGAAGCAATAGAGCTCGCCGAAGACTCCCGTCGTACTTTCGAACTTCTGCGACCAGCCGTCCCTGCAGGTTCCTTTCATGCGATCCAGGAACGCAGAGAGCGCCTGCTCCCCCCCTCGAACTACGAGATCAGCGAAGACCTTCATCTCGATTCAATTCTACCGCCTGACCCCGCGGGCCGCGGTGGCCGCTACGGGCGCCGGCGGAGGCTCCGGGGGTGGCGCGACCTTCTTGGGACGGCCGTCGAGCCGCTGTGCGATGACCTCGCGCCGCACCTTGGCGAACTTCGGCGTGCCGGGCGCTGCGCCCTTCGCCGCGACGTCCTTGTCGGTCACCTCGTTCGCCAGCGGGAGGTACTTCTGGAAGAAGTTCTTGATGCGGTCCTGCGCCAGCCGCTGACTGCTCTTCATCAGCACGTACAGCACTTCTTCGCCGGGCGCGGCGGTCACCGCTTCGTATACATGCGAGGGCTTGGTGAGCTTCGCCGACGTGAGAGCCTTCTCGAGTTTCTTCGCACGTGCCTCCAACTTCTGCCACGCAGAGACCTCCGCCGCTCCCATGCCGGTGGCCGACACGAGCTGCGCGCGTTCTTTGGGAGTCAGTTTCTCCGTGACCACCGCCAGAAACAGCGCCAGGTTATCCGCCGGAAAGGGGATGTTGAAAGGGATAAAGGACCGCGCCTTCTGCAGCTTCTGCAGCCCCGCGAGGTTCAGTTTGGCTCCCGTTAAGGCCGGCGAGTACAGCGAGAGCAACTTCTCCTCGTCCAGTACGCGGAGCAAGTCCGCGCTGTTGACCTCGTTGGCGATCTGGCGCAGTTCGTGCAGCAACGCCTTCGGCTGGATGTGCTTCTCCACCTCCGCCTCGCGGGCGTTCGCGTAGCTCTGCGCCGTCCGTTCCTCGAGCGTAAAGCCGAGGCGGACGCGGAAGCGCAGCAGACGCAACAGCCGAATCGGATCGTCGTACAGGGAATAGTTCGACACGGCGCGCAACTCGCGCCTCTCCAGATCGCCCAGGCCGTTGGTGGGGTCCAGCAGCAGCCCCCGCGACGCGCGGTTGAGAGAAAGGGCAATCGCGTTGATGGTGAAGTCGCGGCCGCGCAGGTCTTCGTAGATGGTGGCCGGCGTGACTTGTGGTTTGGCGCCCGGCTTGCCGTACTTCTCCCGGCGGGCCATCCCCAGCTCCGCGTTGACACCGCCCGGGAATTGCAGTTCCACTACGCGGCGAACTTCGTCGACGGCAATGAGGCGGGCGCCGCTCTTCTGTGCAACGACCTTGGCGATTTTGGGGGCGTCGCCCTCCACTACGAAATCAAGGTCGCGGATGGGAAAGCCGCCCAGCATGTCGCGCATGGCGCCGCCGGCCAGGAAGAGGTTCGTGGCGGACTCTGCCGCTGCCGCCTGGATCTCCGCTACAGCACGGCTCTGCTCCGTGCTGAGGTGGCTCTCCAACATGAACATGTAGTCGCTCATCGCCGTTCGCTTCCGTTCGCGAAATGCCCCGCGCGTTCAGGCACGGGGGTGATGCTCGTCCACCGTCTTCCGCAGCCGGGAGCGGAGGACGTGGGTGTAGATCTGGGTTGTCGATATGTCCGCGTGGCCCAGCATCGTCTGCACGCTCCGCAAGTCCGCCCCGCCTTCCAACAGGTGCGTCGCGAAACTGTGACGGAGCAGGTGCGGCGTCAGCTTCTGCCCGATGCCGGCGGCCCGGCCGTGAAGGCTGATCCGTTTCCAGAATCCCTGGCGGCTCATCTTTTGGCCCCGCCCCGTGACGAACAGGTGGGGAGTCTGCCGGTTCTTTAATAGGAGATTTCGGGCCTCCGAAAGGTACCGTCGGACTGCTTCGGCTGCTACCTTGCCGAACGGCACCAGCCGCTGCTTGTTCCCCTTTCCGGTCACCCGTACCACGCCTAGCTCCAGGTTTAGATCGGTCAAGCGAACCTGGCACAACTCCGTCACCCGCAGCCCGGTGGCATATAGGAACTGGAGCATGGCGCGATCACGAAGGCCGACTGGCTCATCTGGTGGCGGCGCCTCCAGCAAGCGGTCAACGTCGTTCCGGCTCAAATACTTGGGTAGCGTGTTCCACTGTCGGGGAGCGGCGAGAAGCGCCGTCGGATCGTCCCGAATCACCCCTTCACGCAGCAGGAACTGGTACAGATTACGGAGCGTCACCAGGTGCCGGGCGACGGACCGGGCGGACAGTCCCGACTGATACAACGAATCCAGGTAGGCCCGGAGGCCGTCGGTATCGGGGAGACGATCGCCTGCAAACGCAGCCAGACGGGCTAGATCGCGGGCATAGGCGAACAGCGAATTCTTCGCTAAACCCTTCTCTACGCGGCAGTAATCGAGAAAGCTACGAATCTTGGCGGACAGCCCGGCGGCGGGGAACGGCACTGGCTCGACCGGGACGGAGTAGCCGGACCCGGGCGGCACAGAACCCGCTGCCTGCATCGTGCCAATGATACAATAACCGCCAAAATGTTTGTAAGAAAGCTGAAGTAAAGGGTTCGATTTTGGCCGGTTCAACCAGCAAAAAGATCGTGATCCTGCGATTTGACCGCGAGCCGGTGACCGGCGTCGCCAACCCTTTAGCCTTCGGCCAGGGCGAATCTCTGGAACTCCTGAGCCCGGAAGGGGCCTATGCGGCAATCCCTTGGGCACACGTCAAACTCGTTTGTTTTGTGCGAGATTACCCAACCGGAAGACTGGCTCTGGAGCGTACCTCATTTCGCAATCGCCCGAAGGGGGAGGGCCTTTGGGTTCGCTTGACGTTTAAAGATGGCGAGACGATGGAGGGCGTGCTCCCCAACAACCTCTTGCAGGTGGAGGCGTTCGGGTTCTCTCTGGCGCCGCCGGAGATGGCGAACATACAACGGGTGTACGTGCCGAGGCAGGCGCTGGACCTGGCGGAGGTGCTGGGGGTGGTGGGGAGTCCGCTGCGGCGGAAGAAGGCGAAGGAGACTACCGGACAGATCGGCTTGTTCGAACCTTGACAGGAAGGGGCTGATAGCGAAAGAGCCGCAGGCCGACGGCAAACTGTACGATGGCTGCAGCGAACAGGAGCAGCGGGTCGGAGAAGGTGTGCCAGTTCCAGCCGAGGTCGACGGCGACGTCGCCGGGGCGATCCGGATCGACGAACAGCGCGACCCGCGAGCCCGCCGGGCGGGAACCGCGCTCGGGAGGCAAGGGCGAGACGTAGTTGCTGCCGCGGTAGTGATACCGGACGTAGTGAATATTAGGCTGCGCGTTACCGGAAAAGAGGGACGCGAGCCGCGGAGTCGCGTCTACGGCCGGACAGGTCCGAAGTACGACGCCCTCCGCGGGTAACCACGTCTTGATGCGATGGTACTGATTTGGCACGCCGGCCGCTGCGACGAGAGTGGCCGCAGTGCCGAGCGTGACGAGAACGATTGCGATTGTGTGCCGCCCTGACATCCCACTTTACACGGCGAGATTTACACGGCGAAAAGATCACCTATCTCCAATCTGGTATGCGGCCCGGCGTTGGAGGCGCGCCCGCGGCATCAAGCGACTTTTCGAGGGCCTTGAGGTCGATCTCGACGAGCGCCCGCAGTTTCTTGAGTTCTTCGGCGAAAAGATCGGAGGCGATCTGGAACTGGTCAAGATTGGTCCGGGTGGGTTTGGCGATGGCGCCGCGAAGCTGGCCGCCGATCGTAGACACCCGATCGGCGATGGACGTCGGAGCAGCCTCGTTGCGGCTGGCCACAGTGCGGTCACCCTGCAGTTCACGGACGACGGAGGTGAGCCGCCGGTCCAGCGCGCGGGCCTCCTCGTGGAGCTTCGCGGGCAGGGAGGGTGTAGCGTCCAGTGCGCGCTTGATGGCATCGAGGCGCGTTCGCGTGGCGCCGGCCGTCTCAACGGCGCCCGAAACCGCACGTTGCAGCCGGGTCAACTTCGATTGGAACTCAGAGATGATCTTGAAGTCTGCCGGTGTGAGGCCGCTGGTGCTGTCGGCGACCACCTTGAACACCACGGGACCGGCCAGAGGAGTGACCACACCTCCCACACGCTTGGCGAGCGATACCTTGTAGGTCCCCGGCATGACAAAGGGGCCGCCGGGATCCTCCGCAAACGGATTGTCGTCGTCGGCGCCGCGGCCGGGCCGCGCGAGGAGCACCGCCGGCTCTCTCAAGTCCCAGGCCACGCGGTGCAAGCCCTTGCCGGCAGGCCCGGTAAATGTGCGCACGGTCCTGCCGCCTTCGTCGGCGACGGTCAGCAGGATGGCCGGCGCCTCCTCCTCGTCCTCGGCGCGGAGTTGCTCGAACGTCGGGTAGGCAATCGGCTGTTTCTTTCGCTCGGCTTCTCGTTCGGCTTCGCGGCGCTGTTCTTTCTTCGACTTCAGGCCGTCTTTCAGGTGGTAGGCGATCACCGCTCCGTACGGGGGGTTATCCGCGGTATAGAAGGACTCGCCGAGGAACGCCTTGGCGCGCCCACCGTATTGACGTGACGGCATATAGAGCAGGGCGTCGCGAGGTGTGAAGAGGTGAGCGTCCTTTTCGAGTGTCGCCTTGCCGATACCGCGCAGTGGCGTGTAGTCGTCCAGGATATAGATGCCGCGGCCGAATGTCCCGAGCACGAGGTCGTTTTCGCGCTTCTGGATGGCGATATCACGCACCGCGATGGTGGGGAAATTGCCGGTCAGCTGAATCCACTTCTCGCCGCCGTCGACGGTGAAGTAGGCCCCGAACTCGGTGCCGGCGAACAGCATCTTCGGATCCACGTGGTCCTCGGCAATGGCGAGGACAGTTCCGTTCGCTGGGAGGTTTCCGCGGATCGAGGTCCATGTCTTACCCGCATCGATCGATTTCAGCAGGTAAGGCGTATAGTCGGAGTTCTTGTGTGCGTCAAAGGCGGCGTAGACGGTGTTCGGGTCGTGTTGGGAAGCCAACAGCCGGCTGACATAAGTGCGCTCCGGCACGCCCGGGAACGACTCGACCTTGCGCCATGCACCCCCGCCGTTCTCGGAGATCTGAATCAGCCCGTCATCGGTGCCGGCGTAGAGCAGCCCTTCCTTCCTGGGCGACTCGGCGAGGGCTGTGATGTTGCAGTAGATCGACGTCGACTGGTGTTTCGCGATAGCGTCAACGCTTTGGATCTTGCCCATCACCGGCAATTGGTTGCGATCGATCTGGCGCGTCAGGTCCGGGCTCACCGCTTTCCAGGAATCGCCCCGATCGTCACTGCGAAACAGCCTGTTGGCCGCAAAGTAGAGGCGTGTGTTGAGGTGCGGGCTGATCATCAGGGGCGAATCCCAATTCCAGCGAAGCGGCGGTTCGCCCTTGCCCTCCTGGGGTTGGATACCGACGCGCTCGCCGGTCCGTTTGTCATAGCGCACCAGAACGCCGTACTGCAGCGTCGCGTAGATCGTGTTGGGGTCTTTCGGGTCCACCTTCGTGTGGAAGCCATCGCCGCCGTTGGTAATGAACCAGTCGCTGTTGGTGATGCCGTGAACGGACCGCGTTCGGGAGGGTCCGCAGAACGAGTTGTTGTCCTGCGTCCCGCCGCAGACGTTGTAGAACGGCCGCGAGTCGTCAACGGAAATGTCGTACAACTGCACGATCGGGAGATTCGACTTGAAGTGCCAGGTCTGAGCGCGGTCGAAGCTCTCGTAAATGCCGCCGTCGCTGCCTACCAGGTAGTGATCGTTATCGGCCGGATCGATCCAGATGGCGTGATTGTCCACGTGTTTGTGACGCTCACCCAGATTGCGGAACGTGCGTCCGCCGTCATCGCTGACCTTCAAGAACACGTCCATCGAGTACACCCGTTCGGCATTCTGCGGATCGACGACAAGGTGCGCGTAATACATCGACTGGGCGATGTAGCCGGACCGCCTTTCCCACGTCTGTCCGAAATCGCCCGAGCGATAGGCGCCGCTCTTGTCGTCCTGCGCTTCTATCGACGCATAGACCATATCGGGCGACGTCGCGGCCACGGCCAGCCCAATGCGGCCGAGATCGCCGGACGGAATGCCGGCCGTCAGCTTCACCCAGTTCTTGCCGCCATCGACGGATTTGTACAGCGCGCTCTCGGGGCCCCCATGGATCAGGGTCCAGACATGGCGCCTCCGCTGGTGTGCCGCGGCGATCAGCACGTCGGGGTTCTTCGGATGCATCACGACGTCCGTCACACCCGTGTTCTCACTGACTTTGAGCGAGTGGGTCCATGTCTTGCCGCCGTCGGTGGACTTGTAGAGCCCGCGGTCGCCCCCGGGTCCCCAGAGCGGGCCCTGGGCGGCGACGAACAGAACGTTACTGTCACGGGGGTCGATCAGGATCTTCGCGATGTGCTCGGACTTGTCGAGCCCCATCTTCTTCCAGGTGCGGCCGGCGTCATCGGACCGGTAGAGCCCGTCGCCGTATCCAACGCTTCGCTGATTGTTGTTCTCGCCGGTTCCCACCCAGACGACGGAGGGGTTCTTGGGATCGAGAGCGACTGCGCCGACGGAATACGAGCCCTGGCGATCGAAGACCGGCGTCCACGTGGTGCCCGAGTTCACGGTCTTCCACACTCCGCCGGACGAAACGGCGACGTAGTAGGTGGACGACCGGGAGGGATGCACGGCGAACGCTCCCACCCGTCCGGAAGTCAGGGCCGGTCCGATGCCGCGGAGGCGGAGGCCGGCGAATGTGGAAGACGAAAGTGGGTCGGCTGGGCGCGCCTCCGGCTTTGCTTCCTGGACCGGGCTCTGGTTTTGAGCGCAGGCGAGCGAGAGTGCGGCGAAGGCCGCCGCAAGGCGGACGAAGGTCACGGTCAGGGACTCCTCTTGCAGTAGTCGAAGGGGCAGTATACCGCGCGGGATCAGCCGTTCAGCGGACCAGGGTCACGGTCGGGAGACGGTACTCGGCCAGATCCACCCACTGGTTGTTGGCGGTCTGCTGCACAAAGACGAGACTGTCGACGTCGAACGAGCGGCTGAAGCGGAACTCCGCCCAGCGGCGGCGAGCGAGGTCGGCCACGGCGGCGACATTCTCTTCGGAGACGCCCTGTGCGAGGGTCAGATGCGGATGGTACGTGTAAGGCTCCTCGAAGCCGAGGTAGCGGTCGTTCAGCTGGTGATGCAACTCGAGCAACTGCCTTCGCCCCTCACCGATTTCGATGAAGACGACGTTGGTTCCCGAGAACACGTTCACGCGATCAAGCTCGATTCGGAATGAGGCCGTGTCGCGCAATTGCTCCTGCAGCTGTGCCCACGCCTGCTCGGCGGTACCACTGATGGGACGGGGAGGCAGCACGGTGACGTGCGATTGAATCCGGCACGCATGAACCAGCTCCTGCCGGAGGTGGTTCAAGAAGGCGCCCAGGGGATCGGGCGTGTAGGTCACGAGGGCGAAGGAGTTTAAACGCTCGACGCCATTCGAGCTACAATCCATTTTCACAGTGTATCTTTACTGGCCTGCCGGTGGGCCACCGCATTGGTGGATCGTTTCACCACCAGTACTACTAGTTTGCTGGGACGGCCGGTCCGCCTGCCGCCAGGGGTTCTGATTCCAACCCCGTTTTTAGCTCTGGAAGCACCCAACGGGCCTCCTCGAAACCCACATATTTATAGATGTGCAATTCCCCGGCACCGGATTCAAGAAGGTCTCCAACATTTAGTGGACAATCCGTCTCGCGAAGGCTGAACCAGGCGGCGTACGGGGAGGCGCCTTCCACCGCCTCGCCCGCTTCGTAATCCTTGGGCTTCACCTGGGTGACGCCACTGGTGTGAGGAGCCCAGCGGAAGTTCTGACGAGGCGCGTCTTTCATGCGGTGGATGCGATAGGTCGGCATGGTGTCGTCACCCGTAGTATCTCCTAAAACAACTCCTTCAGAAAATGTTTTTGCCTGAGGACATCCTCGTACCCCTGGTCAATCCAGCGGCTCGCTTTGTCGCGATTCCAGTAGATCGCGTCCCGGGGGTCGCCGAGGTACCCTTCCGGGCCGATGACCGTGCTGCGGATGGAGGGCGGAAGCTCAGGAATCGAGGGCCCCAGCGACCGCAGCCCCGTAATGACGGTCCGGAGCGCACGGGGAATATTGCGGAGGACGTTTACACCGATGACGACATCCGCTTCGGCCTCCGCTGCTGCCCACAACGGCAGGGCTCCCATGAGACCGCCGTCGGTATAGAGACGGCCGTCGATCCTCTGTTGCGGAAGCATCCCGAGGACGGCGCAGGAGGCAGCGAGATGCCGCCATGTGATGCCCGGCGTCATGACCATCACCGGCTTGAGTTTGAGCAGATCGGTGATCACCACCCCGTACGGCCGGAGCGGCTGGTACGAATCGTAGACCTCGCGCACCCATTGGACAAAGGGCTCCGCCACGATCAACCCATCCTCGAAGCGCCGCGGCAGATGAAACCGGTGCGTAGAGGCGTCGGTGAGGCGAAGCCAGCGATCGATCAGGGCGGCAGGCGTACACCCTCCGGCAATCGCCCATCCATTGAGGGACCCGACGGAGGCGCCGATGACGACGTCGGGCTGCCAGAACTCGGAGAGCGCCCGCCATGCGCCCGCCTGGTAGGCACCGAACATGCCCCCGGCGGAGAGCACCAGCGCGGTTCTCTTCACGCTTCCATGGTAGCGGTGTTGCCGCCGGTGCATCTGTCACAATGAGAACGAATGGTCTTTGACGCGGCGGAGTTCAGCGCAGACGTAGCGCGAATTCTGTCTCTCGACGGCGGCGGCATGCGCCTCATGCCTCTGGCTTCCGGCAGTTGTTCCTCGGCAGAAGCGCGACGGCTGCTCTCCGCGGCAGACGCGAGCAAGCTCTTTCCCGGCGCGCGGGCGCCGGAGGCCGCCTTGAGCGGGCTTTGGCTGTATTTCTCCTGCCTGGACGAGAGCCACTCCGTTTCTCAGAGCATCACCACAGCCGAAGGCAGCTTCTGGCACGGCATCATGCACCGGCAGGAGCCTGACCCCGGCAACGCCGCCTACTGGTTCCGGCGCGTCGGCCGGCACCCAATCTTGCCGGCGCTCTGCGAGGAGGCTGCGTCTCTTGGCTACCCGTCCGGCGAAGCATGGGATCCCTTCGCGTTCATTGACTTCGTAGAGGCGGCGAGGCGCCGGCGCGGTTCTGCGGAGGAGTGGCTCGCGCTCGATGTGCAGCGTGTTGAGTGGCAACTGCTGTTCCGGCACTGCGCGCTACCGGGAGGGCCGCGTTGAGAAGGTTGCTTGTTCTCCTGGCGGTGTTGGTTGTCGCCGCCGTTGCCTTGTGGCTGGCGTTTGGGCGCTCGCGTCCTCCGGAAGTCGCGCTCGCGAAGGTGGAGCGTCAGACCATCGAGAGCATCCTGACAACCAACGGGCGGGTGGAGCCTGTGGAATGGGCGTCGGCACGAGCGGCCCGGCCCGGGCTGATCGAGTCGCTTTCGGTTGAGCGGGGGCAGCAGGTGGCGAGGGGTGCGGTTCTGGCCACCATGGACGCAAGCGAAGCAAGGGCGGCGCTGGCTGCCGCCGAGGCGCGCATCGAACAGGCACGTGCGACGCTTACGACTTTGGAACGCGGAGGGTCCGCGGCGGAGCGGGCGACCATTGAGGGCGAGCTGGCGCAGGTCCGCCTCGATCGCCAGACAGCCGAGCGCGAAGTAGCCACGCTGGGCCGATTGGTAGCCAAGCGCGCCGCCACAGAGCAGGAGTTGACGGCGGCGAAGCAGCGGGTGGCGGTTCTGGAGGCGCGAGAGAAGGCCCTGGAAGCGAAGCGAAGCGCGCTGGTGGTGTCCACCGACCGCGAGGTGGCGCAGGCTCAGTTGCGGGACGCGCAGGCCGCCGCGGCCCTGGCCAGGGAACAGATTGAGAGCAGCACGGTGAAGGCGCCGATTGCGGGGACCGTGTATGGTCTCGAGGCGCGCGTGGGCTCGTTCTTGAACGCGGGAGACCTAGTTGCCAGTATTGGACAGCTTGACCGCCTGCGCGCGGTGATCTATGTGGACGAGCCGGAACTCGGGCGCGTGCGGCGAGGCATTCCCGTCCGCCTGACCTGGGACGCGCTACCGGGCCGTGAGTGGAAGGGGTACGTTGATCGCCTCCCCACCCAGGTGGTAGCGCAGGGAACGCGACAGGTGGGCGAGGTCGTCGCGCTCATCGACAACCCCGACCGAACGCTGCTGCCCGGCACGAACGTCAACGCGGCGCTGCAATCGGAGGTGGTAACCGCAGCGCTCAGCATACCGAAAGAGGCCATCCGGCGCCGGGGCGGCGAAGTGGGCGTCTTCGTGCTGGGTGCGGAAAACAAGCTGAACTGGCGTCCAGTGAAGCTCGGCGCCTCGAACGTGACTCGGTCCCAGGTAGTCGGTGGTTTGAACGAGGGCGATCAGGTGGCGCTGGCCGGCGATCGCGAACTCACCGACGGGATGGTCGTCACACCCGCCCCTGTTAGACTCGGTAGTTGATCGACCTCCACACGCACACGACGGAATCCGACGGAACCTTCACGCCGGAGGAACTCCTTTCCGCTGCTGAGGAAGCGGGGCTGGCCGCCCTCGCCATCACCGACCACGACACCTTTCGCGGTTACGATGCGGCGGCAGCCATGGGAGCGGGAGCGGTACGCCTGTACTGCGGCATCGAACTGAGCACGCGGCTGCACGAGCCGTCGCTTGCAAACGGCAAGTCGGTGCATCTGCTGGCCTACTTTCTGGAGCAGCCGGCGCCGCCGGAGTTTCGCGACTGGCTGGACGACCTGAATGCCTCGCGCCGCGATCGAAACCGGCGGATGGCGGCACGGCTGCGCGAACTCGGGCTGGAGCTGACGCTCGAAGAGGCGGAGGCGCTCGGCAAGAGCGTCACCGGACGACCGCACTTCGCGCGGTTGCTGGTTACGAAGGGGTATGTGCGCTCCATCCGCGAGGCGTTCGACCTCTACCTGGACGAGAGCGCGAAGGGTTACGTGGCGCGCGACGAGCCGACGACGCAGGAGGCCATCCGGCGCGTCGTCGACGCCGGCGGGATCGCTTCACTCGCGCATCCGGTACGGCTTGGCCGCCGCGACCTGGCCGACGAGCAGCAGTTGATCGCGTCCCTGGTGGACAGCGGGCTTACCGCCATCGAGGCGTATCACACGGACCACAACGAGGAGCGGGTGGCCTTCTACCTTGACCTTGCGAATCAACTTGGCGTTCCGGTTACCGGCGGGTCGGATTTCCACGGCGCGCACAAGCCGGGTGTCGCTCTGGGCGACGCGCGGGTGCCGGATGAAGTGCTCGCTCGCCTGCTAGGCTGAGATCTCCTTCAGGTGCGCGGCCGCGCCCAACACGGTGAGCGGCTGTGGCAGGGCAGGGAAGTCGAGGCGTGCGTTGGCGAGCCCCACCACCTTCCCGAGCGCCGGCGAAAATACAGCGGAAAACAACTCGCCTGCCTTCTGTTCGCCGGCCATGACTTCCGTGCCGGCAGGCGGCGGCTCAGCCGTGTCGATGGTGACGTGAGCCAGGGCGCGGTGCAATAGGGCGCGGGATCGGATGCGTTCGACGATCTCCTGACCCAGGTAGCAACCCTTCGCGAAATGGAGCGCGTGCATCTGCCGCGTCTCCTGGGGCAGCGATTTCTCGGTGATTTCCTCGCCGTAGCGCGGGCGGGCGTTCTCGAGGCGGACAGTGCGCGCCCCCTCCGCGCCGGCGGCAACTACGCGCGCGCTCTCCAGTTCCTGAAGCAAGCCCTCACGCTCACCGGCGGGTACGAACAGAAGAAAGCCAGGCTGTCCGGTGACCCCGGCGCGCGCCACCAATCGAGAACCCCATGGCAGGATTGACCATGGCGCCTCGGGAAGCGGAGCGCCCATCGAGGCGAGCGCCTCGGCGGAGCGCGGCCCCTCCAGCGATACCGAAGGCAAGGCGGCTGTCACATCCTCTACCGCCGCGTCGTCGGCGATGATGAAACGGTCGAGGTGTTCGTAGATCTTCTGGGTCGTTTCTGGTTCCAGGTCCAGCAGCAGGGCATCGTCGAGCGCGAACACATTGACGTCGGCGAGAATCCGGCCCTTGTCGTTCAAGAAGAACGCGTACAGCCCCTGGCCCGGCTCCAGAGCCTGTACATGGTTGGTAGTCATGGCGTGCAAGAGGCGCTTGCGATCCTCGCCTGTCACGCGAATCTTCCCCCGACCCGCAAGGTCGATCCAGGCGGCGCTCTCGCGAAGTGCTTCGTATCCTTTGAGCATCTCTACTATTACAATCGAAGCGGGGCGACCCCCTGGGGATGCAAATGATTCACGAGATCCTGCCGGTTGGCATGCTGCAGTGCAATTGTTCCATTTTTGGCGACGAAGCCAGCGGCGAGGCGATTGTGATTGACCCCGGCGACCAGATCTCCGACATCCTCGAAATCCTTCAGCGGCATCAACTCAAGGTCAAGGCAATCGTCATCACGCATGCCCACATCGACCACATTGGCGGCGCCGCGAAACTGAAGCAGGTGACCGGCGCTCCGGTCTGGATGAACGGCGACGACCAGGCTCTCTACGATCACATGGAGGTGCAGGCGCAATGGCTGGGAATGGCGCCGCCGGAGACCACCGACATCGACCAGGGCGCGCGCGACGGCGACACATTGCAGTTGGGCGCCGACACCTTCCAGATCGTGCACACTCCCGGGCATACGCAGGGCAGCCTCTGCATTTACGTCCCGGCACAGCAGAAGCTGGTGGCCGGCGACACGCTGTTTCGCGACAGTATCGGGCGTACCGACCTTCCCGGCGGAGACGGGCGGGCGATCCTCCGCTCCATCAAGACGAAATTGCTGGCCCTACCGGAGGAGACGATCGTGATCCCGGGCCACGGCCCGAATACGACTATTGGTCGGGAGCGGCAGCTGAATCCATTTCTGCAGACGCTCTAGCCCGTTTCAGCTCCTCCATCGCGGAAATCACCAATTCCTTGGCGTCCGCGAGGCCTTTGTTGATGAGCTGGATATCCATGGCCGGCTTCCCGGGCTGACGCGCGCTTTGGCAATAGACGCCGTGCTGGCCCACCAGCACCAGCGAGTCGGTCAGCAGGTCGAGAGCCAGTGCAAGCCGCCCCCGCGCCGGCCCCATGGCGAACTCGTACCGCTCGAGTTCTTCCTGATGTTCTTTGTATACGGACATGATTTGCTTCCGGCGATGGCACTTTCCGCTGTCATTAATGCGCGTCTTGTCTTAGAGTAGCTTGGGATGGAACCTCCGTACGAAGAGATCCTGGACGGGCTCCAGACGGGAACGGTAATCCCGTTCCTCGGCGCCGGTGCTTCCCTTTCCACCCGCCAGCCGGGCGCCGCGTGGACCTCTCCCCAGTGCGAGTTTCTGCCGAGCGGCTGGGAACTGGCGCAGTACCTCGACTCGCGCAGCGGCTTTCCCGTGGAGGGCTCTTACGACCTGAGCCGCATCGCACAGTACTACGGAATGGTGGCCGGCCGCGGCCGTCTGGATCATCAGCTGCGGCAGATCTTCTCGCGCTCCTATCCGCCGGGTTCGCTTCACGATTACCTGACCGATTTCCCCAACCTCGTGATCGTCACCACGAACTATGACCGGTTGATCGAGGAAAGCTACCAGCGAAAGGGACGCCCGTTCCATGTGGTGGTCTACAACATGGCGCAGCCGGTGGTCATGCTGAAGCGCGCGGGCAGCGAAACGTGGGAGGCGTGCGACCCGCAGCGCATGCCGATCCAGGCCGGTGAACTGCCGGTCGTCTTTAAGATGCACGGCTCGGCCATCCCGGAGGCGAAGCAGGCCGAGTCCTATGTGATCACCGAGGACGACTACGTCGAGTTCCTCTCGCGCATGACCGGCGAGACGGCCATTCCCACGATCTTTGGCGAGCCGTTCCGCGGCAGCAGCTTCCTCTTCCTGGGCTACGGGCTGCGCGACTGGAACCTGCGTGTGATCCTGCATCGCATCTGGAAGGGCGAGCCGCGACGCATGACGTCCTGGGCGATTCAGGAGAAGGCCGACGACCTCGACCAGAAGTTCTGGAGCCGGCGCGATCTGCTGATCTTCGAGATGACCATCGCCGCGTTTCTCGAACGGATGCGCGAGACCGGCGTGCACCGTGTGGGAGGACGTCCGTGAGTGCGCCTTCGGCCGTAGCAACCGGGGCGATGCCGGCGGCGCGGGCGCGTTGCCCGTACCTGGGTCTGATTCCCTACAGCGAGGCCGATGCGCGCTTCTTCTTCGGCCGGGAAGAAGACACGCGCCTGATCGTCGCCAGCCTGTATTCCACTCGCGTGACCACGCTCTTCGGGCCGTCCGGCGTCGGTAAGAGTTCCGTTCTTCGTGCCGGCGTGATCCGCGAGCTGCGCGGACGCATCGAGCGTGCGAAAGCCCGAGGGGCGCGCCCTTCCCTGCTCGTCGTCTACTTCAACGCCTGGCAGGGCGACGTGCGCAGCGAGCTGCGCCGCACGATCGCCTCGGAACTGGCGGCAGTGGCAGGCGAGGACGCCGCGCGAGGCCTGCCGGAGGGAACGCTGTCCGAGGTGCTCGAGGCCATCAGCGACCGCCATCGTCTGGACGTGATGCTGCTGCTCGACCAGTTCGAGGAGTACTTCCGTTACGAAACGCGCTTCGGAGAGCCGGGCTCATTCGCGGTGGAGTTCGCGGAGGCGGCGCAGCGAAAATCCCTGCCGATCAACTTCCTGCTCAGCCTGCGCGAGGACTCGCTGGCCGAGCTCGACCGCTTCAAGCTGATGGTCGGGAATCTGCTGTCGAATTGGTACCGGCTGGAACGGCTCTCGCTCGAGGCCGCGCGGAACGCCGTGCTGGGGCCGGTGGACGAGTACAATCGCCTCCCCGACGCGGAACGGGAGTTCGCGGGACGCATCGAGGTGGAAGCCGCACTGGCGGAGGCCGTGGTCCAGCAGGTGCAAATGGGCCGGGTGGTGGTAGGGGAGGCGGGGAAGTCGAGGTCGGTGGCGGCGGCGTCCGGCGTAGAGACACCCTACCTGCAATTGGTGATGGTGAAGCTCTGGGAGACGGAGATGGCGCGGGGCAGCCGCGTCCTGCGCCGGTCCACACTGGAGGAGCTGAGGGGCGCCGCGGAGATCGTGCGTTCCCACGTCGACGCCGTGATGAAGGGGCTCACCAGCGATGAACAGCGGCTGGCTGAGAACGCCTTCGATTACCTGGTGACCGACAGCGGCACGAAGATCGCGTGGCGCGCCCGGGACCTGGCGGGAAAGCTCGGCGACGACAGCCGCGTGGTGAAGGCCTGGCTGGAGAAGCTGAGCTCCGGTTCGGCGCGCATCCTCACGCCCGTTGCTCCCTGCCTGGAATTTCCCGACGAACCACAGTATGAGATCTTCCATGACACGCTCAGCAAGGCGGTACTGTCGTGGCGGAGGCGCCGCGTCGACGCGCGGCGAAGCCGGCGCCGGCTGGTGCGGGTCTCTGTGATCAGCGCCGCGTTAGTGCTCGGAGGGCTTGCGTTCGCGCTCTACCAGTCGCGCGTCGCGGAGTACCAGCAGAAGGTGGCGCAAGAGAGGACCATGAGCGCCCGCGCGCAGGCCGAAGCGGCCGCCTCCACCCAGCGCGCGTTGCAGGCCGAGATGCAGCAGCGGTTGCTGGCGGAGGCGCTGGCGGCCGAGAAGTCGGGGAACGAGAAGCTGGCCCAGAACCTGCGCGCGGACGCCGAACGTTTGAAGCAGGATCTGGCCAAAGCGGCCCAAGCGCCGCCGGTGAAGGTTGACTATGGAAAGGAAGGGACCGACGCCGCGTGGCGGAAAGCGGTGGAGACGGAGCGGCAGCGGGCCGACGATGCGCAGCGGCGGCTCCTGCAGCTCGAGAAAGAACTCGATCAGTTGCGCCAGCGGCCTACCGGCAGTCCCGTCGTGCAGTCGGCGCCACAGGTAGAGCCGGCCGAGACGTGGCAGACATTCGCGTGCGCGCTCAACCGCATTACCGTCTTCGAGGACGGTTCGGCAGGCTCAACACGCTGGGAGTTCATCATCCGGGTTCAGAACGAGGGTGGTGCGCCCATTACCGCGCGCGTGAATCAGGAGCTGAGTGACGATAAGCCGACGCGAGTGGTCAAGTTGAATCGCGTCTGGCCCGTCCGGTTGGCGGCATCTTCACAGGGCGTGCGGGTGGACATTGAAGGCATCGCTCCCGGCAATCCTGATGTGAAGGCGACAGGGTGGGGAATCGTTCTGAAAAAGGGCGGCCCGGGGGACGCAATTAAGGTGGTAGCGCCCAAGGCGAGCAACGGCTACTTCGAGTTTGAGTTCAGCCTGGTACCGCGCCAGAAGTAGCGCCTACAGTACCAGCCGGACGACCAGTTGCAGTACGCGCCCGTCGTTCAGCGTGTTCGTGATGCGGCCAAACGAGGGCGACGTCAGGTTGCGCTGCGGCTCGTCGAACTGCGGAGTATTCGTCAGGTTATAGGACTCGACGCGAAAGATCGTCGCCCGGTCGCTGCGCCAGCGCCACGTCTTGCCAATGGCGGCGTTCAGGTTGGCGATGCCTCCCTTGCGGAAGGTGCCGCGGCCCAGGCTTCCTCGGTATTCCCCCGGAGTGATATACGCGAACCGCTGCCGCGCGATGATGCTTGGGGCCGTGTCCGGATTGCCGACGGTCTTGCCGAGGATCGAGGGATCGACTATGTTGGGCCGGTCGCTCGGGCCGCCGTCCACGTTGCCGAAGCCGGGCGCGTCGGAACCGATGTAGAGGGTGAGCGGCGTACCCGACTTGATGACGCTGGCGCCGCTGATCTGGAAGCCTTTTGGCAGGTCGTAGGTCCACGTCAGGCCCAGGGCGTGAGTGGAGTCGAACAGCGAGAGGCCCTTTTTGTCTTTTAGCACCTCGTACATGCTCTGGCTGCGCGCGGTGAGGAGATCGCGGTTGGCGGCGGTGAAGGCGAAATCCGAGCCTTCGTCGATGGCCTTGCTGAAGGTGTAACTGATGTTGGAAGCGAACCCGCGCCGCAGGGGTATGTCCAGGGAAACCTGGCCGGCGTCAAAGTACGCGATGCCCGCGTTCACGATGGTGCGCACGTCGTAGTAGCGCGAGTCGGGGCGGCGACGGTCCACGGTCGCGGTGGTTAGCGGGATGCCGGGGATCACCTCAGCACGGTTGTCGATGAACGCGTTGAGAAGCTTGAAGGAGCGGCTTCCGGTGTAGCCGGTGCGCAGCAGCCAGCGGTCGAACAGGCGCCGCTCGAAGGACAGCGTGTAGAGATGCGCGTATGGGCCGACGAGGTCGCTCGAAAGATTCGTCGGAGTGTGACGCGCCGCGGGACTGTTCAAGTCCACGCCTCGTAGCGGCTCCATCAGGTCGGGGTTTTGGACAATGACGTACCGGACAAGCGGCAGGTTGTTGCGCACCTGTTGAAACGTCACGGGCTGAATGCGCGAGAAGGAGACGCCGTAGGAGGCCCGAGCCGTCCAGCCGCCGCCCGGCTGCCAGGCGAGGGAAAGCCGCGGGCTGAAGTTGTTGCAGTCGCAGCGGTAGGGAATGACGTCGCGCCGCCGGACTTCGATGGGCGCCGTCTCAAAGTTGTAGCGAAGGCCGTAATACACCTGCAGGCGCGGATGGAGACGGAACCGGTCGCCGAAGTAGACATCGCCCGCCCAATTGCGGAAGCCGCGCGAGAGTTCGCCCAGCGTGACTTCGTAGTTGGTGGGCGTTCCGTAGCGCAGGTTCTCAATTGCCGTCCGCCCGAAGTTATTGGTGAACTGGAAATAGCCTCGCTGGTTGTTCGTTTCGATGCCGTTCAGACGATAGCGAAACAGGTCGCCCCCGAAGGTGAACTGATGACGGCCCGCGGTGTGGGACACTCCGCCCCCGTAGCGAAAGGTGTTCTGCGCGCGATCGATGGGATACTGCGAATCCGGTCCCAGTTCCTCGATCTGAAATCCGAAGCGGATGCGCGGCCCGATGGCATCCGGCTCGGGGACGAGCGCGGTTCGCGCGCGGTGAAAGGAGGCGCCCAGGGACAACTCGGTGGCAGGGCTCAGCGCCCGGCGCCATTGCAGGCGTGAACGCAGTGTGTGCAGAGCGGAATCGGGGTTCTGCCCGGCCACGAGTTGGAAGGCCGAGATGCGCTGCCGCGAAATGCTTTGGAACATCGTCAGGCGGCCCTTGGCGGCGTCGCGATCAAGGCGCAGCGTGCCGTCGGTTTCGTCGATGGACTGCGGCGCATTGGTGTTCAGAGCGCGAGGGTCGAAGTCCGGGCGGTTCGGCCGGACGTTCGGATAGGACGCGAAGATGCGTTCGATGAACGCCCGCGCGGCGGGATCCGTCGTCAACGGGGATCGCTCTTCCGGAAGCGGGATCAGCACGTTGCCGTTGACCATGCCCCGGATCTTGCGCTGCGATCCGGTAAAGGTGACGTCTCCCAACCTTGGAATCGCCCCGGTGGCCCGGCCTCCATACACGTTCCTGCGCGACGGCCGGACGCCCCCCACCTGGAAGAACGTGCGCGCGTTGAAGACGCTGTTCTGGTGCTGGGCAAACAGCTCGCCGTGCCACCCGGTGGCGGGCGTCACGGCGTTCAGCATCAATCGCTCCGCCGGTGGTCTCCCGTGTTCCGCCGCGAACCAGGACGTATCGACGGCAGCCTCGCTCACCAGTGTGGTGGTCGTTCCCATCCGGACGTTCGCTTCTTTGATCGCGTCGTTGTCGATCTGGTAGACGGCAACGTTCTCGTTCCGCTGGGCGGAAGCACCGATGCGTCCCTGGCGGGGAGGGGCCGCGGGCGCCGGTTTCGCCGCGGCGCCGTTGGGTGAAGGGCCTTGCGCGACCGCGGGCAGCGCGGCCAGCACCAGCAGCAGCGCCGCCGGCCTCACTTCTTATCCCCGCGCTCGAGCATCGCCTTCAACTGCCGCCAGGCCCCTTCGTGGTAGGACTCCTTCAGCCGTTCCAAGCCCTCCGACCGCGGGTCTCCCTTGCGCGGACCGCTTTGCTTCAGACAGCGGCCAAGGAGTGTCGTCGCGTCCGCGTCGTCGGGCGTCCGGTCCAGCACGGCGCGGAATCGATCTGCCGCGTTGTTATAGTTGCCCTGTTTCCACAGCCAGTAGCCGACGTTGAAGTGGTACGCCGGGTCCGCTTCGTCTCCCGTCAACGCTTGCTCCAAGGCCTCGCCGGCTTGCGGGTCGTTCAGGCGGCTCAGCGCGGATCCGTAATTGTTTATCACTTCGTTCAGCGGTACGTCGGCCGCCACGGTCTTGAAAGACTCGGCCGCACCTTTGAAATCATTGGTGCGATAGCGCGCGAGGCCAAGCAGGAACAACGCCTCGCGATAGTGCGGGTCGCTCGCCGGAATCTTGGTCAGCCACTCGATAGCGGCTCGATACTCCTTATTGCCAACCAGAAGTTGGCCCAGCCGAAACGCCGGACGTGGATAACCGGGATCCAGCCGGGCCGCTTGCGTAAACAGGCGGAGCTTCTGATCGGCGGGCGCGAGCAGGCCCCGGATGTAGCTTTCGATCGCGTCTATCCGCACCACGCGCCGGCGACGCCGGAACTCCTCCTCAGTGGGCGCCGGCTGCAGGATGTGTTGCAGCCCTTGCCATACTAGATGGGATTGGAGCGAGGCCAGGTCCTCGAGAGCCCCCAACTCGTTCAACTCGGGGCTACGGCGAATCTGCTTCAGATCGAGCCGCCAGCAGCGAATCCGGATAGTGCTCTTCGCGAGCGTGTTCTCCGGTCCCGGCGTCACCTCGAACTCGCCGAAAATGACGCTGTCCGCGTCGGCCACCTCCCCCAGGCGCGCCACGGAGGCGCGGGTGAGGGCAGTGTAGGGGCGAAGCGCAAGCCGCCGGAACAGATTGTGGCGGTCGTCACGCTCCACCACCAGAAGACCTTCAGAGGCCAAAGCCTCCTGAAACTCTTCGGCAACAGACTCACCGACCCAGTTCAGACTCGGTTCGCCGCTGAGGTTGAATAGCGGAAGCACCAAATAGGTGTCCGCCTGAAGTGCGGGCGCTGCCAGGAGCAAACACAGCAGCGCCGGAAACCGCCGCATAAACCATTCAGTGTAGCAGGCGACTTCCGGCGCGCTAAATGCTTCTTACGTCTTATTGCCGGCGTTTAGTTGAACACCAGCTTGGTGGTCGTGCCGCCGATGCGGATCTCCCGGATGCGGTACTTGCCGTCGCCGTTCTGGTAGCGGACCGACGTGCTGGAGAACTTCTCATCAGCCGTCTCCACCTTCACGTTGGCTTCCACCGACTCCTTGCCCTTGCTGATGGTGGCCTTTGAATCGGTCACGGTGACCTTGTACTCGCCGGGTTTCAACTCTTTACCTTCCAGCATCGACGGCTGGAACAGGGTGACTTTGTAGTTCGCCGCGCTGGCAACCGCGAGTGCGAAGGTGGCAAATCCGAGGATGAGCTTCTTGGTCATGGTACTGACTTGGTCCTTTCAGTTTGTAAATCGGAAGTTTGAGTGCGGGTTGCCTCAGTCAAAACACGCGCAGACTGCTCGCTCAGCGGCTCATAAGACAAAACGGTGAAATTATCCCAGATGCTGGCGAGGGGGTTAACGCCTGCGACATTCATGCCGGTCGTGCAACCTGTTCCGATACTTTATACGTATCAGATCGGCCTATGTTCCGTCCATCCGGCCTTAATTTTTGAAAACAATTTTATGAAGGAATGTGTTGCGTAAATTCCGGCATCTACGATTGCCGGATCTTCGCCGAAGCCCTGCAACCACTGGACTTCGCTGTCCCGGCGGAACCAGGTCCATTGCCTCTTTGCGTACTGCCTGGTGGCTAATTGCGTAGACGCAACGGCTTGCTCCAGCGTCAGTTCGCCCCGAACCACCGATAATGCCTGCCGGTAACCGATGGATTCGAACGGTTTGGCCCCGGCAGGCACGCCGAGGTCCAAAAGACCGCGAACCTCCTCCACTAATCCTGTTTGAAACATGCCCGCGGTTCTCTGGTCGAGGCGGTCATATAACTCCTGCCGCTCGGGGTTAAGCCCTAGTTTGAGCGCCGTCCACCCTTGCAGCCGGTCCCGTCCCGCCTCAAAGACCAGAGCGGCCGGCCGGCGCGCGAGCAGGCAGATCTCGACCGCGCGGACCAGTTTCTGTACGTCGTTGGCGTGGATGCGAGACGCGGTTGCAGGATCGATGCGCCGCAGGATGCGATGCAGCCCGCCCCGTCGCCTCCGCTCGATCCCCTCCAGCCGTGTACGTAACGCCGTGTCCCGCTGCGGGCCGGGCGCGAGGCCGTCCAACAAAGCCTTGAGATAGAAGCCGGTACCGCCGACGAGCACGGGCAACCGGCCGCGGGCGCCGATGCCGGCCAGAACCGCCCGCGCCCGGCGGGCATACTCCCCCGCCGTCACGGTTTCCTCGGGCGCGGCGGCGTCTACCAGGTGGTGTGGGATTCCGCGGCGCTCGTCCTCTCCTACCTTGGCAGTACCGATGTTAAAACCGCGATACATCTGAAGTGAATCGAAATTCACAATCTCGCCGTCAAAATGCTCAGCGAGACGAAGTGCGAGCGAGCTCTTGCCGGACCCTGTCGGTCCGACGACGGCCACCAGCGGTTTTGTCTCCTCGCCCGGCATCGGACACTAGTGTAAGCGCTGGGATGACAGCAGTTTGAGGATATACTGAGATCTGGGTGGCCCACAGAAAGCCGGGTGTGATGAGCGCATACACTTCTTCCCTCCGTTTGGCGGCTGCAGCGTGCCTGCTGTCCGCGGTCTCTCCGACGCAGGCGCAGGAGGCGGCCTCAACGACGGCTCCGCCGAAATCAGCCAAAGCGGCGGCCTACTATCACTACTCGATGGGCCACATTTACAGCGAGTTGGCTGAACAATACGGGAACAAGGGCAACTACGCGCAGCGCGCCATCGAGCACTACAAGCAGGCCATCAAGGCGGACCCGGCTTCGACGGCCGCCACGTCGGAATTGACCGATCTCTACATTCGCACCGGCCAGATCCGCGCCGCTGCCCAGGAAGCCGAGGAGGCGATCCAACAGAATCCCGATAACCTCAGCGCACGCCGGATCCTCGCCGGCCTGTACACGCGCATGATCGGCGATTCCAACCAGGGCCGCATCAATGAGCGCATGCTGAAGCAGGCGATCGAGCAGTATTCCCGGATCACGGAAAAGGACACGCAGGACGACGAATCGTGGCTCATGCTCGGCCGTCTGCACAAGGTCGCCCAGAACTCGGTGGAAGCGGAGAAGGCCTACAAGAAAGCCCTCGAGATCGACCCGGAGAGCGAAGAGGCCATGAGCGGGCTGGCCATGGTGTACGCCGACCTCGGCGACAACAAGCGCGCGACGGAATTGCTGCGCAAGGTCTCCGACAAGAACCCCAACCCGCGCACTCTCACCGCTCTTGCCGGGCTGTATGAGCAGATGCGCGAGCACGCATTGGCGGCCGAAGCGCTGAAGCGGACGCTCAAGGTGGTTCCCGATAATCCCGAGATCAAGCGCGCACTCGCTCAGAACCTTCTCTACAGCGACCAGCTCGACGAAGCTCGCAAGGTGTATGAGGAACTCGTCGAGGACGATGCCAAGGACACGCAGAGCTGGCTGCGCCTCTCGCAGATTCATCGCCAGCAGCGAAAGTTTGACAAGGCCCGCGAGGCGTCCGCGAAAGCCAAGGCGCTCGCCCCTAACGACGTCGAAGTTCGCTTCAACGATGTGAGCCTGCTCGAGGCCGAGGGTAAGACGCAGGACGCGATCAATAGCCTGAAGCACGTGCTGGCAGAGACGGCCAAGAAGAGCTACACGGCGCCAGAGAGGAACAATCGCGTGATCCTGCTCGAGCGCCTGGGGAACATGTACCGCTCGGCCGAACAGGTGGAGCCCGCCGTGGAGACGTTCCGCTCCATCTCTGAACTCGATCCCGATCTCGGCGCCCGTGCGTCGGCGCAGATCATCGAGACCTACCGGCTCGGCAAGCTGTATCAGAAGGCGGACCAGGAGTCGGCGGCGGCGCTGGCGAAGTACCCGGAGGATCGCGCCGTGAAGACCGTCCGGGCTTCCGTGCTGGCCGAGGTCGGCAAGCCGAAAGAGGCTGTCGCGCTGCTGAACACGTTGTTTGACGGCAAGGGCGACCGCGAGACGCATCTTTCGATCGCCCAGATCCACGAGCGTACGAAGAACTTCTCCGAGATGGCGAAGAGCCTGGATGCGGCGCACAAGCTCTCGGACAGCAAGGAAGAGCGCGAAGCCGTGTCGTTCATGCGCGGCGCGATGCTCGAGAAGATGAAGAAGTACGACGAGGCCGAGTCCGAGTTCCGCAAGATCCTGGCCGAGAACCCCGAGAGCGCCTCAGTGCTGAACTACCTGGGCTACATGCTGGCGGACCGCGGGGTGCGCCTCAATGAGGCCAAGGAACTCATTCAGAAGGCGGTCGATCAGGAGCCCCATAACGGCGCGTACCTCGACAGCCTCGGCTGGGTGTACTTCCGGCTGGGCAACCTTGAGCTGGCGGAGCGCTACCTGCGGGAGTCGCTGGCGCGCATTACTAAGGACCCGACCGTCCACGACCATCTCGGCGACGTGCTCGCGAAGCAGGGCAAGTACAAGGAAGCAGTCGCCCAGTGGGAAGCGGCTCTCAAGGAATACCACTCAGGCTCCCCGAACGACAGCGATCCGGCCGAACTGGCCAAAATCCAGAAGAAACTGGAAGGCGCGAAGGTGAGGGTCGCCAAGGAAGGCTCCTACAAGGAGAAGCGTCCGTAGACGAACGCATACGAGGCCGCCGGTCACGGTACAATCGGGAGATACCAAACCGGTGGCCACGCAGCCGACCAGCATCACCGCCATCTATCCGGGCTCGTTCGATCCCATCACCAATGGGCATCTCGATGTTATTTCCCGGGCCGTCAAGATCTGCGACCGCCTCATCGTGGCCGTTCTTCGGAATGAGCAGAAGCAACCGCTTTTCTCCGTGGAAGAACGCGCCGAGATGCTCCGCGAAGTAACCCGTGGCTTCGCGAAGGTGGAAGTAGAGTCGTTCGACGGTCTCCTTGTGGATTACGCCGCGCATCGCAAAGCGCATCTGATCCTGCGCGGCATTCGAGCCATTTCGGACTACGAAGGCGAGCTGCAAATGGCGCTCATGAATCGCCGCCTTCGGCCCGAGATCGAGACGGTGTTTCTGATGGCGGGCGAGGCCTACTCGTTCATCAGCTCGCGGCTCGTGAAGGAAGTCATACGGCTGGGCGGCGACATTACCGGAATGGTCCCTCCGCCGGTGCAGGTGAAGCTCAAAAATCGCATCTTGGGAGTGAAGTAATTGCAGACGATGAGTGATCTGGCCGAGCGTATCGGCCGCATTAGCGTTTCCTCGACGATGAAGGTGGCTGCTGACGCCGACCGCCTCCGCCGGGAAGGTGTAGATGTCGTCGACTTCGGCGCCGGCGAGCCTGACTTTCCGACCCCCGATAACATCAAGCGCGCCGCCATTGCGGCGATCGAGAAGAACTTTACCAAGTACACCCCCGCGGGCGGCACGCAGGAGCTCAAGGAAGCCATCTGCTGGCGGCATGCCGGGGACTACGGTACGCAGTACGCCCCCAACGAGTGCATCGTCTCCGTCGGCGGCAAGCACATCATCTTCAACCTGATGCAGGTGCTGGTGGAAAAGGGCGACGAGGTCGTCATCCCCGTCCCCTATTGGGTCACCTACAAGGACGTCGTCAATTACGCGGGCGGCACGTGCGTCTTCGTCGATACCAATGAGGCCGAAGGCTTCACGCTCACGGCCGCGATGATCGAGCCGCATCTCACGGAGCGCACGAAGATGGTGATCATCAACTCGCCGTCCAACCCGAGCGGGGCGGTCCTTGATCGCGGGGAGTTCGAGAAGATCTTTCACCTCACTTCGAAGCGCGGCATCTGGTTGATGACCGACGAATGCTACTGCCGTTTCCTTTACGACAGCGACCCGTATTCCATCGCATCGCTGCCGGGGGCCAAGGATACGGTCGTAGTGGCAGGGTCGCTGTCGAAGACCTATGCCATGACCGGCTGGCGCATTGGGTTCGGCCTGGCTCCTGCCTCTGTTGTGTCGGCTATCAACAAGCTGCAGAGTCACTCCACTTCGAACCCGACGTCCATCGCGCAGAAGGCCGCGGTGGAGGCTCTGCGCGGCCCGCAGGAGTCGGTGGGCGTAATGCTCGCCGAGTATCGCCGCCGCCGGGACTTCGTCGTCGAACGCCTCCGCGCCATCCCCGGCTTCCGCAGCTCCGAACCGCGCGGGGCTTTCTATGCCTACCCGAACATCTCGGAGGCATTGGCGAAAACCGGCATCCGGTCGCCGATGGAGTTCGCCGAGCGGCTTCTTTCCGAGGCCCACGTGGCCGTCGTTCCAGGCGAGGCGTTCGGTACGGAAGCGCACTTCCGCTTGTCCTATGCCGCGTCGATGGAAGACCTCGCCAAGGGACTTGATCGCATTCACCGCTTCGTCGCGTCCCACTAATCATGGTGCGCAGACTCGAGCCGGCATTCTATGAGAAGGTGTGGGGGGCGCACCGGCTGGCCCCCTGGTTCGAAGACACAGACAAGAAGATTGGCGAGGTCTGGTTCCACGACCGGGAAGCACTCCCGCTCCTGCTGAAGTTCATTTTCACCACCGAGCGCTTGAGTGTCCAGGTGCACCCCGACGACGATTACGCCAGACAGCACGAGAATTCGAATGGCAAAACGGAGATGTGGCATATCCTCCGCGCAGACCCGGGAGCAACCATTGCGCTCGGGTTCAAGGAACCCCTCGCACCGGACCGGCTGCGCGAAGCCTCGCTTTCGGGCGAAATCGAGCACCTGCTGAATTGGGTGCCAGTGCAACCCGGTGAAACGTATTTCGTCTGTGCCGGCACCGTGCATGCCATTGGCTCCGGAATCGCCCTCGCCGAGATTCAGCAGTACTCCGACGTGACGTATCGGCTGTACGATTACGGCCGCCCGCGCGAACTCCACCTCGAGAAAGGCTTCGAAGTCTCCCGCATGAACCCGCATCCGGGAGCCGCCGTCGCGGTCGGCCTGGGGGACGGTCTCGAGCGGCTCGTCGTCAGCCCGTTCTTTCTGACCGACCGCGTGACAGTCGCCGGCAATGAGCGGCGCGTGGAACGAGGGGCGCTTGGCGCTGACGCCTGGATCGCCATTGAGGGAAGCGGTCTTATCGAAGGCCAACCGTTTCGCGCCGGCGAAGTGTTCCTCGCGGAGGGCGACGTGACGATCTCCGGCCATGGCCGGCTGCTGCGTACTGCTGCCCCGGCTGCCTAGCCGGGGCTATTGCTTGCCTGCGGCTTTCAAATCGAACAGAAATACGCCGAAGCCTTCGCCGCTTTCCGCCCCTCGTCGCCCCATCTGAAACGCCATCCACTTGCCATCGTCGCTCACCACGGCGTTGTCCGCGGCAACTCCCTTGTACTCGGTGAAGTACGTAAGCCGATCCTTTTTCCCGTTCCCGTCGAGAGTCAGCTTCCATAGTTCCACCATTACCCACGGCTTGCCGCGGCTGGGCGCCGACTCGACGATCGTGAACTTCCCGTCCGGGAAGATGCCCTCCGGCTCGTCGTACCATTCCGGCGCATTCGAGAGGTTCGTCAGTCTCCCGCTCTTCAGATCCAGCCGATAGGCGTCGGTGTTGGTGGTGCCATCGAGCAGGTACGCCGCCAGCGTCAGCGCGTCCTCGTTGGGGGGAACAAAATCCTGCACTTCGAAGGACCACGTCTTGTGTTCCTTCCAGTTGCGGCTGTCGATCGCGAGCTTCTTGTTCACAAGCTTGGGCGTGCCGTTCTCGTAGACGATGTCGCCCAGCCAGATCTGGCTCTCGTTCTCCTTGAGCCGCTCCGGATGCTGCTGCCACCGATGCGTCCAGGCGATCCGCAGGTTCTTCCGTGACACCGCCGGTCCTTCGCTGCACATCTCCCCTAGTTGGACCGGCTTCTTCGCGAGGCTCTTGTCGAGCACCGAGAGCCAGCTCTTCCGCCGCGCCTCTTCGCGCGCGTCAGCATCCGTGCGGTCAAAGGTCTTCGTTGGACCGGAGAGCAGGATATCGCCGTTCGAGAGGTAGAACGCTCGCGTGAAGCCGTGATGACGAAAATGGGCCGTCACGGGCTTGATGGCGCCGGACGCGAGTTCCATCTCATACACGTCGCCCAGCACGGCGCCAAGGAAGAGAATTCGCTTCCCGTCATGCGAAAACTGCGGACGCTCGCCAAACCAGGTCAGCCGCTTGATGTGGGGCGGAAGATGGTCGCCCGGGTTCCCCTCGCGGAACTCCGCCTGGGGGAAAGGTTGCTGCGCGTTGAGCGCGAGTGCGATCAGTGAAACGATGGTTCTCACGCCACTATCCAATCCCAAGTTCGTCCGCCAATTCAAGTGGCGTACCACACACCCGGCAGATCACGGCCAGGCAATCGCCGCAGACCAGCGGGTCCCTCACAGGCTTCGCGCAGCGGCTGCAGTAATATGTGCTTGCCTCGTCTTTGGGGTCGTCTTCCGGAGTCATCTTGATAAACTAAGAATAGTTGGCGAGCGTGCGGATGTCTCCCCGTCTGGCGACCACAATTCTTGCAGTTTGGGGGCTCTCCCTGGCGGGTTGCGGCGAAGAATCCACCACCGCGGCCGCCGCCGGAGAGGCTTACGTCGGTCCCATTCAACTGGAGCTGAGAGAGGAGCTGACTCCGAAGTCCCCCGTCTCCGCGGTAGCCAAACACGGCGAGCGCGTTTCCCTGGTCCAGCGCCGCCGCCGCTTTGCCCGTGTCCGCACCGAGGACGGCCGGGAGGGCTGGGTGGACTCCCGCAATCTCATGCGTCCCGAACAAATGGCGGAGTTGCGCGGGCTCTGGGACCGGGCCGCTAAGCTGCCTTCCATGGGCGCCGCCACCGTATGGGACCAACTCAACGTTCATACGGCGCCGAACCGCTACGCGCCCACCTTTGCCCGCATCCCTGAAAAGGGCAAAGTGGACGTGATCTGGGCCACGCTCGCCCCGCGCGTCCCATACGAGGATCCCGGCATCGACCCGGCGCCGCGCCCGTCTCCGGTCTCGAAGCGTGTCAAGAAGAAGAAAGAGCCCAAGGTTCCTCCACCGCCCATGCCTGCGGCGCCGTCGCTTCCGTCCGACTGGCAGGATCTCTCGCGGACGGTGCTGCCCGAAGGCATGGAGCCGACGCCTAAGCCGGCGCCCTCTCCGGTGGCGATGGACGAGTGGAGCCTGGTGCGCCTCGCTGACGGTAAGGCCGGGTGGGCGCTCTCGCGTCCCCTGCAACTCGCCGTTCCCGATGAAGTCGCGCAGTATGCCGAGGGCAAGCGCATCACCTCGTACTTCTCGCTGGGCGCCGTGAACGATGAGGGCGTAGAGAAGCACCACTACCTGTGGACGACGATGGGCTCTCGAAATGAGAAGCACCACTTCGACAGCTTCCGGGTGTTCATCTATAACGCCCGGCGCAACCGGTACGAGACGTCGTACATCGAACGCGGGGTGAAGGGTTACTTTCCGGTGCTGGTGAAGAACGGCGCCACGCCGACCTTCTCCCTGCTCCTCGAGGATGCCCAAGGACAGGTTACCCGCAGAACGTACCAGTTCCAAGGCTACCGGGTGCAGATGATCGATAAGGTCGCGGACCGCGTCCCGGACCCCGTTCCCTCCGGCACCCAGCTCGCTTCGAGCGTCCTCCCCGACGAGGCGGCCGATGTTCCCTCGCCGCCCAGGGGCTTCTTCGAGAAGATCGGCGACCGCGCCGCCGCCTGGAAGAAGCGCATCCTGGGACGGTAACTGCCGACCGCCGCCAAAGCGAAAGGGGCGGAACCCTTGCGGGCCCCGCCCCAGCGTCTTCCCTCCGAGCAGGGACGACGTCTCACTCCGCCGCGATGAGAGGAATCACTGCCACCTGCAGCGGTGCGCTGTGGGTTCGCTTGGCGCGTTCGCCGGAGAACAACAGGCGGTTCGGCACCCCGCCCGCGACGCCCACCTGCGACAGAACCTTCCGGCTGCCGTCGAACACGTAGAACTTGAGGCACGCGCAGCTCTCGCGCTCCTCGGCCGCGCTCTGCATCACAAATGACACCGCCTTCGGCTGAGACGTGTTCTGGATGGTGATCTTTGTCCCGGCCTCATGCGTGATGAGGACCTTGTAGTCGCCGGCGGGCAACTCTCTCCCGTCCACTTCAAAAGCGAAGGGGATCGAGGCCTTCACGGCGGCGGCCTGCAGAACGCTGGTCCCGGCAATCAGGCCCAGCGAAACGGTCAACAGTGTGGCGATGCGCTTCATGTTCTTCTTCTCCTCGTTTCTCGCTTGCTCGCGGACGGGGAGGAGAGAAGCACGACGGTGGCCCACCGCTAAGCGTCTGAAAAACCGTGTGGGCATCGCAGCCGATAGAACCAATCGGATAACGGCATGAACCGGAAGTGAACCGGCGCCACAAACAGAAAGGGCGGACCCTCGCGGGCCCGCCCTTCTGCCTCCTCCGACTTTCGTTCTCGTTACTCAGCCGCCACCAGCGGAAGCATCGCCACCTGCGGCGGAGCGTCCTTGCTCTTACGCTTCGCGCTCTCCGCGGAAACCAGCACGCGCCCCACGGCGCCCTTCATGTTGACCTCAGCCAGAACTTTGCGGTTGCCGGCGAAGGTGTAGAACTTCAGGCAGGTGCAGTTTTCACGCTCCTGCGGCAGCGTCTGCATAATGAAGTTCGACGTGCGCGTCTCCGGCGTCCAGAAGGCGATGGCCGGAATGCGGCCCTTGTTGATCTGGAAGACATAGTCGCCGGCCGGCATCTGCCGCCCATCCACCTCGAACGCGAACGGAATGTTCGCCTTCACCTGCGTGTCGGCTTTCGCCAGGCTGGTGCTGAAAAAGAGACCCAAAGTGGCAGTCAACAGTACTGCGGTTCGCTTCATTTCGTTGTTTTCCCCTCTCACTGAAGCAACGCGCGGGCACGGGGAAAATTGGTTCAGCGGATACGTTAGTTGGGCAGGAACCGCCGGATCCGCTCCACCGCCTCCATCAGGTTCTCAAGCGAATTCGCATAGCTGAAACGCAGGTATCCCTCGCCATACGCGCCGAAGGCGGTGCCGCTCAGCGCGGCCACTCCCGCCTGGTCAAGCAACGCATCGGCCAGCGCCTTGGACTTCCAACCCGTACCCTCGATGTTGGGAAACGCATAGAACGCGCCCTCGGGGATGGGGCAGCGGAAGCCGGGGATCGTGTTCAGCCCCGCGCAGAAGGCATCGCGCCGGCGGCGGAACTCCGACACCATGTGCGTGACGTCGTCCTGCGGCCCCGCAATCGCCGCAATGCCCGCGCGCTGGGTGAAACTGGCGGTGCACGAATTCGAGTTCACCATCAGCTTGTTCACCGCGTCCACCAGCCACGCCGGCATCACGCCGTAGCCCATGCGCCAGCCGGTCATTGCGTAGGTCTTCGAGAAGCCGTCCAGGATGATGGTTCTCTCGAGCATCCCGGGCAGCGAGGCGATGGAAAACGGCGCGGTCTCTCCGTAGTAGATGCGCGAGTAAATCTCATCGGAGAGCACGATCAGGTCTCGATCGCGAACCATTTCGGCAATGGCGCGTATATCGTCCGGTGGAATGACGCCGCCCGTCGGATTCTGCGGCGAATTCAACACCAGCATCTTCGTGCGATCGGTCAGCTTGTCGCGCAGCAGGTCGAGATCGAAGGAGAACCCCCGCGATTCCACCAATGGCATCGGCACCGGCTTCGCGCCCAGGAAGTTGATCATGCTTTCGTAGATCGGGAATCCCGGGTTCGGGTAAATGACTTCGTCCCCCGCCTCGAGCAGCGCGAGCATCGGGAAGAAGATGATCGGTTTGCCTCCGGGGACGACGCACACGTGCTCCGGCCCCACCTTGAGGCCGCGCGTGCGGCAGATGTAGGAGGCAATGGCCTCGCGCAACTCCGGCTGCCCCTGCGTCGGCCCGTAATGAGTCCAGCCGCCGTCCAAGGCCGCCTTCGCCGCGTCAATGACGTGCCGCGGAGTCTCGAAATCGGGCTCTCCAATCTCCAGGTGGACGATGTTACGTCCCTGGGCCTCGAGCGCGCGCGCGCGCACCAGGACTTCGAAGGCCGTCTCGGTTCCGATCCGGCCCATCCGTTCTGCCAGTTTCATGGTTGTTCAGGCTCCCACCGGCGCCGCATTCCCGCCCGGTAAGGCCGGCGCGGCTACCGTTTTCGAAAACAGGGGACGCAGTCGCGGAACTCAACGAACTCCACCGCGTCGTCGATGGCCACACGTTCGCCGGCGATGCGCGCCGTCACACGGCGTCCACCCTCGAGCGAAACGATCGCAATCTGGTAGGGTACCTCATTCAGAAAGGCTTCCGGCGGCGACCACACCACCGTCTCCGTGTACACGGTTCCGTTTCCCAGCGGCTCTCTTTCTACGGTACTCATCGTTTCCCCAGAATCGTCACTACGCTCGTTGCCCCTGACCCGCCCAGATTCTGCGCCAGGCCCACGTCGGCCTTCGCCACCTGGCGCTCGCCGGCTTCCCCACGCATCTGGATCACGAGGTCGCAGATCTGCCCCACGCCGGTCGCACCCACGGGGTGGCCCTTCGCCTTCAACCCGCCGCTGGTGTTCACCGGCTTCGGCCCCGTGCGCAGCGTGCAACCGTTCGCCGTATACGGCCCGCCCTCGCCCTTCTTGCAGAAGCCGAGGTCCTCGATGGCGACGATCTCGGCGATCGTGAAGCAGTCGTGCACCTCGGCCAGGTCGACATCCTGCGCCGACACGCCCGCCATCCGGTAGGCCCGCTCCGCACTCGCCTTCACGGCGGCGAAGGTGGTGATGTCGTCCTTCTCGTCGAGCGCCACGGCATCGGAGGCCTGGGCGATGCCGAGCACGCGGACGGGCTTCCCGGTGAACTCGGCCGCTCGCTCCGCCGGCACGATCAGCACCGCCGCGGCGCCGTCGCTCACCAGCGAACAGTCGTAAATGGTCAACGGCTCGGCGATGGGCTTGCCGGCGAGCGCCTGCTCCACAGTGATCTTCTTGCGCATGTGCGCGAGCGGATTCAGCGCGCCGTTGTCGTGGTTCTTCACCGCCACGGCGGCCAGATGCTCACGCTTCGTGCCGAACTGCTTCATGTGGCGGTTCGCGATCATGGCGAACAGGGCAGGGAACGTCGCGCCAGCCTTCATCTCACCGCAAACGTCGCCGGCGGAGGCCAGAATCTCGGCCACTTTCGGCGTGGGCTGGTTGGTCATCTTCTCGACACCCGCCGCTACCACCACGTCGTACAGACCGGCGCCCACCGCCGAGACGGCGTGGAAGAACGCTGATCCGGACGAAGCGCAGGCCGCTTCAAAGCGGGTGGCCGGGACGCCTCGAATGCCGGCTGCCGTAGCGATGTACGGCGCCAGGTGATTCTGCCCAACAAACGACGGCCCAGCGAAATTTCCGAGGTAAAACGCTTCCACGGCGCCGGCCGGCGCGCCCGCGTCCGCGAGGCACTTGTTCGTCGCTTCCACCGCGAGCGAGCGAAGATCCTGATCGGCGAAGGCCCCGAAAGCGGTCTTGCCGATCCCTACTATGGCGACGGGTCTCATAAGAGTTCGAGGGACGGACAACTCCGGGCGTTACAATGGAGTAGCGCCGAAAAGTATTATTCCACGTTTCGCCGGTTCCTACGTCAAGCACTAGTAGGCGCATGTATACGGCTGTTGGACGATTGACGGTGACTGAGGACCCGTTATTCCGCAACCCGGGGGAGCGCGAGACGCCTGCCAACACCACCGACGCCGCCGCTCTGGCGGCGGAGGAGGCGCGCGAGCGGCAGGCCCGCTTCGTGAACGACAACCTGCGCCGGATCTTCGTCCAAATCTACCGGGTGGTGGGCAACGTGGCCGACGCGCAGGACCTCACTCAGGAGGCCTTCATCAAGGCCTTGCAGCACGGCGACCAGTTGCGCGACCTCGACAAAGCCGCTCACTGGCTCAGCCGCATTGCCAGCAACACGGCCATTGACTTCCTCCGGCGGCACGGCCGTACCGCGTTTGTGGACCTTGACGAGATGCCCGAGCCCGCCCGCACCCCGCACACCGAGAACCCGGAAGCGCTCGTGCTTCGTGCCGAGCGCGAGGAATACCTGGAAGACGGCCTGCGGCTGCTCACGGACCGCGAACGCGCCGCGCTGATTCTCCGCGACGTCGAAGACCTCCCCGCGGACGAGGTCGCTCATCGTCTGAAGTGTTCGAAGGCGACGGTGCGCTCGCACATCGCCAACGCCCGGATCAAGTTCCGGCGGTACCTGGAAAGAAGGAAGTCATGAAGCGCTCGGGAGCCCATCCGGACGCCGCCCAACTTGCGTTGGAAGCCAGGGGGGACCTCGGCTTTTGGGAGTCATGGAAGTTGCGCCGGCACCTCGCCGAGTGCCCCTCCTGTGACCGCGAGTTGAAGCTGTATGCCGCGGCGGCCGAGGGCTTGGCCCGCCGCGCAGCGGAACTACCCGCCGATCTCAACTGGAACCGGCTGGCCGCCGAGATGAAGGCGAACATCCGCTTGGGCCTCTACGCAGGCGAGATCGTCGGCGGCCGCGAATCTGCCCCGGTGCGGCTCACCTGGCGCGCGGCCTTGGCCATCGCCGCCGTCACTGTACTCGTCATCTCCGGCTGGTGGCTGCATGTGCCGAAGCCGGATGGTGCGTTGGATGCGGAACCGGGTATCGTCCTCGCCGCCGGCGAGGACGGCCTGGAATTGAAAGAAGGAGGATCGGCCCTGACGCTGCGCCACCCGGATCCCGAGCACGTCACCTGGACGGTGACGGCGGGCGGCGCGGATGCACGGTACGTGGATGCGCAGAGCGGTCAGGTGACGATCAACAAAGTGTATGCGGAGTAGCGGCCTGTTTGCTGTCCTGCTTGGCGGCGCCCTGTGGGCGCAGGCGCCTGCCGCGCTCGAGCCCGGCAGTTCTCTGCACATCAATCTTCCCGACGATTCTCCGGTCACTCTGGTGAAGGCGGACATGGGGCAGTCGCGCGCCGAAGCGCGCGGCGGTGCTCTCGTCCTCGACCTCCGCGCGTTGCTCACCCTCCGCAATAGCGGCAGTCGCAGCATTCGCGGTGTGTCACTGCTCGTCATGGCCCAGGAGGTCACCCCGGGCGGCAAAGGTTCCGTTACGGTTCCCAGCCTGCACATCCGCCCGGGCGAAACCTTTCCGGTACGAGTGGATTTGCGTCTGCTGCGCCCGGCGGCGGTGATCGGGGGGCCGCTGGTGCAGGTGGCACTCGACGGCGTCCTTTTTGACGACCTGGGCTTCTTCGGCCCCAACCGCCTGAATTCGCGGCGCGCCATGCTGCAGTGGGAACTCGAGGCCCGTCGGGATCGCCGGCATTTCCAGGCGATGCTCGACAACGGCGGCATCGAAGGGCTGCGGAAGGAACTACTGGCGAGCCTGTCCCGGCAGGCGGAGCGGCCGCGGGTGGATGTCCAGGTCAGCCGGGCCGGCCGCGTCACCAACGTCGAGCCGGAACGCGAGCTCAGGTTCGCTTTCCTGCATTTGCCGGGCGCTCCGCTGGAAGCGGTCGCTGGAGTGGCCCGCTCCTCCGGTAGCGAGCTGCGCGCCCCCAGCATCGAGGTCCGCAATAAGTCGGATCGCGAAATCCGGTATGTCGAGATGGGCTGGCTGGTCCGCGACCGCCAGGGCCGCGAGTTCCTCGCGGGTTCGCTTCCCGCCGACGTCGCGCTGCGCCCCGGGCAAAAGTCGATGGTCAGCCAGACTACGTCGATGAAGCTGATGGAGCGCGCCGGCCAACCGGTTCCGGTGGATAGCATGACCGGCTATGTCGCGACCGTGGAATTCACCGATGGCAAAATGTGGCTCCCCAGTCGCGAAGAGTTATCCCAGCCCCGCTTGCAGAAGGCCCTCGCTCCCTCGCCTGAGGAACAGCGCCTGACGGAGATCTACCGCAAAAAGGGCTTGTCCGCTGTCGTCGACGAACTGAACCGGCTGCGGTAGTACGAAGCGAACCCGAGCGTCCCCGCGTCTAGTGGGCACTATGGAAACCGCAGTTGAGGTGATCGACAAGCAGCCCTGGATCGATGACGCTGCCATCGCCGCGCAAGGAGCCGTAGAGCGGGCCCTGGACGCGACGGGGGGCGAAAACGCAGACGAATTGAAGAACTTCCTGCACGGGAAGTGGCTCGGGCATCCGCTCCACGCCGCTCTCACCGACCTGCCCGTCGGAGCCTTCTCCACCTCGGTGATTCTGGATCGCTTCCCCTCGCCCGACGCCGAAAAGGCCGCTGACCTCGCGCTTGCGGTGGGACTGGCAGGGGCCGGCTTGGCGGTCCTGCCTGGTCTGACAGACTGGCATGTCACCAGCGGCCGCGCCCGCCGCATTGGCCTCATTCACGGGCTGCTCAACCTGGCCGGCGCCGGGCTCTTCGCTGCTTCGCTGGTCGCGCGGAAGGGTGGCAATCGAGAGAAGGGGCGCGCCTTATCTCTCGTCGGGTTCGCTGCCTCGATGACGGCGGCGTACCTGGGGGGCAAGCTCACCTATCGGGAAGGTGTGGGCGTCGAACCCCATCACACGCCCTAGAGTTCGTCGTACAGGCCCGAGTAGCTGCGCGTCCAGAGGCGCCCGGCGAAGCCCTTCATCCAAGGCGCCTGGTCGGAGAAGTCGAGCAGCTTCTCCGCCTCCTGCTTGGACTTTCCCTCGCGCTTCAGCTTCGACACGCGATCGCGTACCACCTCGAAACTCCGTTTCCAGGCCACGAGGTCAGCGCGCGTCATTACCGGACCGTGGCCGGGAATCACGCGGTCGAACTCCCACTCGAGGATGGCATCGATGGTCTTCGTCCACTGGATGCCGCTGCCGCCGGCCGAGTAATCGATCAGCGGGGCGCCGGCGATGAACAGATCGCCGGTATGGATGGTCTTGTGGGCGGGGAAGTAAATCACCGCGTCCCCGTTGGTGTGACCTCGCCCGAAGTGCCGGGCGCGCACTTCCTTCCCGCCCAGGTGGACGGCGGTTTCGTCGCTGAACGTTACCCGGGCGAGCCCGGGCATGTTCGCAGCAGCCATGTTCGCCCGCGCGTTGCGATGCGAGATGACCTCCGTCGGCGTGGCCTTCATGAGTGCCTGGTTCCCGCCGCTGTGGTCCCCGTGCTGGTGCGTGTTCAGCACATATCGAACGGGCGCGTCGGTCACCTTCTTCACGTTGGCGAGGATCTCCGGCACGTTGCGCTCGAACTTGTCGTCGACCAGGATCGCGCCCTCGCCGGTGACATAGATGGCCACATTGCCGCCGCTACCGGAGAGCACATGAAGGTCGTCGGCGATCTTCTCAAGAACCAGCGGCTCCGGCGCCTGCTGGGTATAAGCCAACCAGAGCCCGCCGGCCAGGCAGACCAAGGCGCAGGAGCGAAGGGCGAGCGTGCGAGCCATTCGCGAATTATAGATGAGCGGCGCGGCGGCGGAGAAGTCCGGCAACCAGTAACCCGCCGCCGACCAGGAGCACGCTGCCGGGCTCCGGTACCAATGGCGAGGCGTCCTGTATTCGCAGGTTGACCCCCACGAAGTCCCCGTTTGGAATCACGAAGGGGTCTTTGTGAAGGCTGAGCTGGACGGTATCGCCGACGGAAAGCGGAATCACGGGAGCAAGAAACGCTTCGGGATTCGCCCGTGTCGTTCCGTCGCCGGAGACGATATGCCCCGACAGGACCGCGCTGCCGTTGACGAACAACGTGTAGAGAGTCCCCCGCCCGATGTTGCGGCCGTTCCAGACGTTTCCGGAGATGTCGAAGACGCCGGCTACCGGGCTTGTCCACAAAAAGTTCAAGGCGGCCGTCAGGCCGATGGTCTCGCTCGTGTGAACCACCACGTCCCCGGGTGCCCAGTCGAACCCGGGGCCCGGATCGCCCGCGGCCTTGAATGCCACGTTCGGGAAATTGCCGCCCCAGCCGACTTCACCAGGGAAGGTCCAGGAACTGAGCCCCGTCAGCGACATCAGTCCGAGTCCTTCGCGATACGTCCAGCCCGTGGGCGTCGGGTTCGATAGCAGGCTGAAATCAGCATTGAGGTCCGCGACGACGGCCGCTGGGGCGGAACACAGCGGCAATAGCAGAAACAGTGGCACCAGGTAACGCATTGCGCCTCCGAAAGCTGCGAAAGAGTCTAAATGATTGCCTTGAATAAGGCAACAAATAGTTTCAGATTAGTGACAGGACTCAGCGGCGAGCGGGCGCGTATGCTAGCAGATTGGCGAAATCGCTGGCTCCGCAAACGGTCGCGCTCGACGGGACGCCGCTGGCGACCGGCCACGGGGGTATTCGCCGGTACGTGGCCGAACTCTATCGCGCATTGGTTCAGGAGTTCCCCGACCGGCGGTTCCTCACCATGACGGATCAGGACAACCGCGCACGCGGGTGGCTGGCGCGGCGGTGGTGGCTCGCCGGTGTACAGCAGGAGATGCGAAGGGTGGGCGCCGATCTGTTCCACGGCGGCGACTTCACCGTACCGTACGTTCCGTCGCGTCCGTCCGTAATGACCGTGCATGATCTCTCACCGTGGCGTTTCCCGAACGCCTCGGCCCGGGTGCGGGTTCGTACTCCAGCCCTGCTTCGCCTTGGACTGGCCACGATGGTCATCACTCCGACGGAGGCGGTTCGCCGGGAGGTGGTCGACTTCTTCCGGATTGCCCCACAGCGCGTGACTGCGGTGCCCCTCGCAGCTGGTCCGGAGTTCCGACCTGTGAAGGGACCGCCTGCGCAGCGACCCTATTTCTTGTACGTTGGAAGCACCGAGTCAAGAAAGAACCTGGACATGCTCAAGGGCGTTTGGCGGGAACTGCGCGCCGCGTACGAGGTGGATCTGCGAGTGACGGGTGAAGGAGAGTACGTGCCCGAAGAAGAGCTGCCGTCGCTGTACAGCGGCGCGATCGCCTGTCTGTATCCATCGCTCTACGAAGGCTTCGGACTTCCTGTGCTCGAAGCCATGCAGTGCGGCACGGCGGTCATCGCAGCAAACACCCCCGCCGTGGCGGAGGTGGCCGGGGACGCTGCGCTCCTGCTGCCCGCCCGCGACCGACATGCATGGCGCCAGGCCATGGAAGCGGCTCTTCTCGGCGGCCGGCGCGGCGAGTGGCGGGCAAGGGGGGTTGCGCGGGCTGCGCAGTTCAGTTGGCCGTCGACCGCACACAAGACGTTCGCCGTCTACGAAGAGGCAATGAGGCGGTTCCATGCGTGAAGCCTTCGTTCTGTCGCCGGAGTGCCCCTGGCCGGCGGCTGGCGGGGGTGCAGTCCGCACTGCGTCGATCGTCGAGTTCCTTGCCCGGCGATACGAAGTGGATATGGCACTCTTCCGCGTCGAGGGAGAGCCCGACGTGCGTTGGACGTTTCCGCAGCACCTGCTCCGCCGCGCGGAGTGGATCGACCTGCCGCGGTCCTCCAAAGCCGCGGGGCACCGGGCTGTCCGCAATCTCTGGCGCGCCTTTCGCGGCCGGGCGCCCCTGGTCGACCGGTTCGCCGGCTTTCAGGCGAAGCTGGCACAGTTGACCGAGAGCTACCATTACCGGCTCGCCGTTTTCGAGCATCTATGGACAGCACCTTACGCCTCCGTGTTGGCCGGCCGGTGCCAGCGGCTGGTGCTGGATCTGCACAACGTCGAATCGCGGTTGTACGAGACGCACGCCGCAGCCGAGCCGTTCCCTTACTCCGCGCTCAGTACCGCGTTTGCGAAGGCATCGGCGCGCGTGGAACGAGACTGGCTCCACCGCTTCCACGTGATCCTGGCGGCATCGGAAGCCGATGCTTCGGTGGCCCGGCGTCTCGCCCCGAACGCGCGGGTCCATGTCTACCCCAATGCGCTGCCGCTGGTGCCGCGTCCCGCCGCTGAGCCGGAGCACGTCCTGATCTTCTCCGGAAACCTCGAGTACCATCCCAATCTCACCGCCATCCGCTTCTTCCGCGATGCCGTCTGGCCGCGGCTGAAAGAGCGCTGGCCGAAGCTCCGGTGGCGGCTCATCGGAAAGAACCCGGAAGCGGCGCAGCCCCTCCTCGCCGGGGACTCCCGGGTGGAATTCACAGGCGCCGTGCGGGACGCCGTTCCGGAGATCGCGAGGGGACAGGTGGCCATCGTGCCTTTGCTCTCCGGCAGCGGAACGCGGGTCAAGATCCTGGAAGCGTGGGCGGCGGGCGTTCCCGTGGTATCCACAAAGCTCGGGGCGGAGGGTCTCCGGGCAACCGATAAAGAGCACCTCTTGTTGGCTGACGCCGCGGAACCCTTCGCGGCGGCGGTAAACACGCTCCTTGGCTCCGAGCGCCTGTGCGAGGAGTTAGGAGCAGCCGGTCGCCGCCACTATGAACGCCACTTTACCTGGAGCGCCGCGTGGGAGCGGTTGGCGGACTGCGAACTCATCATTTGAATATTGGCGCCGGGACGATCTCCTAATCTATAGTGAGAATAGGGTGATTAGGGCTTGAGGATCTCCGGTAAAGGGCAGTATGCGCTTCACGCTATCTTCGATTTGACCCTCGAGGGCAACAGCCGGCCGGTCCGCATCGCGGACATCGCGCGGCGGCAGAAGATTCCCCAGAAGTTTCTCGAACTGATTCTCGCGAGTTTGAAGCAAGGGGGATTCGTCGAGTCCCGGCGCGGCGCGGACGGCGGGTACCTGCTGGCCCGCGATCCGAAGATGCTGCCGGTAGGCGAGGTGCTCCGGTACGTGGAAGGCGGCGACCGGACTTCGAAGCGAGGGAAGCGCGCGGAGACGCCCTTCAGCGCCTTGTGGCTGCGCGTGGACCAGGCGGTCTCCGGCGTGATTGATCAGACCACCTTCGCCGATCTGGCGCAGGCGTGGCGGGAGCGCGAAGAGCGCTACGTGCCTAACTGGGACATATAGGGGAGACGAGTGATTTACCAAGACAATTCGTTTGCCATCGGAAATACGCCGTTGGTAAAGCTCAACCGGGTGACCAACGGCGCCGGAGCGACCGTGCTGGCGAAGATCGAGGGCCGGAATCCGGCCTACTCCGTGAAGTGCCGCATCGGCGCATCGATGATCTGGGATGCAGAGCAGCGGGGGGTGCTGAAGCCGGGGAAGGAACTGATTGAACCCACCAGCGGCAACACGGGAATCGCCTTGGCGTTCGTGGCGGCGGCGCGCGGCTATCCGATCACGCTGACGATGCCGGAGACGATGTCCGTTGAGCGGCGCAAGGTCCTGAAGGTACTCGGAGCGAACCTGGTGCTAACCGAGGGACCACTGGGGATGAAGGGCGCCATTGCGAAGGCCGAAGAGATCCTCGCTTCCGACCCGGAGCGGTATGTTCTGCTGCAACAGTTCAAGAACCAGGCGAATCCGGAGATTCACTTCAAGACCACAGGTCCGGAGATCTGGAACGACACAGGCGGAAAAGTGGACGTGCTCATTTCCGGAGTGGGCACCGGCGGCACGATCACCGGCGTGTCCCGCTACTTCAAGCTGGAGAAAAAGAAGCCGTTGTTGTCCATCGCGGTAGAGCCTGCTTTGAGTCCGGTCATCGGCCAGACGCTCCGAGGCGAAGCGGCCGCCCCGAAGCCCCATAAAATTCAGGGGATCGGCGCGGGCTTCATCCCGGAAACGCTCGACCTGAAGATGGTGGACCGGGTGGAAACGGTGACGAACGAGGAGTCGATCGAGATGGCTCGCCGGCTGGCGAAGGAGGAGGGTATTCTCTGCGGCATCTCCTGCGGGGCCGCAACGGCAGCCGCGGTCCGCGTGGCGGCAGAGCCGGAGATGGCCGGAAAGACCATCGTTGTCGTGCTGCCCGATGCGGCGGAGCGCTACTTGACTTCGGTATTGTTTGAGGGTATGTTCGCGGATTAGCGTTTGTAAGCGCTAATCGAGGATGGCGGGTGTGCTGATTCGCTAAGAATCGGGGGAGCGCACCCGCCATTCGTAACGGGGATTGACTGTAATACGTACCGCATGGCCCTCGGGGTTACCTGAGGGCCTATTTTTTGCTTGACTCCGCCGTATTCGCCTTTTATTCTACTAGCAAAGAAAAGGCGAAAACGGAGGTTGCGCCTATGTCGTCTTCTCCCTGCATCGTCCGCTGCGGCACCGCCGGCTGGTCATATCCCAGCTGGAACACTGCAGTCTACCCAAAGCCGAAGCCGCGTGGTTTCCATCCGCTCGAGTTTCTATCGGAACGGTTCGACACCGTGGAGGTCAATTCGACGTTCTACCGCGCCGTCCGGCCGGAGATCGCGCGGCTTTGGCTTTCGCGGGTAGCGGCGAACCGGTCCTTTCGCTTCACCGTCAAACTGGCGAAGCAGTTCACGCACGAGCGAGAGCTGTCGCCCGCAGACGTGGATGCTTGGAAAGAGGGGCCGCGTGTTCTCCGTCAAGCGGGGCGGCTGGGATGCGTGTTGATGCAGTTCCCGTGGTCGTTCAAGTTCTCGTCGGAGAACCGCGAGTACCTGATTCACCTGCGCCGGACCTTCGCGGAGTTCCCACTCGCGGCCGAATTCCGTCATGCGAGCTGGATGCGGGAAGAGGCGTTGGGCGTGCTGATCGATTACCGCGTCGGCTTCGTGAATCTAGACCAGCCGGTGTACGAGAAGGCGATGCCGGCGACGGCGTTTCTGACTTCGCCGATCGGATATGTACGCCTGCTGGGGCGGGAGGGACGGCCGGAACAACCTTCCGTACCGCGTAACACCTACCTTTACAGCCCGGAAGAACTTGCGGCGTGGCGAGAACGGATCGAACGAGTACGCATGTATGCGGAGAGCGTATACGTCTCCTTTGCCAACGACGGGCGGGGGCGGGCCGTGACCAATGCGCGTCAACTCTGCGATCTGCTCGGATCTGCGCGTGTGCAACCGGCTGCGCAGCAAGCACTCTTTGCGGCCTAGCGTTCGCTTCGCTGCTCGACAACACCGGTGGAACCGCGCGGGAGACTGACTGCGGAGAACCAGAAACTCGCTATCTGCTGAGCCACATGGAGCACCTCAGACAAGGTAGAGGGCTTATGGATGTAACAGTTGGCGTGCAGATCGTAGGCGGTGCGCAGGTCAGATTCGGCCTGGGACGACGACAATACAATCACCGGAATTCGCCGCAACTGCGGGTCGCTCTTGATCTCGCGAAGCACTTCGTGTCCGCTCCGCTTCGGGAGATTCAGATCCAGCAGGACCATGTCGGGGAGTCGATGCTCCCCGTTCTCGCGATGAAGAATGCCTAACGCCTCATCACCGTCGGCAGCCACTGTCATCCGGCATTCGAAGCCGGCTTCACGCAACGCCTGGCGAATGAGGTACACGTCGCCCGGGTTGTCTTCTACCATCAGGAGTTGAGGGGTCACGCGAATTTCGGCACGCGCCGCGTTGCTCCGTGTACGGAAGGGGTTGTTCTCCGGATTCCAGCTCAAGACGCGGTTCGCTGCCATATAAGGCTCCGGCCGCAACTAGAGCACGTGCGATGCCAATATGGCCGCCGGTGTCAATTTGATGAAGGCGAAGGAGGCCGAGCAGTTGTCGAAAGGACCAGTAGCGTAAATCCTACAACGCGTCGCGGAAAAAATGTTTCGTCCATTCTCGATTTTGCCGGTATATGATCGCGGGTGTTGGGCTTAGACCTTATGTCGAGACATTGGACAACCTGTATAGCTCTTAGCGCCACCCTCTGTGCACTGCCCGCCGCCTTAGGGCAGGAGGAGGCTGCTAAAACGTTTCTTCCAACCAAAGCGTACACGGCGGAGGACGACCAGAGGGTCCTCAAACTGTACGACGGACTGCGCGTCGCGGACGTGTCGGACGGGATGGACATGGTGGGACTACCGGGAAGCGGTTTGATGGATCCGGCCATGCACCCCCTCTGGCGAGATGACACGGATGCGATGCGGCACATCATCCGGGGCATTGCGGTCACCGTTCGATACGTGCCGACGAACCGGCGTATACCGAAGCTGACGATGGAGGAGTTTCCCAAATGGGAAGGCCAATGGTACAACCAGATCTCACCAGAGCCCTTCGTTCCGCTTCTCCGCGCCGGTTCGGTGGTGGTCATTGACGGCAACGAGGACGGTGACACCGGAACCATCGGCTCGAACAACATCCTGAGTTGGAAGCTGAAGGGAGCGGTGGGGGTCATCACGACGGGCGGCGCCCGTGACACGGACGAGATCATTCAGCAGAAAGTCCCGCTGTACTTTCGGAAGCCGGGGCGGGGGATCCGCCCGGGGCGGAACGAGGTGGAGTCGGTCAATCGCCCCATCACGGCCGGCGGCGTCCTGGTGCGACCAGGAGATGTAGTGGTAGCGGATGGGGACGGCGTCATTGTTGTGCCTCGCGAGCATGCCGAAGATGTTGCCCGTGCGGCGCGCAAGATCCTGGATAACGACAAGGCCGGCCGGAGGAAGCTCTATGAGCAGCTCGGCATGCCGGCCGACCGGACGGTGAAGTAAAAGCTAGCGATAGCGCGTAGTGTACAGCGACTGGGCGACGCCGCCGGAGCCGCCGAAGATGTCGTTGAAGCTGAACCAGATCTGAAAGCCTTCGTTGCTGAAGCCAACGTCAAAGCGCAGGAAGGTGGAGTTGCGCGCGTTGACGCGGAAGCCGAAGCCGGCGGAGTGCCTCAAGTTGGCGAAGTTGAGCTGGGAGCGGCGCGGGAAGACCTTGCCGGCATCGTAGAACAACGCGCCGTCCAGGCCGCTGAAGATCTCCCAGCGATACTCGCCGTTCATCACCAGGGCGTTGTTGTCGTAGAAGCGGGCGAAACGAAAGCCGCGGAGATCGTTCTGGCCGCCGACGAGCGGCTGCATGTAGAACGGCACCACCTGGTTCGGGTTTTCGTACGTCAACAGCGTCTTGGCACGGAGAGCGATCACGCGGCGGCGGTTCGCGAAGGGAACGTACTGCTGCGCCTCAAGCGTGAGCCGGCGGTGGCTGTACCGGTTCCACGTACGATCTTCGAAGTGGTCGAAGCGGGCTTCGTAGAAGCCGCCTTTGCGTGCGCTCGGGTAGTCACGGTAGTCGAAGGAGGCATGTACGCCGCCCCGGAGAAAGTCTGACTGCCTTGCCAGGCCGGGAACCCCCGCGGCCGGGAAGACGGTCTCGGCCGACGTGTAGCGGGAGTCGTCGCCCGGACCGACATTGGTCTGCAGGTAGCCGCCCGTGACGCCGAGACGGAGACCGCGCAGGGGCTGCACGCCCGCGCCTACCTCATAGGAAGCGTCTTCCAGCCGGAAGGCGGTGCGGCGTTCTTTGCGCGAGTCCGGTCCAGGGCCGTAGAAGGGCACAGTGGGCAGGTTCCGCCAGCGCGTATAGAACTCCAGATACGCTTTCTGTTGCAGAAGTTTGGGAAACAATAGTTCGGCTTCGGCGAGCATGCTCTTGCGAATCGAAGCGCGAGCGCCAACGCGCAACTGAACCGCGCCGTCACGAAGCTCATCGCGGTAATACTCGGGGCCGAGAGCAAAGCCGGCGTTTGGAATGAGGTTTCCGAACACCAGGCGGACGCCGTTCACGCCGCGGCTCAGGCGTTCGAGGAGCCTCTTGTCGTCCGCCCAGTCGATGGCCTTCTCGACGGTGTTGAGTTCGTCGTCGCCATACTTGCCGCCCTCGGCATTGCGGCGTTGCTCGAGCTCTTCGGCTCGAGTGGGAGGAGCGGTCTGAGCGGGAGCGGCGGCCACCGCCAACAGCACCAGGGCTAGCGCTCTCATTGCGCGGTCCTTTCGAGGCCGACGATCTCCTTGGCGCCACGAAGGTAGACCGTGACGCGCTTCTTGGAATCCGGCCCGGTGAGCTGCGCAGCCCAATATCGGTCCGGCCCGCCGGACGCCTGGGACGGCACTTTCAATGTTGTCTCGCCGGCCAAGGGCGTGAGCTTTCCGGTTGTGTTGTCGAAGGAGTGCCACTGGAGGGTGGTCTTCACCGGTTCGCCCAGCCGAAAGTGCGCGAGAAGGTCGGTGTAAGTAAGGCTGCCGTCCTTGAGACGGAACTCATCAAGGGGCAGGAGCTGGTTGAAGTAAGTCCGGCCGATCTTGTCACGCCTCTTGGTGAGGACTTCGACGAGCCAGCTTTCGGCCTTCTTGTCGCTGTATTCGCCGGTGGCCACAACCGCGCGAATATCCTCATCGGTGAAGCGCATGATTTTCTTCGCAGCCCAGAAGTTATCCTCCGGAAGCCGGTTCAGGAAGGCGCGGTTCGGGTAGTTGGGCACCCACTCTTCGGGGTCGAACGTCTTCCATTCGATACGGCCGATGGAAGGGTAGTAAGGATAATGGGCCCTTTCCCAATCGCGGATGTAGAGGCCGAGGGTCAGGAGATTGATGGCTGAGTTCTTGAAGTCGTAGAGATAGGCGTTGCCTTCGCGGGCGCTCTTGCTCTTGGTGGCGGCGGAGCCGAGGGTGCTGCCGAAATCGAGCAGGTAGTGACGGATGTACTTCTTGCCGCCTTCGTTCATCAGCACGTCGAGGGTATTGATGGAGCGGGAATCGTGGTGCGCGAGCCAGGCGCTGACAACATGATAGCCGCGCAGTTCGCGACGGTGCTCATGGGGAATGAAGTCGTTGAGGTCGCCTTTGCGGCGTCCATAGAACTTGAAGGGACCGACTCCGCGGCCGGGGAGATAGAGACTGGCGACGGCCCGATACTCGCCCTTGCGCCTGCCGCCCGGACTGCGCGCGACCCGCACCAATAGCTCATTGATGTCCCGCTCGCGCATTTTGCGGCGCCGGGCGAACTGGTCGACGAACTGGACGTCCTTCCCGACCACCAGTTGATCGCGCTTAAAGTGCACGATGTAGTACTCGGGCACCCAATAACCGAGCGCATGGAGGAGCTTGGCGCCCACGACGTCGGCGCCGGTCGCCATCTCGGGATTTGAGACGGGGTCGAACTTCAAGAGATACCGGCTGCCTTTGCCGTCAATGATTTCGAGCCCGGGAGTCACGCCCTCGCTCTTGGCGTCGACGACGGTCCAGGGCTTGGAGGTGTCCGGCTCCCGCCCTTTGCGGGTCGGCCCCTGCACGATTTCCTGATGGCTGAGGTTGCGGTTGGTGAACCAGGCGGAATCGAGAACCTCGCCGAGGGTATTGACGCTCTGGGCGGCGAAGGGGCCACCGGGATCCTCATTGCTCTGTCCGGGACCGGTGAACTGATTGCGGTAGAAATCGTAGTATTGGTTGATCTTGCGGCGGGGATGATCGCCAATATCACGCGGAGCGGGCTCGGACCGGATGGGATCGTCCGGGCGAAATCGTTGCGCGGCAAGCGACGCAACGATAACAAGGACGAGCGTGGCGGCTCGCCTGACGGTTCGCATGGGCTGGTCTCCTCCACCGGCCCTGCTGCGAAGGGGCCGGAAGATACCATTCTATCCGCCGGCGCGGCTCACGCCGGAGGCGCCGGCTTGCGACATAATGGCGGGGAGTTCCGACATGACCAGAACCGCCTTCCTTTTGTCGTTCACCGCTGCGCTGGTGTCCGCGCAGACCTACCAACCGACTTGGGAGTCCGTCGACAAACGGCCTACGCCGCCCTGGTTCCAGGACGCCAAGTTCGGCATCTTCATTCATTGGGGCGTGTATGCGGTGCCCGGATACGCACCGGTCATCCCGGGGAAACTCGCCTACGCGGAGTGGTATTGGAACGCGATGGCGCGCGGCCGTGACAACCCGAAAGCCAACGAGATCCAGAAGGGGACATGGGAGTACCACAAGAAGCGGTACGGGGCGGATTTCGGTTACGAGAAGTTCGCGCCGGAATTTCGCGCCGAACTGTTCGACCCGGACCAATGGGCGAGCGTCTTCGAGCGCTCGGGCGCGAAGTACGTGGTGTTGACCTCGAAGCACCATGACGGATTCGCGCTCTGGCCGAGCAAGGAGGCTTCGGCGACGTGGTCGCGGCCGTGGAACGCTGTGGACGCGGGGCCGCGGCGCGACGTGCTGGGCGAGCTGACGACCGCCGTTCGCAAGCGTGGCGTGCGGATGGGCTTCTACTATTCGCTCTACGAGTGGTTCAACCCGCTGTGGTTGAACGACAAGCCGAAGTACATCCGCGAGCACATGACGCCGCAGTTCAAAGACCTGGTGACGCGCTATCAACCGGCGCTGATCTTTAGCGACGGCGAGTGGGACTTGCCGTCCGCCGAATGGAAGAGCCCGGAGCTGCTGGCGTGGCTGTTCAACGAGTCGGCGGTGAAGAACGAGGTGGTGGTCAATGATCGCTGGGGCAAAGACAGCCGTCACAAGCACGGCGGCTATTGGACGACCGAGTACACGCCGGGGATGGCGGGGACCGATCACCCGTGGGAAGAGAGCCGCGGGATGGGGTTCTCCTACGGATACAACCGGGCGGAGCGCATCGAGCACTACCACACCGGCCGGCAACTGGTGGTGATGCTGGTCGACCTGGTCAGCCGGGGAGGCAACTTCCTGCTCGATATCGGCCCGGCGGCCGACGGGACCATTCCGCCGGTGATGGAGGACCGGCTGCTCGAGATCGGGCGCTGGCTGAAGGTGAACGGCGAGGCGATCTACGGCACGAAGCCCTGGAAGACGGCGAAGCAATGGAGCGCCGGGGAACAGCCGAAGGTCGAGTACAACAAGGAGTACGAGAGCGCCTACGACGTGACCAAGCTCGTAGAGAAGCCTGCGGCCGGGAAGGCGGGGATCGAAGCGTTCTTCACCGCCAAAGGGGACGCGGTGTACGCGATCCTCCCGCGGTGGCCAGGCGCGAAGTTCCTGCTGAAGGAGGGCGGGCTGAAGCCAAAGACAGTGTCTCTCCTGGGCGGCCCGGGTTCGCTTTCTTTCAAAACGGTGAGCGGGGGCGTGGAGATCACGCTGCCCGAACTGCCGGAGCACCTGCTGTCGCAGCCGATGTGGACGTTGAAGATCGTGCCATAATTTGAACAGAGTTCAATGGCACTTGAGGAGCGGCGGGAACGCTACCGGGAGTCGCTGCGGCAGGACATCCTGGATGCGGCACGCGAGTTGTTCGCGCGACAGGGGTACGAGGCGACGTCCGTTCGCTCGATTGCAGAGCGCGTGAAGTGCTCGCCGGGCATCCTCTATCACTACTTCGACGACAAGCCGGCCATTATGGCTCAGTTGGTGGAGGAGACATTCTCGAAATTGACGGAGCGGCTGTCCGCCATTCGGGACGATCGGGCGCCGGCGATCGAAAGCCTACGACGGGCAGGACGAACTTATATTGAGTTCGGACTGGACCATCCCCACCACTACGCCGTGCTGTTTGCGAAGCCCGCTCCCCACAGCGAAGACGCCGTGGCCATTCGTGCGGCATACGAGAATCACGGGCACCGCTGTTTCGACTGTCTTCGCACGATTGTCCGGCGATGCATGGACGACAAGTGCTTGCGGCTGGAACTGACGGATCACGAAGAAGTTTCCCAAGCGCTGTGGGCATCCATTCACGGCATGGTCTCGATTGTGACTAATGCCAAGGGCTTTCCCTTCATCGAGCAGAGCCGCCTGATCGACCGCCAGTTGGACATCCTGATCGAGGGTGTCCGGAAAAAATAGTCAAAATTTTCTTGCACCTGAATTGAACATCGTTCAATCTGTTGACGTAGCTTCAATACAGGACTGGATATGAATTACATCTCGTGGCAAATGCTCACCGGGGACCGGGCGAAGTATATCGGACTGATCTTCGCCATCGCGTTCGCCACCTTCCTGATGTCGCACCAGGTATCCATCTTCTGTGGTTTGATGAACCGCACCACCTCCCAGATTGACGATGTAGAGGACGCGCCGGTCTGGGTGATGGACTCCAAGACGCAGTACGTGGACGAGACGAAGGCGCTGACGGACCAGGATCTGTTTCGGGTGCGGGGCGTGGAGGGCGTCGACTGGGCGGTCCCGCTGTTCAAGGGGACCTCGCGGGCAAAGGCGCCGGATGGGCGGTTCCGGGGCGTCATTCTGATGGGCTTCGACGACGCGACGCTGGTGGGAGTTCCGCAGCGGATGCTGATGGGCAGCTGGGAGGCGCTACGGAATCCGCAGACGATGGCGGTGGACCGCGCCGGCTACGAGTATTTCTTTCCGGGCGAGCCGCTGCGTCTGGGAAGGACGCTCGACATGAACGATCACACGGTGAAGATCGGAGCCATTGTCGACTCGTCCGCTCCCTTTGTGAACCTCCCCGTGTTCTACACGCGCTACTCGCAGGCCATTCGCTACGTGGGGCAGGAGCGGAACCAGATGTCCTTCGTGCTGGTGAAGGGAAAGCCGGGGCTGAGCGACGAGGAGGTGGCGCGCCGCATTACGTCAGCCACCGGATTGAAGGCGACCACCCGGAACGCGTTCGGCTGGGAGACGATCTGGTACTACATTGCCAACACCGGGATTCCGATTAACTTCGGCATCACCGTGGCGATTGCGCTGGTGGTGGGCACGGTGGTGGCGGGCCAGACCTTCTACCTGTTCACGCTGGAGAACCTGAAGCAGTTCGGGGCGTTGAAGGCGATCGGCGTGACGAACTGGAGGATCGTCGGGATGATCCTGCTGCAGGCGCTGATTGTGGGTGCGATCGGATACGGCCTGGGGATCGCGATGACGGCCGCATTCTTCGAGGCGACGAAGGACAACCTTGATCTCCGCGGCTTCCGCCTGCTGCCGGAGATCATGCTCGGGACAGGCGGGGCGGTGCTGATGATCATTGTGCTGGCGAGCATCGTGAGTGTTCGCCGCGTGGTGGTGCTGGAGCCGGCTGTGGTCTTCCGGGGTTAACGGCGGAGCGGAGGAGCGGAAATCAATGAACGAACAGGCGATTGTGTGCCGGAGTGTGCTCAAAAACTTCGGATCCGGGGACAACGTGGTGAGAGTGCTGCGCGGCGTGGATCTGGACGTGAATTACGGCGAAATGACGTTCCTTGTGGGGCCGTCGGGATGCGGCAAGACGACGCTCCTCTCGGTGATCGCGGGTCTGTTGAACCTGAGCGGCGGAGACCTGGCGGTATTGGGGACGAAGGTCGCCGAACTGCGGAATGGCCGAGCGGTGCTGTTCCGGAGGCAGAACCTGGGGTTCGTGTTCCAGCAGTTCAACCTGCTGCCGTCGCTGACGGCTGCGGAGAACGCGGCGGTTCCGTTGATGGCCGCCGGCTGGGACCGCAAGAAAGCGGTGGCGAAGGCGAAGGAGCTTCTGGCGGACCTCGGGTTGGGCGAACGGATGGACGCGCGGCCGAACGAGTTATCCGGCGGACAGCAGCAGAGGGTGGCATTCGCACGCGCGCTGGTGCACGAGCCGCGGCTGGTGGTGTGCGACGAGCCGACGTCGGCGCTGGACGCCGAGACGGGACAGCACGTGATGGAACTGTTGAGGCGCATTGCAGTGCGGCCGGACCGGGCGGTGCTCGTCGTGACTCACGACAGCCGCATCTACCCGTTCGCGGACCGGATTGCTCACATGAACGACGGGCTGGTGACGAAAGTGGAGAAGAACTGATGCTACTCAAATACGGATTGCCGGTATTGGCGATTGCCGCGGTAGGGTTGTCGATCGCGAGCGTGCAGCGGATGACGCCAGAGAAGCGGGAAGCGGCGCCGCCGGTGAAGCCGCCGGCAGCCGCCTTCGAACGGCAGGTGGGTGCGGTGGGACTGGTGGAGGCGGCCAGCGAGAACATCGCGATCAGCGTTCCCGTGCCCGGGCTGGTAACCGCGGTCTTTGTGAAGGCGGGCGACACCGTCCGCAAGGGGCAGGCTCTCTTCACACTTGACGATCGCGATGTGCGGGCGGAACTGGCGCTTCGAAAGTCGACGCTCGAGCTGGTGCGAGCGAAGCTGGCGCGCCTGGAGGCCGCGCCCCGGCCGGAAGAGATTCCTCCCGCCGAGGCTCGCGTGGAGGAGGCGACGGCGCAACTGGCGGACGCCGAAACACAGTTGCGGCTCATCGAATCGGTGAAGGATAAGCGGGCGATACGGGCGGAGGACCTGGAGCGGCGACGGCGCGCGGTGGAGGCGGCCGAAGCGCGTGTGGCGGAGGCGCAGGCGGCGCTACGGCTGTTGAAGGCGGGCACGTGGCGGCCGGATCTCGAGGTCGCGCGCGGCGAGGTGCGGGAGGCGGAGCAGCGGGTGGAGCGCGTGGAAGCGGACCTGGCGAGGCTGACGGTGGCGGCGCCCCTTGCAGGGAGGGTTCTGCAGGTGAAGCTTCGCGCCGGCGAGTATGCGCAAGCGGGCGCGCTGGCACAGCCGCTGATGCTGCTAGGGGCGGTGGACCAGTTGCACGTGCGGGCTGACATCGACGAGAAAGATGCGTGGCGGGTGCGGCCGGGCGCGCCGGCAGTGGCGTCCATCCGAGGCAACGCCGAGCGTAAGTTCGACGTCGCCTTCGTTCGGCTGGAGCCGTACGTGGTGCCCAAGAAGAACCTGACGGGCGATGCCACCGAGCGGGTGGACACGCGTGTTCTGCAGGCCATCTATGCGCTGCCCGCCGGCGCGCCCGTCTACGCGGGGCAGCAGATGGACCTTTCGATCCAGGCGAGCGAAGGAGGCCGCTAATGCTAGCCGTGGCGTTGACTGCATGGTGGGCCGCCTACGGCGACCCGGAGATGGCGCGGCTGATCGAACGTGCGCTCAAGGGCAACCTGGACGTGAAGAAGGCGTACGCGCGCATCGCGGAGGCGCGGGCGCTCAGCGGCGATGCGAAGAGCAAACTGCAGCCGTCGCTCAACTTCAATACGAGTGCACAGAACCTGCGCGGCGGGTTTCAGCAGGGCGTCATTCGAATTCCGCAGTCGGGCGCGGGCGCGCCGCAGGGAGGGAGTTTCGTCGCGCCCTTTGAGACGGGCATCTTTCAAGGCGGACTGGACACGAAGTGGGAGCTTGACCTGTGGGGTTCGAACCGCGCCGCGGTGGCGGCGGCGAAAGCGGATATTGGGGCGGAGACGGAACTGGCGCGGGACGCCGCCGTGACGGTGGCTGCGGAGGTGGCGCGCGCTTACGTGGAGTTGCGCGGTTTCGAGGAGCGGATCGGCATCGTTGAGCGGAGCAGGGACGCCCAGCGGGAACTGCTTGAGTTGACCCGCGCGCGGGCGGACGCGGGGCTGGCATCGCAATTGGATGTGGAGCGGCAGGGCGTGCTGCTGGCGAATACGGAAGCGACCCTGCCGGGACTGGAGGCGGAGCGGGAGGTGCGCGTCAATCGTTTGCGCGTGCTGACGGGCGACCGCACCCTGCGGGTGGAAGCGGCGAGACTTCGGTTGGATGCGCCCGACGTCGGCGACGGAATCGACGCAGAGTTGCTGCGGCGGCGGCCCGATGTGCGGGCGGCGGAGGCGCGCATCGCGGCAGCGGCGGCGCGCACGAAACAGGCGCGCACGGACCTGCTGCCGAAGATCACGTTCTCCGGCTTGATGGGCCGGCAGAGCACGTCGGTCAGCGGCTTCAGCCTGGGCGGCGGCAACTTCTTCAGCGTTGGCCCGCAGCTACAACTGCCGATCTTCAGCGGGGGACGAATCCGCGCCAACATTGCGGTCAACGAGGCTCGCGTGGAGCAGGCCCGGGCGGCGTTCGAGCAGGAAGTGCTGGCTGCGTTCGAAGAGGCGGAGAATGCGATCACCCACTACCGGCAGCAGCGGCGGCGGTCCGAGAAACTGTCCGCCGCGGCGGAGGCGGCCCGGCGCACGCTCGAGCTGGCGCGGGACGTGCAACAGGCCGGATTGGAAGACTTTCTGACGGTACTCGACGCGCAGCGCAGCCTGCTGGACGCCGAGTACCAGTTATCGGAGGCCCGAACGCGGGTGTTGGCGGAAAGCGTGATGGTGTATAAGGCGGTGGCGGGCGGCTGGTAACCGCCCGGCCATATTACTGCTGCGGCATGCGGTTGACGAACCACTCGGAGAGGCGTCCGGCGGCGGGCGGATCGAGATTCGCCAGCACGGCTACAACGTAGCCGGACTTCGGGAACACTTTCAGGTCCCCGTTCATCCCGGGCGCGCCGCCGCCGTGGCCGTAGGAGCCGCCTTTCTCCGAACCGAACCCGAAGCCGTACCCCGGTCCGCCGGCCTTGCCGCCTTGCGGCGAGGTGGCTTCCTGCAGCATCTTCTTGCTCAGCAGCTTCCCGGACTCAAGCGCTTGGGCGAAGCGTACGAGGTCGCCCACAGTGGAGTAGCCGCCGCCGGCGCTGGTTCCGCGAAACGGCAGAGTGTCCGTATTGGGAAGCCACTGTCCGCCTCGCTTCATGTAGCCGACGGAGCGCTTCTCGACGTGCTCGGTCTCAGGGAGCGAATCGGTACGGGTCATGCCGGCTGGCTTGAAGACCTTCTCGCGGACGTAATCGTAATAGCTCTTGCCGCTGGCCTTCTCAATCAATACACCAGCCAGCAGGAAGCCGTAGTTTGAATAGCGCCACTTGGCGCCCGGCTCAAACTCGAGGGCACGCGTGCCATACAGCTTCACGTAATCGTCGAGCGTCTTCAACTGGAGACGATGCTTGTCGAACTCGGGCCCAAAGATGTCGCCGGTTCCGCCGGTGTGGGACAGCAGGTGCCGCAGCGTGACCTTGGCGGCCACGTCCTTGTTCGGATAGTCCTTGAGGTACGTGCCGATCGGCGCGTCCAGTGAGAGCTTACCCGCCTCCACCAACTGCAGCGCCGCCACCGCGGTGAACATCTTGTTCATGGAGCCGATGCGGTACTGGGTGTCGATGTCCGCGGCGATCTTCTTCTCGCGGTTGGCCGGCCCGTACGCACCTTGCGCCAGGATCTTGCCGTGGCGGGCGACGGCGAATGCTCCGGCGAAGGCGTCCTTCTCGGCGCGGGCCTGCGCCTCCTTGGCCAACCCGGCGAGAGCGTCCGTCTCGCTGAGCTGTTGCACCGGCTTATCGGAGGCCTCATCCGGCGACAGTACGCGCAGGCCCAGCCGGGTGATGACGGGCGGATCCGCTTCGCTGACGGAGAGAACCATCAGCGCGGTGTTCTCGCCGGCCACTTCCTTTACGATGGCCTCGATGTCGCGGGGCTCGGACTTGCGAATGCGCAGCAATTGGAAGCCGCCGGTCTGCTTGCGGAAGCCGAGTGTCTCATCCACCTGCGCCTTGCGCTCCGGTTCGTGAACGGACATGAAGGCGAGGATCTTCTCTTTATCCCCCGAGTTAAACGATTCCAGCCAGTTGCCCATCACGCGCCCGGCGGGCGTATCGGGGATGGCGGGCTGAGCGAAGGCCGCCGCCGACAGGGCGGCCAGGGCGATCCAAAATCTTCGTGTGGTCATGACAATACTGACGAGATTGCCTTCCATTCGTTCGATGGATAACACTGACAATAACTATTCACGCCATGAATTTGCAAGCGGTCGACCTCAACTTGCTGCTGGCGCTTGAGGCGCTGCTCGAGGAGCGCAACGTCAGCCGGGCAGCCCGGCGGCTGGGGCTTAGCCAGCCGGCAATGAGCAATGCCCTAGCGCGGCTGCGCGGGCTGCTGGACGATCCGCTGTTCGTGCGCGCTCCGGGGGGCGTGGCGCCCACGCCGCGCGCGGAACGAATGGCGGGCCTGGTCCGTGCCGGGCTCGATCAGTTCCGGCGCGCGCTCGACGGCGGGCAGGACTTCAACCCCAAGAACAGCACGAGGACATTCCGCATCGCGCTTTCCGACCACGCCGAGTGGCTGCTGGCGCCGAAACTCATGGGGTTCTCGCTGGAAGACGCCCCGGGCATTCGGGTACAACTGAAGCGGCTGGATGCCCTCTTCGTGCTGCCCGAGGGAGACCTGCGGACGGGCGCCATCGATCTGGCGATCGGCTTTTTTCCCGATGCCCGCTCGGTGGATGAGATGACACGGCTGGAGACGCTGGCGGAGGAGCAGCACGTGGTGGTGATGCGGCGTGGGCACACGCTCGCCGGGCGGCCGCTGACCCTCGCAGAGTACGCAGCGGCGCCTCACGCCGCCGTCATCTACAAGCCGGAGCCCTGGGGCCTGATCGACCAGGAGTTGGCTGCACGCGGATTGCGGCGAAATCTCCGACTGGCATCGCCGCACTTCCTTACGGTGATGCATACCGTGGCGGGGACGGACCTGATTGCCACTGTGCCGGAAAGCCTCGCGTCAGCGTTGGCTTCCCGGCTGCGGTTGGAGGTGCAAGACTGCCCGCTGCCGCTGCCCGTGTTTGCGACGCGGGTAGCGTGGCACGCGCAGGTACAGAGCGATCCAGCGATCGGCTGGCTGCTCAGCCTGCTACGAAACCGCCGATGAATTTATCGCGGTTGATAGGACGCGAGAACCAGGGTCGGGGCCTCACAGCGATCGCGGGAAGGGGCGCGGTACTCGACGCGCTCGCCTCCGGTGACCTTCTCGCCGTAACCCTTCTCCCACCAGATGGTCGACTCGACAGCATAGGTGGCGATCAACTGCATGAGGCCGGTGACGCTGGAGGCTTCCTGCTTGCTGAAACGGCGCGTCTCTCCACCCACGCTCATCGTTGCGCCGTCCATGTCGATGCGGTACGTGCTCTTTTGGCCCGCTTCATACTTGCCGGCGGCATTCTTACTGCCATTCGAAACGGTCCAGGTAAGTTCACGCTTCACCGGGTCCCAGTTCACGGTCTCCAGGCGCCGCACTCCCTTCTCTTCCGCCAAACCCAGGGTAGCGAGGCCGATGAAAAAGGCAAAAGCCCCGCCCATCCAGTTGAATCGCATGCTGTCCTCCCTCAAAATCCGCACGCCGCCGGACTCATCCCGGGGTCCGTGTGCGGTGGCTTCCGGCGCCACCTTCCGGAGCGCGTCGCTTGTGCCTGAGCAAGTGGAATGCCGTGTTCAGGCGACTTTCATCCCGGCTGCTCCACCCTTTCGATTCCTCGACAGGGCCTCCTTGCTGTAGAAATTGCCCGGTAAAAACTCCGACGCGGGAGATCCCCTAGGCCGTTTCACCTTCCTTTCGCAGGCGCTTCACCATACGCAGTTCATTCTTCTCGCCAGGCACGATCTGGTACACCACCTCGTCCATGAGCGCCTTCATCATGCGCATGCCAAGGCCGCCCGACCGGCGTTCCCGGACGAGCCGGTCCAGATCTTTCTGCTCCACACCGCCGGGGTCGAATCCCTTGCCCGTGTCGATCACTTCTATGATGATCTGGTCGGTGTCGATGGTCGCACGCACGATGACGTCTTTTGTAACGTCTTTGCCGTAGGCGTGCTCGATGACATTCGCGCAGGCCTCGTCGACGGCCAGTTCGACTTTGGAACGGTCGCTGTCGGCCAGCCCCGCTTGGGACCCGACGCTCGAGACGAAGTCGCGAATCATGGCGAGGTTCTCCGTCGAAGAAGGGACGTGAAGGGAAAAGCGCCGTTCGAATGATGACATGTGAATCACCTCTGGGACTGCGGCTGGGAGAACTTCTGCACGGCTCCAGGAATGTCTTCAAGGATGTCGAATAGCTCCGGGAAGCCGAGGATGTCGAAGACCTGGCGCACCTTGGGAGGCACGCGGCAGATCTTGATGTCGCCTCCCTGCTCGCGCACTTCCTCGATGAAGCTCATGAAGACGCCGAGGCCGGCGGAAGAGATGTAGGTCAGCTTGTCGCAGTCGGCGATGATTCGCAGGTGCCCGGCCTCAATTTCCTGCTGGATGGCTTTCTCAAACAACGGCGCGGTGTGGGCGTCCAGGAAGCCGTCGAGGGCCAGCACGATGAGCCCGTCCTGCTGCGACCGATGAACGACGAACGCGTTAGCCAAGCGTGGGATCTCCCGTCAGAGGTTGAGTTTTCCCTAGAGTAGCAGCACCAGCGTGTTCCCGTTCGGAGACCGCGCCGGCGCGTGCGGCCTTCAGGACCAGAACGGTGACGTCATCCTGAGGCGGTTCGCCGGCCAGGAATCCCTTCAGGTCGGCCAGGATCGCCTGGCGGATTCCGTGCGCGTCAAGAGCGGCGGCGGCGGCGACGGCGCGTTCCAGGCGCTCCTCGCCATAGAGTTCGAGAGCGGCGTTCATCGCCTCCGTCACACCGTCGGAGTAGAGCACGACGGAGTCGCCTTCGGCCATCTCGATGCGCTCCATCTCGAGCGTCTTCGCGAACAGTGCCGGCGGGCCCACGCCGAGGCCCATGCCGTTCGGCCGCACCAGGCGCGTGAAGCCCCGCGCCGGGCTGCACCAGACGACCGGGTTGTGTCCGGCGCGAACATATTCGAGTGCGCCGCTGCGGGGATCGGCGGCGGCGAGCGCGGCGGTCACAAAGACGCGGCGGCGGCCCGCTTCGCGAAGGTGCCGATTAAGGCGGGAAGCGATCTCGGCGAGGTCGTCGCACTCCTCACTTGCCGCGGCGAGGAGGCCTTTCGTCAGGGTCATGTAAAGCGCGGCGGGCATCCCTTTGCCTGAGACGTCGGCAACGATGAAGGCTTGCCGTCCGTCGGCAAGGCGGAGGTAGTCATACAAGTCGCCGCCGACCTCGCGCGCCGGCTGGCAAACGGCGGCAATTTCCATCCCCGGAACGGAGGGCGCGGTGGCGGGCAGCATGCGTTGCTGCGCTTCCCGGGCGAGGGAGAACTCCGACTTCAGCCGCTCGCGCTGGGACACGGGCTCTAACTCGGAGTCGGGCGCGCGAAGGTCCTCGGCCACCTCCCGCCCGCGCCAGGCAATGACGAGGGATGCAACGAAGACCGCTCCTAGTAACACGTGCATAGTCCCGGCCGAACCCCTCAGCGCGGGCGATGCGGTGGCGGCGTACCAAAGCGAGAAGAGGATGGCACGAGATACAGACACCACCAACAGGGCGGTCAACACGTCATACGCGCGAAAGACGGCTACCACGAGCATTGCGCCCGCCGCGGCGACGAGGAGCACGGCGGAGGTGTTTCCCTCAAGCCAGGGAGAATTGAGTTCGGCCAACCAGGCCACGGCGAACTGCAGTGCCACGGCGACCGGAAGCCAGCGTACCTTTGCCGAAATCAGCGGGATGAGGAACGCGACTGTGGCGAGCGGGGTGAGGGGAACGGGCGGGAAGAGCCACTCGAGCGCGGGCCAAGGGCTGGCGAGCTGCGCCTCGGCGAAGCTGCTCCAGGAGGCGGCCGGAAACAGAAAGAGGACGACAAAGGGAACGGCTGCTCCCAGAATCCCGAACAGGAATCCCGACGCGGCGGAGGAACCCACGATTCGTGCCCGCAGCGCTCCGGAGGACGCAGCGACAAGGCTCTTCCAGGCGCAGGGGATCACGGTGCGCGTCCAGGCCTCGCCCACAGCGGCGGGGCACGCCCAGGCGATGGTGCCGATGAGGACGCCAAGTAGCAGCCCGGCAGCCATCTGAGACCCGGCGGTGCGGATCGCCTGCGCGTCGCCGGCCGAACCGAAGTAGACGTCGAGGATGAACGAAGCCGCGCCGATGAAGGCGCCGGCAAACAGCAACGGCCGGTAGAGCCGGCGGCGAATCCAGGCGAAGACGGAGAGAATCAGCGCGACGGAGAACAGGATCAGGAAGATCGCTGCGCCGACCGCGTCCAGGAGCGTCAGCGCCGCGCGGGACGACACGCGCTCCTCACGGATGCGGGCGGCGAAGTTCGCGTCGATCGAACAGGACCGGAGACCTTCGGGACCCACCGAGGCTCTTGCGGTCCAGGTGTTCAGTTCGGGCCGCGAGGACGGCGCTTCCCAAACAAAGTCCAGCGCGTCGCGGGCGCGCGCGGCGGTAGTGGTGGGGCGGAACGAGGGAGCTTGCTTGCCTGTCATCTCCGCCAAAGCGTCGGCGGCCACGGTCGCAGCGTCCCGGGAGCTCTTCCGGCTGCCGGCGCCATTCTCTTCGGCGTAGGACTGCAAACCGCCCGTGGCGCCAAGGACGATCCGGACTTTCCGTTCGGAGGCGGGAGCCGTGAGCAGCACGGTGACGAAGAAGGGGGTTTTCAGGCGGTCCGAATCGTCTCGGGCATACGTTCGGCTCCAATCGGCAACGCCGGCGTCCAGGTCGGATTCGACGAGAGGACGCCAATGGGTGGCGTCGACGCCGAATTTGAGACTGACGGCGCGCGCCCGTTGGATGGCGCTCTCGCGATCCATGCGGTAGCCCTGCGGCGGCAAGGGGTCGACGCGCGCGGGCAGCAACTGCAGCGCAATGAGACCGGCGGCCGCGGCCCCGGCGGCGCACAACCACCGTCCACGGCTCATGCCACTTGCTCCTGCCGGTGGGCGCCGGCGCCCTCCGCGCGGATCACAATGAGCGTCAGATCATCGTCGAGACGGGCGGCGCGCGGACCCTTGATGGAGGAGAACAGCTCCTGTACGAGGGCTTCCCCGAGTTCGGTCGCAGAAGCGTTCCGGTGCCATGCGAAGACCTGTTGGAGCCAGCGGTCGGAGGCGCCGGCCGAGGCACGAGCGAGGCGCGAACTCAAGCCGTCGGTGTAGAAAACGAGGCGGAGGCTGGGTGACAGGCGGGCGCTGCCTTCGATTACCGCGGCGTCCTTACCGGACGGTGCTTCCACCAGTGAGGCCCCGGCCTCCACCAGCACGCGGGGTGTATCGCCGGTGCGGGCGTAGCGCAGCATGCCTTCGGCGGCATCGATGATGGCGAAACAGAACCCACCGCGGGGGTCGGCGAGGTCGCCCAAGGCGGTGCGGAGCGAGCAGAGCGTTGCAATGGGGTCAGACGAGGCCTGCGCCTTTTCCATCAGGTAGCCTTTTGCTACCGCGATGGAGAGGGCTGTCGCCAGACCGCGGCGCCCACCGTCGGAGACCACCAGGGCCAATCGCCGCGGCCCCAGTTTAAAGAAATCATAGTAGTCGCCGCCGACTTCGTCGGCTGCCTTGCAGATGGCGGATATGGAGAGGCCGTCGATCTCCGGGGGCTTCACGGGAAGTAACCGCAGCTGCGCCTCCCGAGCCGCGGCGACTTCGGATTCCAGGGAAAGGCGCTCGGCCAGAAATCGTGCGTAGAGCGGGCGGACTTCCTCATCGCGGACGGGCCGGGCGCGAAACAAGGCGACGATGTACACCGCGATCCCCACCAGTGCGATGGCCCCCTGCAGCAACGCGTCCAGGCTGCCGGAGGGTGTGATGCGGGCTACCGGCAGCAGAAACGTAACCAGGCTGAAGACGCTGTGGGTGACGATGGCGGCGAGCAGATCCACCCAGAAGAAGGCGGCGAAGAGGCCCGCGGTCTTAATTGCCGACAGCATGATCCCCGTTGCCAAGGGCGCGCCGGCCTGCGAAGCCTGCGCGAGCGTGAAGCCGAGGGAGGCCACCAGGGCCAGCGGCGCTACAACCCATAACAGGGCACGCCGGCTCTTGAAGAACCGCTGGAAAATGGCGAGGGGCAGCAGCAGCGTCAGGCTCTCCATAATGGCGCCGATCGGCAGCGTGGCGAGCGCAACGAGATTCGGAAAGCGGCTGTATACGAACAAGCCCAGCATTTCGCCGCCGCCGATACTCGGGGGCGAGGGCGTCGCTCGGCGGATGGCCTCGTACAGAAGAACCATCCACGCGGCGACGACGACGCCGAGGATGACCGAAGCGGCCGCGTTCCTCGACAGCGGGCGATTGCTGAGGACGGAGTCGAGAGAGGTAAGCTTGCCCGGGTACAGCTCTCGCAGTTCCCCTTCGCTCGCGGCGTACGCGGCACCGATCAGCAGGCCCATGATCAAGTACACCAGGCCGATGATGATGTAGAAGACGATCAGCGGGGCTCCGGTGGCGTCGGAGACAGCGCGCAACTGATCGCTGGCCGTGGCATAGAGGAAGAAGGCCGTGCCGACGAATGCGGCGATGCCGAAGGTGCGTACGTGCGAAATCTCCTTTTGCAGAGTGCGCTTGAAGTAGCGCACGAGCACGGCGATGGAGAGCAGCACGATGTAGGCCACGAAGAACCAGCCCACAGCCGTTTCCACCGCGCGATTGGGGCGATGGGCGGCGGCGTACTGAGGGTCGAGTTTGAGCTCCCCCCGCAAGGCCAACGGCCGCGCTCCGCGCACATCGACGCGGAAGGACGCCTCGAGCTCCGGCATTCCCGGCGGCACGCTTCGCCAGACGAAGCGCTGCGCGACCACCCCGCCTTCACGCCCCAGCGTGCTGATCTCGGGTGCGGGGAAGCGGAATGAGGCGAGGTCGGCTCCGAGCGCGGAGGCCAGTGCCTCTTGTGCAATCTCCAGAGGCGGGCGATCCGAGGGCGTGTCCGCGGCGCTCGAGTCCCTCAAGGTGAGGGAGTGCCCCGTTACGTTGCCGTGAATGTCCAGGTAGACTTCCGCCGCGGAGCGGCCGTCGCGCTGGCGGAAGGTGATCAGTGCGGCGACGGCGGGCGCGTGCTTACGCAGCCTGGCGGCCCATTCACGGTCACGGTGTAAGAGATAGCGCTCGACGTCGATGTCCTCGGTAAAGCGCAGCCCGTCGGACCAGCCTTCCGTAGACACGCCCATCTGAGAAAGGTGCTTGCGCGCGATGGCAACCAGTCCGGCGCGGTCGTGATCCAGGCGCTTGACCCCGCCGAAGATGGCGGGAGGGTCCGCGAAAAGGCCAGGCAGGAGGGCCAGCGGAGCCATCAGGATCGCCGCCAGCCACAGCCGGCGCTCGCGCACCGTCAGCAAACGGCCGGGAAAGAGGCGGTCGATCAGGCGGGCGAGCATGTCCTTTTCACTACCATGAGCGTGATGTCGTCGAACTGGGGAGCGCCCCCGGCGAACGCGTCGATCTCGGCGAAGATGCAGTCGACGATATCGCGCGCCGGACAGCCACTGTTGCGGCGGAGGCAGTCCACCAGGCGGTCCATCTCGAACTCGTCTTCCGCGAGGTTCTGTGCTTCGGTGACGCCATCGCTGTAGATGACAAGGATATCGCCCGGACAAAGCGAGCCGTCGAGCTCAGCCTGAGTACGCTTCGGAAAGAGCCCAAGCGCCAGGCCCGGCCCGTCCAGGAGTTCATGCTCGCCGGATGCGCGAAGAAGAACAGCGGCGTTATGCCCGCAGTTGACATAGCGGAAAGCGCCGGTGCGAGGGTCGAGGGCGACCAGAAAAGCCGTGGCGAACTTATTGGCGGGAGTGGTGGCGTAAAGGAGGTCGTTGGCGCGGCCGGCGACTTCGAGCAGCGGCGTGGACGGGGCGAGCAGGGCGCGCAGCGTCGCTTGGATTGTGGACATGAGAAGCGCCGCCGAAAGTCCTTTGCCGGAGATGTCCGCCACGCAGAACAGATGGGGCTGGTCCGCGCCGGGCCCGGTGATGGGCAGGGCGTCGTAGTAGTCGCCTCCCACCTGCCGCGCCTGGCGGTTGCGCGCCGCGATCTCGAATCCCGCGAGATCAGGCAGCTTCGCGGGAAACAGGTTGTTCTGAATACTCGCGGCCAGCGTCAGCTCTTTCTCCAACTGTCGCTTGAGAACGGTCTCCTTGAAGTTCCAGGCGTTGTCCAGGGCGACGGCTGCCTGCGCGGCAAGACCGGTGCCGAACTCGATATCGGCCTCGCTGTAAGTGGCTCCCCGCAGCCGCGGGCCGGCTACCAGCAGCCCGAAGGTGGCTTCGTTGGCCCGAATGGGCAGAAGCAGAGACCCGGCTGGAACCGGAGGATCGCCCTCACCGGAGGCGATAAGGGCGTCGGACAGCGATGCAACCTGGAGCTTCCAGGGCTCCGGGTTGGAAAGGTCGAGTCCCTTCTGCCGCAGGACCAGCGGCTGCCCCTCGCGCCACGCGACGACCGCGTACTTGGAGACAGCCCAGCGTCCCGCGATCGTGAGTGCAGCCAGGCGCGCCACTTCCTCGGGCTCAAACGTGGCGGCGAGGCCGCGGCCGAGGTCGAGGAGAGCGCGCAGTTCCTGAAGCCGCTGGTCGAGCGCCTGGTTCGCGTGCCGCGCCGACTCGAGTGCTTGCGCGTTCGAAATGACGCTGGCCGCGAGCCCCAAGAGTGCTTCGATGAACTCCGACTCTTCCGCTTCGACGTTCTTGTTGTAGGCGCCGAGGCCCAACAGACCGGTTGGCTCTGCCGGGTTTCCAATCGGGAGGACACGCTCAATGCCGGCCGCCTGCGCCGCCTCTTCAATGTATTCGGCGCCCGCGGATAACATGCTGGCGCCGCGGACCAGCGCCAGCTGGAGAGTGCCCTCCGGGCGCCGCACGGCAATCAAGCCGCGCCGCGCCAACAGCCTGCCCATCACCGTTCGCAGCAGGTGCTTGAGGACGGTGTCCAGCTCGAGCGAGCTCTGCAGAAGCTGCGCGGACTCAAGCAGCGCTTCGAGGCGGGAGGCATCGAGCTTACTGGTCATGAACTGTTATTCAAGCACGGATGGGCCTCCCGGAGGGAGGCTAGTCGCTGTCGACGCGGTACCCGATACGGCGTCGCGGAGGTGTTGGCTCCGGCTGAAGCAGTTGGTGGAGCGTTTCGAAGACGACCTTCAGGTTCTCGTCGTGATGGGCGTATTTCTCTTCGAGGTCGGCCAGCCGGTCACCCAGGTCGGAACTCAAGGAAAGGACTTTCCGAAGCCGGACGAACGCGCGGACGATCAGGATGTTGACCTGGACCGCGCGATCGCTGCTGAGCACCGAGGAGAGCATCGCCACGCCGTGTTCGGTGAAGACGAATGGGCGGTAGCGACGGCCGCCGCGAGCGTCGGTTTTTGAGGTCACAGATTGTGACCTCAAACGGCCGGACGCTTTGGAAGCATTGAAAAATGGCCCTTCGGACACTTCGTTTGAGGTCACAAATTGTGACCTCAAAGTTTCGCTTTCGTCTTCCGTAAGCTGAAACATGAAGTCCTCCGGGAATCGGTCGAGGTTTCGGCGGACTGCCTGATTGAGTACTTTGGTCGGTACTCCATACAGGGCCGCAAGGTCGGCATCGAACATCACCTTGTGGTCGCGGACGAGGAAGATCCGGCGGGCGATCCGTTCCACGGGAACGGCGAGTGCGGTCTCGCGGGCTCGTTTACCGCGCGCCCCGGCTTGCCGGGCGCCGGCTTGCGGCCAGGCTTCGATCGGCCGGTTGGCTTGCGCTTGGTGGATTTGGCGGTCATCGCTCAGATAGTGCAGGGACAGCGCGAACCCTCTCCGGGTCAGCAGTCTGGGAGGCCAGCGCGAAACCCACCAGAGCCAGCCCGGAAGGGAGGAAGAGCGCGGTCCGGAGCGAGGTGGCGGCAGCCAGGGCGCCGATGAGCGGCGGGCCTGTCAACAGTCCCGCATAGCCGGCGGTCACGACCGTTGCCATACCGACCCCCGCTGAAGAGGCGCGGCGGGCAGCGGCGCTGAAGATCAGGGGCACCACCACGGAAAAGCCTGCTCCCACAGCCGCGAAGCCGGCGAGCGCTTGGAGCGGGCTTGACGCCAGCAGGGCAACGACGAGGCCGGCGGCGCCCAGCAGCGTGCCCGCGCGAACCGTTGTTACCCGGCCGAGACGGAGTGACAACCGATCTCCCCCCAGGCGACCGGCAGTCATCGCCGCCGAGAAGCACGCGTATCCAAGTGGCGCCACGGCTGGCTCCGCCAGGAGCACCCGGCCCAGGTAGACCGCGCTCCAGTCGGCCATCGCGCCTTCGCTCAACACCATCGCAAACGCGAAGGCCGCGAGGGCGAGGAGTGCGCGCGATGGCTTGGCAAGGACGGTCCCGTGCGGCTGGGCGTCAGTGGAGGCGGGCAGCAGGCGCCGCGCCGCAACCATCGCGACAACTCCCGCGGCGGCGGCGGCGACCGACAGATGCGGCACGGGCGCGACGCCCGCGCCACCCGCGAGAGCGCCGATGCCCGCGCCGGCCATGGCTCCCAGGCTGAAGAAGGCGTGAAAGGTGGACATGAAGGAGCCGCCGGCCAAGCGCTCGAGTTCGGAGGCGTGAGCGTTTTTCGCTACGTCCATCGAGCCTCCCGCCGCCCCGAACAGCACGAGGGCGGCAAACAGCAGGGGGCCGTTCCCGGCGAGAGCCATGCCGGGCAACGCGGCGCAGAAGGCGAGGGTTGCCGCCGCGAGCACCGGGCGGCTTCCGTGGCGCGCGGAGACCGCTCCGGAAAGCACCATGGCGGGAATTGCACCGGCCGCGAAGCCAAGCAGGACGAGGCCGAGTTCGGTGGTGGTAAGCCCCAGCCGGGCCTGGATCGAGGGTATCCGCGAGACCCAGGCGGCATACACGAAGCCGTGGACGAAGAAGAGAGCCAGCATCGCGAAACGCGGGCCGTGATATACGTAGGAGGTCATATCGGACGCGGGAGTCTCGTCTCCATGAAGCAGAAGTTCTTCGGTTGGTGGATCACTGTCCTCGCCTTCTTCACGTTCGGAATCGCCGTCGGCATTCCGTATTACGGCGGTCCCTTCTTCTACGACTATTACAAGAAGACCTTCGGCTGGTCGACAACGGAGACGACGTTCGGCTTTCCGCTCGCCGCGCTGCTGACGCTGTGGGTAGGGCCGCTGCTCGCCCATCGCTTCAGCCCGCGGAAGATGATCCTCATCGGAACCGGCTTCACCGGCCTCGGGTTCCTCGGCTTCGGTCTCATGAAGGGCGACCTGCTCACCTACTACGCCCTGTGGTTCGTCTACATTGTCGGCTACATCTTCTCGGGGCCGATTCCGCATCAGGTGATCGTGTCGCAGTGGTTCCGGCGCATGCGCGGTAAGGCGATGGCCGTCGTGTATCTCGGCGTGGGGGTCTTCGGCGGTATCTCCGCTAAGTTCATCGCCAATCCGCTCACGGCGGCGTTCGACTTTCACACCGCGCTGATCGTCATCGGGGCGTTGATGCTCCTGGCATGGCCGCTGGCTCTGTTCGGCATGAAGGACCGTCCGTCGGACCTTGGCCAGTACCCCGACGGCGACCCCGCACCGGCGGTTGCCGCGTCACCGGCGCCTCCGCGTCCGTTCGGCGAGATGCTCGGGCAGCGGGCCTTCTGGCTGCTGATGATCGGAAGCGTCTGCTCCATCGGCGCCATCGGCTCCATCAACCAGCACATGAAACTGGTCTTCCTCGAGCATGGCTTCAAGGACCAGGCGGTACTCAACAACCTCTTCGCCAACGCCACGCTGTGCATCCTGTTTTCGAGTATCGCCGGGCGGCTGTTCATGGGATATCTGGCCGACAAGTACAACAAGAAAGTCGTGATGGCAGTCACCTACTTGCTGGTGGCGGGTACCATTCCGCTCTTGTTTCTCGTCACTCCGGACCAGCCTCAGTTTGTCTACGTGTTCGCCGTTCTTTTCGGCTTCGGCATGGGCGCGGACTACATGTTGATACCGCTGATGGCGGCAGAGCGCTTCGGCGTGAATTCGCTGGCGCGAGCCATGGCCGTGATTCTTCCCGCGGATACCATCGGTCAGACCTGGTGCCCGCTGCTGGTCTCGCGCATCCACGATTCCCTGGGAAATTACGAACTCGCGCTGCAGATTGTTTTTGTGCTGGCGGCCGTGGGTGCGGTTGCCATTCTGTCGCTGCCGGGTTCATCAAGACGAGATGAGACACTTCACGTACAAGACGCTCGACGAGCTGCGACAGAGCACTAGCCAGGTCGGGACAGCCCACATTCATTTCGAGGACAGCGCCGAGCGCATCAAGGCAATATTGGCTCGGCCGGTTGCGGTGGGACAGGCGACGGCGGGGAACTCCCTTGCCATTCACCCCATGGAGGGCTGCGATGGCGACCTGGGCGGCAGCCCCGGCGAGTTGACGTTCCGCCGCTACGAACGCTTCGGACGCGGTGGGGCGAAGCTGATCTGGTTTGAGGCGACGGCGGTTCGGCAGGAAGGGCGCGCCAACACCCGCCAGTTGTACATCCATCCCGGCAACGTGGCCGATTTCGCCCGCTTGCTCGAACTCACGCTGCGCGTTCACCGCGAGCGTTTCGGCACGGCTGACGACGTCATCGCTCCCCTGCAGTTGACGCACTCCGGTCGCTACAGCGTGCCGCGGCGTATCATTGCTTACCACAATCCCCTCGTAGACGAGAAGACCGGCGTGGACCGCGGGTACCCGGTTATTACGGATGACGAATTGGAGCGCCTGGAGGACGACTATGTGTCCGCGGCTGGCTTGGCGCTCCAGGCGGGATTTCGCGCCATCGATCTGAAGGTGACTCACGGCTACCTGCTCAGCGAGTTGCTCGGCGCGAAGACCCGCGAGGGCCGCTATGGAGGATCGCTCGAGAATCGGACCAGGATCATCCGAAATGTTCTGGGGAAGATCCGCGCGAAGTACGGGCGGCAGCTCATGCTCTGCATGCGGCTCAGCGTCTTCGACGGCATTCCCTTCCGGCGCGACCCTGCCACCGGCGCCGGCGTGCCGTTCGACTATCCCGTCCCGTATCCTTGGGGCTTCGGCGTGAGCACGGCGAACCCCATGGTGGAGGACCTCTCGGAGCCGTTGCAGGCCGTCGGCTGGTTCCGCGACTGGGGAGTGGAACTGCTGAACATCTCCCTGGCCTGTCCCTACTACAATCCGCACATCGGCCGCCCCTTCGAAAAGCCCGATGACGGGAATTACGAACAACCCGAGCACCCGCTCGAGGGAGTGGACCGGCACTTCCGCATCGCGGCCCAACTGCAGCACGCCTATCCCGACCTGCCGATCGTGGGAACCGGGTACAGTTGGCTGCAGAAATACTGCCTGAATGCCGGCGCCTACAACCTGGATCGGGGCCACATCCGTTTCCTCGGTATTGGGCGGGGTGCGCTGGCCTATCCGGAGTTCGCCGTCGACGCGTTGACCAGGGGGGAACTCGATGAGCGGCGCGTATGCAAGACCCTCACGTACTGCACCTGGCTGATGCGCCAGAAGGATCACCCGCTCGGGCAATGGGCGACGGGGTGCCCGCCTTTCGATAAGGAAGTCTACGGCCCGCTGATCAAGGAAGTCCGCGAGGCGCGTCGCACGCAGACGGCGGCCAAAGGATAATTCCTTGAGCGGTACTGGCGAGCGATGCGCGGTATGCGGCGGCGGGCTGGTTCAGAAGCTCATTACGCACGAGATTCGCGAGGGAGAGGAACTCTTCGTCTTTGACAACGTGCCTGCCTGGGTGTGCGCGCAGTGTGACGGGGTGTGGCTGGAGGGCGACGTGAAGCGCAAGCTGGAGGAGATCGTAGCCGCGGAGAAACAGCAGTGAGCGCCTGTCTGTTTTGCCGCATCGTCGCCGGGGAGGTTCCGGCCTCGGTGGTTTATGAGGACGAGCAGGTGCTCGCATTCCTCGACATCGGGCCGGTCTTTCATGGGCACACCCTGGTGGTTCCGAAGACGCACGCGGACACGCTGCTCGATCTTCCCGACCATCTTTCGGCGCCGCTCCTGGCGGCGGTGCGCCTGATCGGCCGTGCCGTGGAAAGCGGATTGGGCGCCCAGGGTTCCTTCGTGGCGGTGAATAATCGTGTGAGCCAGACCGTGCCGCATCTGCACGTGCACGTGATGCCGAGGTCGCGGGGAGACGGCATGAAGGGGTTCTTCTGGCCCCGGAGGCCGTACCGCGACGATGAGCAGCGCGAACAGGTTCGTGCGATGCTCGCGCGCGCGGTAGCGGCATTGAGAGGGAGATAACGAGTGGAACAATTCAAGGGCAGAGTCGCGGTGGTGACGGGCGGCGCGAGCGGCATCGGCTTCGCCCTGGCTCGACGGCTGGCGCGCGAGGGCTGCCGGATTGTCCTTGCCGACATTGAACAGGCCGAGCTCGAGAGGGCGAGGGATACTCTTTCAGCCGAGGGCGCGGAGGTGCTGGCGGTACGAACCGACGTGGCGCGGTTCGACGACGTCGAGCGTCTGGCGGAGCAAACGCTCCGGGCCTTCGGTGCGGCGCACATCGTGTGCAATAACGCGGGTGTTGCGGGCGGCTTCGGCCCCATGTGGGAGATCTCCCCGCGAGCGTGGGATTGGACGCTGGGAGTGAATCTGCAAGGCGTGATCCATGGTGTGCGGGTGTTCGTGCCGATCCTGCTGAAGCAGGAGGAAGGGCACATTGTGAACACCGCTTCAGCCGCGGGCCTGGTAGCATTCCCCTTTGCGGCGCCGTACGGGATCTCAAAGTTCGGCGTGGTTGCGCTTTCTGAGGCGCTCGCCTTGGAACTCAAAGCAGGGCAAGCCGACGTGGGAGTCTCGGTTCTGTGCCCGGCCTACGTTGCCACGCGCATCGCCGAGGTGCGCAACGTTCCCGGGGAGCTAGCCGCGGAGTGGGCCGCCCTGGGCCCCCTCCCGGCGGAGAAGCAAAAGCAGATGGAGGAGATTGCCAAAGGCGTGGCGGAAGGAATTCCCCCGGAAGCGGTAGCGGATGCCGTGCTCGACGGGATCCGCCAGCGCCGCCTGTATATTCTCACCCACCAGGAGATGGGGCCCTACATCGAAGGCCGCATGAAGGCGATCCTAGCCGCGAGCCCGTCGTCGCGCGTACAGGGTGCCGGCCAACCCCACGGCCACTCCAGCGGCGAATAGAGCGGGCGCCGGATCGAATCGGCCGGGGGGAATGTACGCCAGTCCTGTTTCCGTCGCCACCACTGGTTGATTGACGTAACGCCCCTCGCGCGGCGGCTGAACGCGCGCGGCGAATCGCAGCAGGCCGTGGGGTACGGCTTCGCCGCTCATCGGCAGCCCATGTCCGGCCGCAACCGTGTGAGGACGCAACTCAGCCAATCGCACGATGGAATCGATGGCCATGCCCCAGTCCTGCGTCAGATAGGGAGGCGGGCAGAAGAACTGCCGGTGCTGCGAGAGCAGTTCCGCAAAGCTGTTCTGATTCACTGTCACGAACGCGTCGCCGACAATCAGCGTACGGTCCTGTTCCCGGAAGAACGAGACGTGCCCGGCGGTGTGCCCGGGCGAGGCGACGGTCTTCCAGCCGGCGATCGGCTCGTCTCCCAGAGGCTGCAACCTCCCGCCGAAATTGTAGCCGTGGTGGGGAAACAAGCGTGACAGCTGGGCCATAAAGCCGCCGACCGTCGGATCGCAGGGAGGGTAGTCCGATTGCCCATCCAGGTACGGATGCTCGAGGCGATGCGCATAGATCGGAATGTCCCAGTCTTCGGCCAGCTCGTCGATGGCGCCCACGTGGTCGAAATGCCCGTGCGTGAGCAGGATCGCCTCCGGCGGCCGGTCGCCGTAGCAGGATTGGGCGGCGGACCGCAGCCACGCCGCTGAACCCGGCGTACCCGCGTCGACCATCGTCCAGGGACCTTGCCGGGGCCCAATGAAGTAGACGTTCGCCATCATGGCCGGGACGTACCAGACGTCTGGCGCGAGACTGGGCCGGACGCTCTTTGCCGCCCGGCCCCTGCACGCCTTGCTACTTGATCATCCGAGGAGCTTCGCCGGCGGCCTCGAAGTTACCCGAGCGCCGCTTGGGGTCCTGCTCAAACTGCCCGTTGGTTTGGCCCGCGGCGTTCTTGCCGCGAGTGACCGGCGTGTCCGTTTTCTTCCGCTTCTGCGCGGCGTTGCCCGGAATCTTGCGCTTCGCCATTACTGACCGCGTTTCTCCGACGCCGACCCCTGCCGGCCGGCGGACATCTGCGTCTGGATCTCCTGCGCCATCCTCAGGTGCTCGCGCAGGGCGGGCAGTTGCTTTTCTGCGAAAGACTTCAGGGTCGGGTTCGCGTTGGCACTGTTTGCGACGCGCTCATGATCCTGAATGTCCTTGCGATGGTGCTGGATCTGCTGCTGTATGAAGGCGCGATCGAACTGCTCCCCGCTCAGGTTGTTCAGCCGCTTCATCTGCGCGTTCTGCTTGCCTTCGCCCTGCTTATGCTCGCCGTGCGACGCCATCCCCGACTCCGAGCCGGACCCCGCGATCTGCATCAGTTCATCGTGAGCGCGCTTGTGATCGGTTTCCAGACGATCGGCGTACTGCTTGACGGCCTGGTTCTGGGACTTCTGCTCCGCCAGGTTCGCCATCTCGATTTCCATCATGTTTCCCTGCATCGCCTTCCGTACGAAGGTACGGTCCGATGCGGTCATCTGGCCGCCAGAGGCGTCCTGGCCGCCGCCTCGCGTGGCGGCGCCACTCTGTCCGGACTGCCCTTGCCGCCCGGTCTGGCCCGATTGGCCGCTTTGGCCCGACTGTCCGGATTGGCCCGATTGACCCGTCTGGCCGCTCTGGCCACGGCGCTGGCCCGACTGCCCGCTCTGGCCGGATTGGCCGCTTTGCGGAGATTGCGCGGATGCCATTGAAAGGCTCAAGCCTACCGCGAGGCAAACATTTGTAAGGTATCGTGTTTTCACGTAAGCTCCTTCCCTCACAGAGGAGGGAAGGAGCAATCGCGCGGCCAGAGAGGCAGGAGGCCGGAATCAGAGGTAAACAACCGTTTTTGGGCAAATCTTACCGCGGCCGTCTTGGGCCGGCCTGAAAATTTACCCGTTCATCAACGTGTCAGCGACCTACTGGACGCTGGCTGCAGTCAGGGAGAGATGCTCGCGCAGCTTCGTGGAGATGACCGCCGCGATCTCTCGCTGCAGGGCGAAGATATCTTCCTCGGCGATGCGATCGAAGGTCTCAGACCAGAGGTGATAGCCATCCGCTGCATCCACCAGCAGCACCGTGATGCGGAGCCGCTTGTCGACGCGACGAACGCTGCCTTCCAGTACCGTGCGTACGTTCAACTGTTCCCCGATGTGACGCACGTCGTCGGCCTTCCCTTTGAACTGGAGGGTGGAAGTGCGGGAGACCACGCGCAACGGGCGCAACTGGGCGACCGCGCTGATAACTTCTTCCGTAAGTCCGTCGCAGAAGTAATCCTGGTCTTGCGTGCGGCTCAGGTCGGCAAATGGCAGCACGGCCAGCGAGGACTGCGCGGCGCGGTCGGTTGAGCGGTTCAAAGCCGAGAAGCGGGGCGCCTCTGCCGCTACCTGGCGGCGATGGAAGGAAGGTACGTAGGTGCGAGGAGGAAAGGCGATCAGGATCTGGTCCTCGCGGCCATCAGTGTCGTAGTATTCGCGCAGCTTGGCACGTAGCCGACCCGCCTCTACTCGTACAATCGGATCCAGCCGCGGGTCCAGCGTCTCCGGTTTGTCAAACACTTCAACTCCGATCAAGTACTCCTTCAGGTTGGAGGCATTGCCGGTCAGATACTGCTCCACCGTGAAGCGCAGGAATCGACTCATGCGCTCGGAACGCGAAAAGAGATCGCAGGCCAACATCCTTTCAACTTGCTCTCGGATCTCGTCCTCGGAGATTTCAAGTGATGCAGCGAGTGGAGGGAGTGTGGAGTTCGTTGTTGGGGCGACTTTTTCGGTTATCATTCTGGTCCACCTCAGGCGGGCTACGCCTCACTCCTCATTAGCAATTTGACTTCCATGCTGCTTACCGTCGGTTGCGGAAGGATGGTTCGAGTGAGGGCCTACCCCACGTCCTTTGAATACCGTTACTTACGGTAACGGGCACTTGAGCAGGAATGTTGTGGACGCTCCATGGATGCCGGCGCCCGCCCTTCGGCTACTGCAATTTTTTCCTCTCAGCGTATTTCTTGCTGCGCGGCGTGCATTTCCTGCCTACCCGCTTAACCCTCTGAAAACGCAGTCCCGGTGAGCCGTTGGCCGCCCTTGTCATTGCGTTCGACTAACTGCCGGCGAACGGGCTTCGGCGATTGGCATGAGCCGTGCTCCAACGGGCAAGGCGAAGATGAGAGCCCGGACGCAGGACATGCGACGACGCGCAGACGACGGACAACCGGCGCTGCTGGACTACCGGGCCGAGGAGGATGAATGTTTGCATTGCTAACCTGGATCCTGTTTGGTCTCGTTGTGGGCGTCATTGCGAAGCTCCTGATGCCCGGTCGCGACCCAGGCGGGTTTATCGTTACGATCCTGCTGGGCATCGCCGGGGCAATCCTGGGTGGCTACATCGGCCGCGCGCTGGGGTGGTATGAGGCTGGTCAAGGTGCAGGCTTCCTAATGGCGCTGCTGGGAGCCATCATCCTGCTGGCCATCTACAGACTGGCGTTCCGCCGGCGAACCGTGGTCTGACGACCCCGGTCGCTTGAAGGCGCTTACGCGCTGGCCGTGCTGGATTGAGCGGCGCGGCCTGCGCGTCAGTGCCTGCCTTCGAATCTCTGCCATGCCGGGCCGTTGACTGCGACTATCGCCCGGCGCCGCAACCAGTTTCGTTCTGCACTTAGGAGAGCCGGAGAGTACCGGCGTGGTCTTTCTCAGAGCGGCGCGCTCATCACTCGAGCTGCGCCCGTTTACCGACTTGCGAGGAGCATGGGAGCCAAATGACAAGAGAAGAATACGGACAAGCGTATCAGAAGTGCTTTAACATGACAGTGCGCTTTCTGGTGTCTCGTGGCCTGAACTACGACACGGCCCAAGAGACGGCCCAGGCGGCGTGGGCCAAGGGCTGGGAACGGCTTGGTCAGCTGCGCGACCCGGCGATGGTGCTCACCTGGATGAACAGCATCGCGCTGAATATCCACCGCAGCTATATTCGGCGCGAGCCGCTCCTTCAGACACTGCCCGAGATTTCCACGATGCCGAAAGTCAACCTGGCTGCCATCGACGTCCGTCGCATCCTGACCGGGTGCAAGCGCAATGACCGTGTAGTGCTGCAACGTCACTATCTAGAGGGGTACAAAGTACAGGAGATCGCGCGGCAACAGGGGTGGACGGAGACGGCCGTTCGCATCCGTCTGCTGCGTGCTCGCCGGACGGTCGGTAAGAAGCTGAATCGCCGGCCCCTCATTCCCCGGCTGCTGGCCGCTTCGCCGGTCACCGCTGCCGTCGCATAACGACAGCACTCAGCAACGTTCAGAAGCCTTCAAGGGCTGCCCGCGGGGCAGCCCTTTTTGATTTTGCGCAGGTCTTCACACAACTCGGCGGCCCTGAATGAGGCGGATAATCAATACCGCCACTGCAAGCACCAGAAGGATGTGAATGAACCCTGACAGCGTGTAGCTGGTCGCTATTCCGAGAAACCACATAATCAACAGAATCGCGAAGATTGTCCAAAGCATACTACCGCTTCCTCCTTTGTAATGCCCCGCTTGTTGGACTCTCCCGTCCCCGGTGCGTTTCCCTCTGCCGTGGCCCTGTTACGCAGAACGATTGTAATTCCAGTTAGTAAGTTTTTCTCTGCAGACGTCTTCTAAGCGTGTTTCGCGCTTGCTGTTCAGTGGGTTGGCCTGAACGGAGAACGACGTGCATTACCAAATGCCGAGGCCGGACAGCGTTCCGGCCGACAAAGCCAGAGGAGGTTCGACATACATGCTTGGCTGGGCGCTGGTCTTCTTCCTGGTGGCGCTGGTTGCCGCCGTCTTCGGATTCGGCGGGATCGCCGCCGCTTCCGCGAGCATCGCGAAAATTCTGTTCTTCCTGTTTCTGGTGATCTTTCTGGTGACGCTCATCATGGGTGTCGCTCGTAGGGCATGAAGCGGATCTGAATCGGAAGGACGGAATAAAGAATGGCGAAGAACATCTCTGTATATGGAATCTTTCCAGACCGGGTCAGCCTATCGACGGCGATTGATGCGCTGCGGCAGGCCGGCTTTCGTGACACCGACATCTCGGTGTTGATGGCGGATAACGTCGGAAACAAGGATTTCGGGCACGAGAAGGAGACCAAGGCGCCGGAAGGCGCGCTAGCCGGCGCCGGGGCCGGCTCGATCATCGGGGGCACTCTTGGTGTGCTCGCGGCCTTGGGTGCGCTCGCGATCCCAGGTGTCGGTCCGCTCATCGCCGCAGGGCCCATCGTCGCCGCCCTCACCGGCATCGGCGCCGGCGGCATCGTCGGCGGGCTGGCCGGCGGGTTGATCGGGGCGGGAATCCCTGAATACGTCGCCAAACGCTATGAGGGCCGCATTCGCAGCGGAGGCGTTCTCTGCTCAGTGCACTGCGACGACGCCGATTGGGTCGGCCGCGCCAAACGGATTATGAACGACACCGGCGCCGAGGACGTTTCGGCAACGGGCGAAGCCCCCGCCGATTTCGCTCGTTCTACCCGGCCGATGCCTCGCATCGGAAATGAGCGTGCACCCCGCGAATAACTTACTCATAAGTCGATCGGTTACTTACCGAAATGAGTAAGTTCTTTCTTGTGCAGTGAGGTTGCGCGGGTTAGTATTGGTTCAGGCTGAGCGGGTGGTTCTGTCGCTTTCCACTCGCTACGGGGGCCCGCTCGAATCAGTGGCGGCAGCGGGCTCCTTGGCCTCACTCTTCAGACTCTTTCCGGCGTCCACGAGGGCGGGTCACTAGCCGGAAAACTCTGCTCCGATGATTCCTGAACTTCGTCACTCCGGCTGCGTGCTCCCTCGGGCTCTGGTCCACTCCAGTAGGAACGGCGGCTCGAGGCCCCTTCAAGGAGCCGCTTGAGTTCCTGCAAGTCCTGCCGAACCTGGCGTCCCGGCGACGCTCCCGTCAAGCCCGCAGCCGCGGCTCCGACGAATCCCGCCGGAGGATTGTACTGCAACTTGACTCGTACCTCCGTGGCGCTTCCCGGAAGGGGACGGAACGAGACGGAGCCCGCATTTTCCACGCTGGAACCCGGGAGCGATCGCCACGCGATCATCCGCCCCGGCTCCTCGTTGTGAATCTCGGCCTCCCAGGAAACCGAGCTTCCCATTGGGGCACGAACCGTCCAGCGGGACCGTCTGTCGTCCATCACCTCGACGCGCTCGACGTTCCGCATGAACCGGGACAGGTTGGAGAGGTCGCGCCAAAAAGCAAATATCTCATCGGCAGGAAGATGAATGACGACCGACTCTTCGATCGGTACGCCGAGTTCGTACGGTACGGCAAGACCAGCCCGCCTGCGCCCGTGATTGACACCGAAGGCCCGATAGAACGGACAGTAGCCCGAAATCCCCATCGCAGCCAGCGCCGCGCCGGCAATCGCGGAGACCTTCGGCGTGCGGCCAGTCAGAGCGGACGCCAGCAGCGCCGCCCCTCCCGCTGCCCCCGCAATGCGTTCCCACTTTGCCATGTTCACAATGGCAACATTTGTCTGATTCACTTACGCCTCCTCCGCAACCCCCGGCGAGACGCTCGTGTACGGGTTGCTACCCATGGACGCGGCCTTAGCGGCTCCGTTGCGAATCAGAGCAATCCGAAAAAGCGGCGGACGACGGCTTCCAGGTTTGGATTTGTGCAGACACAGTTGCCCGCGTAGATGCTGGAGCCGCCATCGAAGTTGAAGTACCGTCCGCCGGCTTCCTCTACCAGAATCTTGAGCGGCGCCAGGTCCCAGGCCTTGGCTCCGTGTTCAATCCAGATATCGGCCTGGCCTTCCGCCACGAAGGAAGCATCCAGAGCGCCGCCCATGCTGCGCACGGCCCAAAACTGGCTGAACCAGTCGAGGAGTGTTCCTCGCATCGCCGGCGCCACGTTGTTCAGCCCCTGGTAGCACAACACCGCCTTACTTGGCGACGCTGTTTCGGCCACCTGCAGGCGCACTCCGTCGCGCCACGCTCCGTGCCCCTTCCCGGCCAGATACAGGGCGCCCAGTGCGGGGAAATTGGCGACGCCGGCCACCACTTCGCCACCGGCCTCCAACGCAATGAGATTCGCGAAAAGGTGGTTGCCCCGTACAAAATCTCGCGTGCCGTCAATGGGGTCGATGATCCAGCGGCGGCCGCTCCGAGACTCGCGCGCTGCGCCCTCCTCGCCCAGCAGTCCGTCCTCGGGAAATACCTCGGTCAAGAGACTTGCGATCGCCCGCTCGCACTCCCGGTCGGCAATCGTAACCGGTGACAGATCGTCCTTCTCTTCCGGAGTAAGTCCACTGCGATGGTATCGGAGCGCGATCTCACCCGCCACGGAGGCGGCCCTTCGGCACACCTCCATTTCGCGTTCGTATGGCATCTTCCGGAGCCCCCCTCAAGTATTCTACCCTTGAGAAGGACTTCTCTCCGATTCCCAACGTGCGCCTGGGTCCTGCACCCGCCGCGCGTTCGAGCAAGGAGCCGCTGACACAAACATGGGTGCGCAAACGATATACGACATCCTCGATCAGGCAGCCCGCAAATGGGGATCCCTGCCGGCGCTCCACCAACCCATTCCCGGCGGCAAGGGCTATCGCACTTACGATTGGGTCGAGTACCGCAAGGTGGTTGTTGAGATCGCCTCGGGACTTCGGTCGCTCGGCTATCGCCGCGGTGACATCCTGGGCCTCGCCTCCGAGACTCGCGCCGAATTCTACCTCGCAGACCTCGGCATCATGTGCAACGGTTGCACGGCGGCCGCGGTTTATACCAGTTACCCCTCTGAGAACCAGGTGAAGACGCTGGCCGCCTGCGATGCGAAAGCGGTGTTCGTCGAGAGTCCCAAGATGCTGCGTTCCTTGCGAGCGGCGGGCGGGGACGCGCTTGCGGTGGTATGGATCCTGATGACGGGCGAGGCCGACGGCGTACTTACCATGGACGCCGTTCGCGCCAAGGGCCGAGAGGCGCTCGCCGCCGATCCAGGCTGGTTTGACAAGATCCACCGCGAAGTATCGCCTGACGATCACGCGATTCTGTATCTGACCTCGGGCGCCACCGGCGAGCCCAAGATGGGACTGGTGAAGCACTCGGCGATCATCGCCAACGCGGCCATGGCGCCGCCCGTGCTGGAGATCGGTCCTAAGGACGCAACGCTCGCGTTTCTGCCATCGGCGCACATCACCCAGCGTCTCGTGATGGAACTGCTCATGGTCTATATGGGCGTCCCGGTGCATTTTTCGGAAGGGCTGACGAAGATGCCCAACGAACTGCGCGCTGTCCGGCCCACGTTTTTCGTGGCGCCGCCACGGGTGTGGGAGCGGGTGTACGCCAGCGTCACCACCGAGATCCGCCGCAAGCCGGCGCCGCTTCGCAAACTCGTATATATGGCCATCGGCCTTGGTTCGGAGGCCGCGCGCTACCGGCAGAGGGGAGAGGCGGTGCCCGGGTGGCTCAAGGCGGCGCTTAAGCCTTTCAACCGGATTGTCTTCGACAAAATACGAGCGCGGCTGGGCGGCCGCCTCCGCATTGCCGCCTCCGGGGCGGCCCCGCTCGGTAAAGAACTCGCCGATTTCTACGCTGCCATCGGCCTGCCCCTCATCGAAGGCTATGGGTTGACCGAGGGCGGTGTTGTGACCCTGAATCCCACCGGCCGTCCCAAGCCGGGAAGCATCGGCAAGAAACTGCCCGGGGCCGATCTCATCCTTCGCATCGACGATGACGGCGAATTGTTGATCAAGGGCCCAACCGTGTTCGCCGGCTACTACAAGGATCCCGCCTCTACCGCGGCCGTCCTGCGCGACGGATGGCTCTACACCGGCGACATCGCCGAATTGGACGACGACGGCTACTACTACATCACGGGCCGCAAAAAGGAACTCATCGTCTCCTCCAACGGTAAGAAGATCTATCCCGCGCGGATCGAGAGCCTGTTCAAGGTCGAGCCCATCGTGAATCAGGTGCTGCTCATCGGCGATCGCATGCCCTACGTCACCGCGCTGTTTACCGTCAACACGGCCGCCGCCGAGTCGCTTAACGGCATGGAACCCTTTCGTGGCAAGACCGCACGGGACATTGCGCAAGCCGCTCCCGTCCAGGACGAGGTCAAGCGAGCGGTTTCGCGCGTCAACAGGCACCTCGCATCGTTCGAGCAGATTCGCAAGTTCAAGGTCGTCGAGCGCGATTTCAGCATCGAGGAGGGCGAGATGACGCCTACGATGAAGGTCCGTAGGACGAGGGTGCTCGAGAACTTTCGCGAACGCGTGGCCGAAATGTACGCCGGCAAGGAAGAGTTTTTGTAGGCTCGTTTATAGGGTGAGGATACACTCCACGCCCTCGCGGAACGGATCCCCGCGTGTGATCAGACTCAGCACCAGGTAGGCTTCCCGCTCGAAGTCGTAAAAGTACCCCGGCTGCACCAGCACGCCGCGCCGCTCCAGTAAGTCGAGCGTCCACTCCTCTTCGCTTCGTATCTTCGGCACCCGCAAAATCGCATACCAGCCGCCTTCCACATCCAGAAGTTCGAAGGCGGGAGCTTCCGCCGTTACTCGCTGCAGGTAGGCAAGGTTCTCGTGAAGCCGTGCCATCAGCATTTCCTGGAAGCCGGAGGAGAGCGCCAGCAACGCGGGTGCGGCCACCTGCACCGGGGTGCCCACCGACAAGTATGTGTCGGCGATGAGTTCCAGCCGTTCGAGGGCGCTTTCTCGCAGGTGAGGGGGGCCTCCGACCACCATCCACCCCAACTTCATCTGCGGCAGGCCCGCGGCCTTCGATAGACCGCCGAGGGTAAAGGTCAGAACCGGCGCCTCGCCGCTGAGCGATACCCGGTTCGGGTCGCTGCGCAGCGCATAGTCAAAAAACACCTCGTCGGAGATCAACGCGAGACCGTGCCGCGCCGCGAGGTCGAACAGAAGATCGCGCTCCGCGGCTTTGAGGAACGATCCCGTCGGGTTGTTCGGGTTGACGGCCACGATAGCGCGCGTTCTTGGCGTGACGGCATCTGCGATTGAGGCCGGATCGACCTGCCAGCGCCCATGGTAGTCCAGGCGATACGGTTTCGCCTCCACGGACTCAAACGCGGCAAGGTACTCGAACAGGGGATAGGAGGGACGGGGAACCAGGATCTCATCTCCCGGATCCGCGAGTAACTTAAACAGCCAGGAGTAACTCTCGCTGGTGCTCGAAGTGAGTAGCACGGATTGCGCATCGACGCCCGGAAAACGCTGTGCCACCGCGTGCCTGGTGCTGTCCAGCCCGAACGGCGAGGGGTCGTACACCGCCAGCCGCGGTGATGCGAAAACCGCGCGCAAGTCCGGCGCGTCGAAAGCGCGGGTGGGGTTGGACTCCGTGAGATCGAGGACCTTGAGCCCGCAACTCCGGCGCTCGGCGAGCGCGCGGCTCAGGCGGTTGCCCTCGAAGCGGGCTGGAAGGCGGCGCGAGAACACCTTTCTATCGTAAGGGGTGGCGCTCCGCCACTAACCGTCAGTCGTCCAACCAGTCTTCGTCGCGGCTGCGACGGCTTGTGCTGCTGCCAGAGCCGCCCGGCTCCGAGATCTCCGCCACCAACTCGCCCGCGTGCTCGGAAGGCGCGACGGAGGCGATGTCAGCCTGCGAGATGATGCCGCGGATCTTGCCCGAGCGGTCGCAGACCAACACGCGGCGTACCTGCTTGCTCTGCATGCGGTCGATCACGTCTTCAAGCAGATCGTCCGGCTTGACCGCGATGACATCGCTCGTCATCACGTCGTTGACCGTCAAATCCGATGTGCTCTTGCCTTTCGCGATGGCCCGCACAACGATGTCCCGGTCCGTGATCATGCCCACCGGCCGGCGGTTCGCCTTGCTGTCCACGACAGGAATGGCTCCCGTGTCGTAATCCACCATCAGCTCCGCCACTTCTTCAAGCGTGGTCTCCGGTGTGCAGAGGATTGGCGAATCGGTCATTACGTCGCGAGCCTGCATGTTCGAAGCCATGCTGCCGCGACGCCCGCGGCGTTCACTTGCCATCTCGGCAAAGCGCCCCGCGCCCTGCTGAGCGGCGCTCGTCGCCCGCTCCATCAGGTTGCTCGCGCCGCGTCCCAGGTTCCTTGCTCCGCGCCGCGCCCGACGAGTGCCTTCCTCCAAGAGCTGAGAGGCACTCTCACGATTCATCAGGAAGTACGCGAGAGCTCCAATCGACCCCGCTGCAATCGCGGAATACAAACCCACGCGGGAGCCGCCCCAGCGGCTCTCTTCTTCGTTCCAGTCGTCGTACCGGCCGCTGGTGCCAGAGCTCCCCGAGTACGGCTGCCCCGCGCCGTAGGTGCTCGATGTTGTCGGACCCGCGCCCGACGAGCCGGATTCGCCATACATGCTGCCGGCCGCACCGGAGCCGGAGTGCCCGCCGCCCGTCGAGCCGTACCCGCCCGAGCCTGATCCGCTGCCCGTGGTTCCCGCGCCGCCCGTACCTGTGGAACCGCTGCCGCCGGTGCCTAGACCGGAACTCCCCGCGCCGGAGCCGCGGGTCGACGACCCGGTACCTTTCGTCGTCTGGTCCGTCTTGTCCTTGTCGATGGCCATAGGTTGCCTCCTTCGGCGGTTGGACTCTGGTTTTCCGAAACGGTTACAGTTGATCGAACTATGAGACGGCGCGATTTCCTCCCCACCCTGCTGGCCCCGGCGCTGCCCGCCGCGGCGCAGACGCGAAACGACTGGCCCCAATGGCGCGGACCGCAGCGCAGCGGTTTGTCGAACGAAACCGGCCTGCTGCAGCAGTGGCCCGAAAACGGTCCGCCGATGGTCTGGACAGCGAAGGAACTCGGCGAAGGCTATGGCAGCGTCTCCATGCTGGGCGACCGTCTTCTGGTGCAGGGCGCCAAAGGCGCGCAGAGCGTCGTGATGTGTTTGAACCGCGGCGACGGCAAGCAACTCTGGGCTGCTACTGTCGGCCGCAAAATGGATGACGACCGGGGGTCCGGTCCGCGCGGGACACCGACCATCGATGGCGACCGTGTTTACGTCCTCGGCGAAGCGGGCGACCTGGTCTGTTTGAAGCTCTCGGACGGAAGCCCGGTATGGAAACTCTCCATCCTGAGCGAATTCGGCGGTAGCAATCCCAACTGGCTGATCAGCGAGTCGCCTTTGATTGACGGGTCGAAACTCATCGTTACGCCGGGCGGCAAGGGCGCGGGGATCGTGGCCCTGGACAAGATGACCGGGAAGACCGTCTGGACGAGCAAGGAACTCAGCGACCCCGCTCATTACTCCTCATGCATCGCCGCGGATGTCGCCGGCGTGCGCGCGATCATGACAATTACCAGCGGGGCGGCGGTAGGCGTCCGCGCCAACGACGGCAAACTGCTGTGGCGCTATCAGCAAGTGGCCAACCGCGTCGCGAATGTGACGACGCCGGTGGTCTCGGGCAACAAAGTCTTCTACTCCACCGCCTACGGCACGGGTTGCGCGCTGCTTGAGCTTACGCCTAAGAACGGAGCGCTTGAGGCTCGGGAAGTTTACTTCAACCGCGACATGCAGAACCACCACGGCGGCGTTGTCCTGGTGAACGGGCACCTCTACGGTTTCTCGAACGCGATCCTGACGTGCATGGACTTCCAGACGGGCGCGGTCAAGTGGCGCGACCGCAGCGTGGGTAAGGGCTCCCTGACGTTTGCCGACGGGCGCCTCTACCTGTTGGGCGAGGGGAACACCGTGGGCCTCGCCGAAGCGACACCGGATGCCTATCGTGAAAAGGGCCGATTCCGCATTGCGGACCAGGGACTTCCCAGCTGGGCGCATCCCGTGGTATGCGGCGGCCGGCTCTACATTCGTAATCAGTCCACGCTCACCTGCTACAACATCAAGGCGTAGGCTGTAACAGGTTCCCTCGCGGAGGAGTCCCACGGGCATGAGGAACCTAACACTTCCGTTTGCCGGTCTCCTTTTGGTTGGAATGTCCATCGGGTGCAGCCGCACCGATACGGCGCGCACCGGAGATGCCGCGCCGGGCACCACCAGCCCCGGGACAACTGCCGCGGCGCGCAACGCCGAGGAGCGCCGCGAGTATCGCGAAACGATGCAGCGCCGTTACGACGACATCGATCGCAAGATCAACGACCTCGAGGAGCGCGCCGAGCGCGGTGGGAAAAAAGTGAAGGCGGAAACGCGCGAAGCGATCAACGACTTGAAAGCACAGCGCAAGGAGATCTCCGCACGCATGAGCCGCATCGATAACGAGGCCGCCGAAGGCTGGAACGATTTCAAGCGCGGCATGGGCGAAGCCATGGATAAGCTCGAGAGCGGCTACAACCGCACTCTGGAAGCCATGAAGACCGATCGTTAAGGCGCCAGCCGGCTCAACTTGTACCCGCCGTCGTCCCGCACGTAGAGAAGCCGGTCATGCAGCCGGTCCGGGCGTCCCTGCCAGAACTCGACGGATTCGGGGCGGACACAGTATCCGCCCCAATACTCCGGTAGCGGAATCTCCTGGTCGGGATAGGCGGCGTCGAGGTCCGCCACTCTCTGCTCCAACACTTCGCGCCCCGGGATGACGGCGCTCTGCGGGGAGGCAAGCGCGCTCAATCTGCTCCGCCGTGGCCGCCGTCGGAAATATGCTTCACTCACCTCGCGGGAGGTACGTTGCGCCACGCCCCGCACCCGCACCTGGCGCTCCAGCACGTCCCAGTAGAAGACCAGTGCACAGCGCGGATTCTTCTCCAGCTCTCCCGCCTTGTGGCTCTCATAGTTCGTAAAGAACCGGAAGCCTTCATCGTCGAAGCCTTTCAGCAACACCATGCGTGCGGAGGGTACTCCCGCGCTCGTCGCCGTAGCGAGGGTCATTGCCGTCGGCTCGCGCAGACCTGACCTAATCGCCTCGTCCAGCCAGGCGCCGAACAACTCCAGCGGGTTCGCCGGTGCGTCCGCTTCGAGCAACGTCGTGCTCCGATACTGTTGCCTCAAATCCGCGATGTCTCTCACTTCCCATTAGAGTCCGCGCAAGTCGGCTCGCTCGACATTATTAAGTGATTGTGTTCTAATGAATTAAGAGGGAGACCCGCAATGGCTGCAAAACCGGCATTCGCCCAGGGCGCCCAGGTAGAGCACCCCAAGTTCGGCTTGGGCAGCGTCCTATCCTGCAATGACGAGTACATTGTAATCAAGTTCGACGACTTTGGCGAGAAGAAATTCGTGGCCTCGATTGCGGTTCCCAATCTGAAGAAGAGCGACCGTCAACCTCCAGTGGAAAAGCGCGCCCGCGCAACGCGCAAGAAGGCGCCGGCCGCCGCACAGTCCTAGTCCTCGCTTCCCGTTCCAGTCCCGCCCGCAGCGTCCTGTGCACGAGCTTTTGGTGTGCCTTCCGTCACGACTCTGTTAAACTGAGGATTCCCTTTCATGAAATTCGGCGTCGTTGTCTTCCCCGGCAGCAACCGCGATCATGACATCGAAGATACGGTCACCCGTGTCCTCGGCGAATCGGCGCAAACCCTGTGGCACGGAGATTCCAGCGTGGGCAACGTCGACGCCGTCGTCCTGCCCGGCGGATTCTCCTACGGCGACTATCTGCGGTGCGGCGCGATTGCCAAATTCTCGCCCATCATGCAAGCCATCCGCGCGTTCGCCGCTGACGGCGGGCTGGTGCTCGGCATCTGCAACGGCTTCCAGATCCTGGTGGAAAGCGGTCTGCTTCCCGGCGCCCTGGTGCGCAACCGGTCCCTGAAGTTCGTCTGCAGGCACGTCGACCTGCGCATTCAGACTGTAAACTCGCCCTTCACCGCCAGCGGTACGAAAGGCCAGATGTTGCGCGTGCCGGTGGCTCACGGAGAAGGCTGCTACTACGCCGACGAGCGTACCCTCGATGAACTCGAGGCGGAGGACCGCGTGGTGTTCCGCTACGTTCAGAATCCGAACGGCTCGCTCCGCGACATCGCGGGAATCCTCAACAAGGAGCGCAACGTGATGGGTCTGATGCCGCACCCGGAAGACGCCTGCGAGCCGCTGATGGGTTCGACGGATGGCCTCGTCATCTTCCGCTCAATGGTCGCGGAACTCGCCGCCGCGGGCGCGAAGTAACATGGCCGCCATCACTCCGGATCTCATCGCCTCTCATCAGTTGACGGCGGACGAGTACGACAAGATCGTCTCGCTGCTCGGCCGCGAGCCCTCCTACACGGAACTCGGCATCTTCAGCGTGATGTGGAGCGAGCACTGCTCTTACAAGAGCTCGCGCGTCCATTTGAAGAAGCTTCCCACGCGCGGCAAGCTCGTGGTGCAGGGGCCGGGCGAGAACGCGGGCATCATCGATATTGGCGAAGGTTGGGCGATCGCCTTCAAAATCGAAAGCCACAACCACCCGAGCTTTATCGAACCCTTCCAGGGCGCGGCAACCGGAGTCGGCGGCATCCTGCGCGACATTTTCACGATGGGCGCGCGGCCGATCGCGGTGATGGATGCACTGCGCTTCGGGCGGCTGGATGACCCTGCGGCGGGACCGCGCAACCGGCGAATCGTCGAAGGCGTCGTCAGCGGCATCGCTCACTACGGAAACTGTTTTGGCGTGCCGACCGTTGGCGGCGAAACTGTGTTCGAAAGCTGCTACAACGGCAACCCGCTGGTGAACGTCTTCGCCCTGGGTGTCTTTCGCAAGGACCAGATCTTCTACGGCAAAGCGAAGGGCGCGGGGAACCCGGTGATCTACGTGGGCGCGAAGACGGGCCGCGACGGCATCCACGGCGCCTCGATGGCGTCCGCTGAATTCACCGAAGAGTCGAAGCAGAAGCGGCCGAACGTGCAGGTGGGCGACCCGTTCCTCGAGAAGCTCCTTCTCGAAGCCTGTCTCGAAGCCATGCAGACGGGCGCCATCGTCGGCATCCAGGACATGGGCGCAGCCGGGCTTACCTGCTCCACGTGCGAAATGGGCAGCCGCGCCGGCACCGGCATCGAGATCGACCTGATGCACGTGCCGCAGCGCGAAACCGGCATGACGCCCTACGAGATCATGCTCTCCGAATCCCAGGAGCGCATGCTGCTGGTAGCCGAGAAGGGACGCGAACACGAGATCTTCGTGGTCTTCAAGAAGTGGGGGCTCGACGCGGCAGAGATCGGAGTGGTGACGGACACGGGCAAACTTGTCGTCAAGGATCACGGCAAGGTGGTCGCCGAGATCGACAACCGTGCGTTGGCCGACGAGGCGCCCGTGTACCACCGGCCCTTCACCGAGCCTCTGCGCACCGCGCCGCTCGAAGGCCCGGCCTTTGAGAGCCATGACCTGGCCGCCGACCTCGACGCCGTCATCGCTTCCGCCGACATCTGTTCGAAGCGTTGGATCTGGGAGCAATACGACTATCTGGTCCGCTCCAATACCCTGGCCGGCCCCGGAGCCGATGCGGCGATTGTACGCATCAAAGAGACTGGGACTTCCATCGCCATGTCGCTCGATGGCAACGGCCGGTACTGCTATCTCTCGCCGCGCGAGGGCGCGAAGCTCATAGTCGCGGAGTGCTGCCGGAACTTGTCCACGGTTGGCGCGCTACCCGTGGCTACGACGAACAACTTGAATTTCGGCAACCCGGAGCGCCCCGAGATCATGGCCCAACTCGTGGATGCCATTGAGGGGATGGGCGAGGCCTGCTCCTTCTTCGACGTGCCCATCACCGGCGGCAATGTCAGCCTGTACAACGAGACGCTGGGCGAGCCCATCTTCCCCAGCCCGGTGGTCGGCATCGTCGGTCTGCTGAAGACGGCCATGCCGGTGGGCATCGGCTTCAAGGCGGAGGGCCGCGCCCTGGTCCTTCTCGGCGGCATCGGCGATTCCGATTTGACCCGCTTTGGCGGAACACAGTACGCGAAAGTTGTTTTGGACGCGCTGTGGGGTTTACCGCCGGCGCTGGACCTCCCTTACGAGAAGAGCGTCCACGCGGCAATCCGGGAAATTGTCGCCGGCGGCCATGCCGAATCGGCGCACGACCTCGCCGACGGCGGCCTCGCTGTGGCCTTAGCCGAGGCCGCGTTCCCCCACGGTGTCGGCGCGCGCGTTGAGCTTGACTCCGCGCTCCGCCCCGAGTTTCTGCTCTTCCACGAAGGGCCGTCCCGAATTCTTATCTCTACCACCTCCCCCGAGGACGTGCGTCGCCTTGCCGCGGCGCACGGTGTCGAAGCCCTGGTGATCGGCAGCACAGTCGCCTCCAAGCTGGAAGTGCGCAACCGTGGCCAACTGCTGATCGACCGTGACGTCAACACACTCAAGCAGCGCTGGGAAACGGCGCTCGAGGGAATGCTACACGGCTGATCCATGTTCGACAAGTTCCACGAGGAGTGCGGTGTCTTCGCCATTTACGGCCACCCCGAAGCGGCCAACCTGGCGTACCTGGGATTGCACGCGCTGCAGCATCGCGGGCAGGAAAGCGCCGGCATTGCCACCAGCGACGGCAAGTTCATTCACTGCCACAAGGGCATGGGCCACGTGGCGGATATCTTCGTTCCGTCCGTGCTGAGCGGGTTGCCCGGTCATGCGGCCATTGGGCACACGCGGTATTCCACCGCCGGCGATAGCGCCCTGCTGAATGCGCAGCCGTTCTCTGTCGCCTGCAACAAGGGCCGCATCGCAGTGGCGCACAACGGGAACATCACCAACGCCGGCGAACTGCGCGATGGGCTGGAGCGCGATGGCTCGATCTTCCAGGCTTCGAGCGATACCGAGGTCATACTGCACCTGGTGGCCCACTCGCGCGAGCGCACCATGGCCGGCGCGCTGCGCGAAGCGCTGCTGCAGTTGGACGGAGCTTTCTCGCTGGTCTTCCTTGCCGAGGACCGCGTCATCGTCGCCCGCGATCCACGTGGCTTTCGACCCCTGGCAATGGGAGAGATCGTGCTGCCGGAAGGCCGCCGCGCCTACGTCTTCGCCTCCGAGACCTGCGCCTTCGACCTCATCGGCGCGACGTACCTGGACGAGGTGGAGCCGGGCGAAATGGTGATCGCCGGCCCCGAAGGCCTCACCCGCGAGCGCTACGCCCCCGAACTCGGCCGCGCTCAGTGCGTCTTCGAGCACGTCTATTTCTCGCGCCCGGACTCGATGGTCTTCGGCCGCTCCGTGCAGGAGAGCCGTGAGCTGATGGGCCGCCTGCTGGCGCGCCACTCGCATGTCGATGCCGATGTCGTCGTTCCCGTGCCAGACTCGGGCGTGGCCGCGGCGCTCGGCTACGCGGCGGAGTCCGGCATCCCGTTCCGCCATGGCCTTATTCGCAACCACTACGTCGGCCGCACGTTCATCGAGCCCTCGCAGGCCATCCGCGATTTCGGCGTGCGCCTGAAGCTGAACCCGGTCCGGCATCTCCTTGAGGGCAAGCGCGTGGTGCTGGTGGACGACTCCATCGTCCGCGGCACCACCAGCCAGAAGATCGTGCGGATGGTGCGCAACGCGGGTGCCCGGGAGGTCCACCTGCGGATCTCCTGCCCACCCACCATCTCGCCCTGTTTCTACGGCGTCGATACGCCGACGAAGCGCGAGCTCATCGCATCGCACAACAGCGTTGAGGATATCCGGCAGTTCGTGGAAGCGGACACCCTCTCATACCTGCCCATTGAGGCGCTCAAGAACGCCGTGGGCGACGGCAACTCGCACTACTGCTACGCCTGCTACACCGGCGAGTACCCGACCGACATGGTGACCATCGAGCAGCTGATGCAGGCGGGCAAGCGGGCCTGCGGGGACTGAGCGAAACATTCAGCGCACCTGGAAGACTCGCGTGACCTCGGCTGCCTCGCGCCGTGTGCCGTCCTCAGCCGACTCCTCGTCGAACAGCCGTCCCGGACGGTTCCCTGCGAGGTCCTCCAACTCCGCTGCTACCCGCAGCCGGTACTCTCCCGCGCGCCATTTCTCCTGTGGGGTGAGCCGCCAGGTCCGTCCGGAGTCTTCCACCCGAACCGAACCGCGCACTCGATCCACCGATACGAGTCGAGCGAACAGCGCTTCATCGAGCGGCTCCTCGGAGATCAGCGTCAACGCCTCCGTGGTTCCGGCGCGGGGCGCTTCCATCCGCCACGTCTCGGGCGCAGGGGAGCGGCGGTCGGCCGGACCGGCGACAAACTCGTGCCGGAAATCACCGCCCAGCGGCTGGCCGTCCTCATTGGCCACCCCGCCTCCGATCACCAGCCGGTATCGCGCTCCCTCATGCAAGGGCAGGCCCATCCGCTCGTTCAACCTCAGGCCGCGCTTGATCCGCCCGGGGTGAAAGAACACCGTGAGCCGGCGGCCTTCCGGGTCCCAGAGGCCGTCCTCCATCTCCAGCAACGCCGCCTCCACGGGCGAGCCGTCCTCCCTCTCCAAGCGTATCTGACGGCCCACTCCGGTCCTTCGCATGGGCTGTGAGAAGTGAATGTACAGGCGCAGCACGTTCGCAGGCAGCGTGGCCGCCGCCGGCGAGACGCGGATCACGCGCGGCGTGGGCGCACGGACGCCCGGTGCTACGGTGAATCGAATCGCGATCTCCTTCGCCGCGCCTCCCGGGGAGAATACCGCACGGTACTCTCGCCCATCGAGAAACGGAAACCGAGGGCGAAATCGAAGGACGCCCTCGGAAAACGCATAATCCCCCAACAGCGCTGTCTCCGCCCCGCCGAAGTACACGCGCAACGCACCTTCCGCGGGGCGCTCCCACACCCCACGCACTTCCACACCGCCCGCATCGTAATGCAGCGTCGCTTCCGCGGCCGCTGCTAGCAACAGAACTACAGCGACCACGTCACCAGCGCCAGTTCCCCGGTGTAGATGTTCCGTTGCAGCAGCAGCACGTGCTTTTCGCCGAAGTTTTCCATGGCCAAGACCCCGGCGCCACGGACCTGCTCGAACTTCGCGCCCGCGTCCTGCTCCACCGGCTTGGTAATGGGCGCATGTGCTTTCGCGAGTTCTTCCGCGGAGATCCGCTTCAGCCCCCGCGTGGTGTTGACGATCACCACCCAGTCCTTGCCTTGCGACCGGTACGCCACCATGTCCACCGGATGGTTGCCAAATCCGAGCTCCGCAATCGTCGTTCCCTTCACGTGCGCCTTGTCCTTCAGGTCGTCCAGAGCGAAGAGGGTGACCGGTGTGCATAGGTAAGAAGTCAACAGGTAGTTCTTGCCGTTGATGGTCTGCGGCAGGAAACTGCGCACCGGCGATTCCGTCTCCCATTTGCCGTGCGCTCCGTGATACACCTCCAGGCGCACCATTGAGCCGGCGCTCGCAAACGGGTAATCGTACACGCGCATGGTCGAGGCGAACTCCTCGTTCGACAGTCCCGCCACGTACAGCTTCCCGTTGGCGAACCGCAGATCGCTCACCGCGTCCGCGCGCTCGGATTCCGGCGGCTTCTTCCAGGAAGCAGCCGGCTTATTCTCTGCAATCGGCCTCACGATTTCGACCGAGGAGTGCTTCACCTTGTCGAGCTTCACTTCCTCGATCACCCCCGCCGGCGTCACCCGTAGCAGAACGCTCGCGTTGGCCGCGTCGTTGGCGAGCCCCCAGGCCTTGGGCCAGTTGCGACGGCCGCGCGACACGGTCAGGTACGCGTTCTTCGAGATCGGATTCACGGCCATGTCGTGGATGAGAACGTCCTTCGCGTCCGCCCCGATCATCGCCCCGATCTTGCCTTCCAGGTCGGTCACGCTGAGAGGCTTGGCGATTGTCGCCGCTTGGGTGTCCCCGAGATCCAGCGCGTAGATCCGGGCGCCGATCGAATCGCCGATGAACAAAGTCCCATCCGGCGAGAACGTCATCTTGCTCAAAGAACGCGCTCCGAGCGGACCTTCTGCCCACTCCTTTACCGCTCCCGAAGCCCCCGCCACCAGTACCAGCCCCGCCAGAAGTACGCGCATGCGGAAATCTCCTTTCAGACCCAGCTCCGAACCCGAGTAGGGACCGGAGTACTTAAGGAATCGTGCCGTACCGCGCGCCGCGGGGCAAGCGTTCCGAGCCGGAATGTTACATCAGGACCGGCTTGACTCCGACCGGAATCGCCCTCAGAATACCCATAGCCAGCTATACCTAGCTGGCTAGGACAATATGGCTAAGCACGTCAATGATCGCCTCCAGGGCACCCTCGACCTCCTGGTCCTCAAGACCCTCGCCTCCCGCGGCAGCACGCACGGCTACGCCATCACCACCCACATCCAAACCGTCACCCAGGAGGCACTGCGCGTCGAGGAAGGGTCGCTCTACCCCGCGCTTCACCGCATGGAACAGGCCGGATGGATCGAGGCCGAATGGGGCATGACGAGTACTAACCGCCGCGCCCGCTTCTACTCCATTACGAAGGCCGGACGCCAGCAGCTGGAAGCCGAGGAGCGGAACTGGCAAGCCCTCACCGCCGCAGTTGGCCGTGTGCTGAGTTACGCATGAAAGGAACCTCGCCGTCATGAAGATCCTCACCCGCCTTCACAACCTGCTGCGTGGCGCCCGCCACACCGGTGAACTCGACGAAGAACTCGCCTTCCATATCGATATGCGCACCGAAGACAATCTGCGCGCCGGTATGACGGCGGCCGATGCGCGGCGCGAAGCGGAGCTCGCCTTCGGCAACCGCACCCTTCTGAGGGAGCGCACGCGCGATTTCGACGTTCCAGGCGGGCTCGATGCGCTTCTGCAGAACCTCCGCTACGCCTTTCGGGCGCTGCGCGCCAGTCCGGTAACCACGCTTGTCCTCGTCGTCTCCCTCGCGCTCGGTATCGGCGCGAACACCGCCATGTTCACGGTGCTGAATTCGCTCCTGCTGCGGCCGCTGCCCGTGTCCGAGCCCCAAGCGCTCTACAGTGTGACGCTCGGCAACTTCTGTTCGTACGGATGGGTGGAGCGCGACGGAGTGATGAACCACGCATTATGGAGCGAACTGCGGAAGTTGGACTCCACCTTCTCGGGTCTCTTTGCCTACTCACCCGCTATGCTGGACATCACGGAAGGAGGCGGCACTGTCCGCCTGATTCGCGGCGCCTACGTCACCTCAGAAATGTGGCGTGTTCTCGGCCTTCAGCCTGCAGCCGGACGCTTCACTCTCCCGTCGGACGAGAAACTGGGAAGCGCCTCCGCGGTCGCGGTTATCGGCGAGGCATTCTGGGAGTCTCGATTTTCCCGAGACCCGAACATCGCAGGCCGCACCATCGCCATCGTAGGACGCCCGGTCACCATCATTGGAGTGGCGCCGCGGTCCTTCTTCGGCATGTACGTGGGAGAACGCACCTCCGTCTATTTACCGCTAGAGGCAGCCGCCTGGCTGGAAGCCTCCGCCGAGAATCCCCTGGCCAACGGCCAGCGCTGGTGGCTTACCGCAGTCGGCCGGCTCGGAGAGGGCGTCTCTGCGGAAGCCGCGCGCGAACGGCTGACTGCCCTCTCTCCGCTGGCCATGCAGCGCACAATTCCGGCAGACTGGCCGAAGGATAAAACAAACATCTACACTCGTCAGCTCTTCGAACTGAAACCAGCCGCCACGGGTTTCTCCGACGTCCGAGAGTCCCTCGCGGAGCCGCTCTGGATCGCCTTCGGCCTGGTGGCGCTGCTTCTCCTGCTCGCCTGCGCCAATATTGCCGCCGTTCAACTCAGCCGCGGTCTCGCCCGCCAGCGTGAGTTCGCCGTTCGTATCGCCGTCGGCTCCGGCCGGAGCCGGCTTGGCGTGCAGGTGTTTCTCGAAAGCCTGCTCGCGGCCGCCGCGGGCGCCTCGCTCGGCGTACTCCTCTCCTATCCGGCTACAACACTGCTGGTGACACTGTACACGACGCAGTTCCGCCCACTATCCCTCGATCTTCAGCCCGATCTCCGCGTGCTCGTCTTTACTTCCCTGCTGGCCATCCTCACCGCTTTGCTCTTCGGACTCGCTCCCGCCGTGCAGGCGACACGCAGCGATCCGAACGGGGTCCTCAAGGCCGTTCGCGCCTCCGGCCCCGTACGTCCCATCCGCGAGTCCCTGTTGGCCGTCCAGGTGGCCTTGGCCGTTGTGCTGACGGTCGGGGCGCTGCTCTTCGCCGGCACGCTATACAAGCTCACCACCCAGCCTGCCGGCATCCGCGCGGAGCGGGTGCTGCTCATGCAAGTCGAGACCGAGCGTGCAGGAGTGGACGCCGCCTCCCGTCCCGCGTTCCTTCGCCGCATGGCGGACCGCCTCGCCGCCATACCCGGTGTGGAGAGCGCAGCAGCCTCCTATGTGGCTCCGCTCAGCGGAGGCGCCTGGCAGATGGGGCTCACGCTCGTCGACGACGGGCAGAGCAGGCCCGCCCATACCTACCTGAACTTCGTTACTCCGGGCTTCTTCCCCACTTATGGCACGAAGATCCTGGAAGGCCGAGGGTTCGGGGAGAAAGACGACCGCCGCTCGGCCGGCGTCGCCCTAGTCAATCGTGCCTTCGTCCAGCGCTACCTCGACGGACGCCTCATACTGGGGCGGCGCTTGCGGAATCGGGATCTGAAGCTCGACGCGGAGATCGTCGGCGTCACCGAGGATGCGAAGTACCGCAATCTCCGCGCTCCCGTTCCGCCCACCGTCTACCTGCCCCTCTACCAGCACGCCGAGCCTCCGCAGGGAATCGTCTTCGCGCTACGCTCGAAGGCGACGCCATCCGAACTGGCGCCGCGCTTACGCGAGGCCATGCGGGACGTGAACCCGAAGCTGCCCTACCTGCTGCGCTCCTTTGAGGAGCACAAGTCCGAGTCGGTCGCGAATGAGCGGGCCATCGCCTCTCTCACCACTCTGTTCGGCGTGCTGGCGCTTCTGCTTGCCGGAGTTGGCATTTACGGTGTCGCCGCCTATTCCGTGATGCAGCGGCGACCCGAAATCGGCATTCGCGTCTCCGTTGGCGCCACCACGCCCGACATCCTTCGTTCGCTCTTCGGGCGCACCAGCAAATTCATCGCCGCGGGCGCTCTCGCCGGAGGTCTCGTCGCCTCTTGGGCAGCGCGTTTCGCACGAACCTTGCTGTATGAAGTCGACGGTAGAAGCCTGTGGATCTATGCCAGCGCTGCCGGGTTGCTCCTGCTGATCTCGGCCCTCGCTCTACTCGGCCCGGCCATTCGAGCCGCTCGCCTCGATCCTCTGCAGACGCTACGCAGCGAGTAGCGACTCAATCGCCTTCTCGAGTTCCTTCTTGCCGGGTGCGCCCAGGTGAATCGCCGCCACCTTCTGCTCCCGGTCAATGAGAAACGCGAGCGGTAACGCCTCCACGTCCCCATAGAGATAGGCGACGCGCGGTGTCCCCAGCACCACCGGGTACGCCATCTTCATCTCCTCGGCGAACGGCCGCACCACCTTCCATCCGCCGGCATCCATCGCGATCCCGATCACCTCGAAGCCCTTCGGCCCATAGCGCTCCCGCATCTGATGAAACAGCGGAATGGACTCTTTGCAGGGCACGCACCACGTCGCCCAGAAGTCCACCAGCACCACTTTGCCCGCGTAGTCTGAGAGCTTGACCGTACGCCCTTCGGCGTCCTGCAATTCGAAGGCGGGCGCCTTCTTCCGCTCACCCGACTTCTTTAGCTTAATGGCGAAGAGCGGCGCCGCCAGCGCCCCTCCGAGAAACCACCGTCGCAGCAGCAAGCCTAGAACCTCTTCGACACGCCCAGCGTCAGCACATAATCCGCAAACGCCGCGTCGCCGTGGACTCCGTTGGCGATGTCGGTGACGCTCCGCCGCCGGTTTCGCTCAATCGCCCATGGCACCGAGCAAGAGAACACATAGCCCCAGCGCGTGTACAGGAATCCAGGATCGCCGGAGATCGCATAGCCGGGCCGCCTGAACCCGTTCGACTTCCCAATCAGGTCGCGCACCGGCACACCCTCCATGCGCCCGCCGAAGGTCACCACCAGCCCGCGCACGCCCGGAACAGCGTGTGCAATGCCGCCCCGCACCAGGTACTGGTCCGACACCGACATCACCTCTTCGCCGCGCCGCCGCCGGAACGTGCTCACGCCGTTCGTGTCCCGCGGGTTGAACAGGTACGATCCGCTGAAATATCCCATGAATCCCCACTTGAGCGGCCGGTACGCCTGCGTGTCGATAGCGAACCCAACGCCACCGTCACCCGCTTGAATCGACTGGTCCGCCGTCGCCTGTATGATGTTTCCCGCCGCGTCCGTGGCCGTGCCGAGGGCGTTATACTTGCCCGTCGGCAGCTTCAGGCTGATCCCAACCGCGACGTTCCCCCCGCTCTCCGTCGGCGGACGAAACAGCCACGCGCGTCCACCGAGCGTCATGTCGCCGATGCTGCGCACGCGGTATTCGCCACGCGGATTGTAGAGTTGGTTCCGATACGCGAGGAAGATCGGCAAGCTACCGGTCAGGCTGAATCGCGGCGTCATCTGACGTTCCACCGCAACGTCGAACAGATGATAGGTATTCTGAATCTGATTGCGGAGCACTTCGCGCTGCTTCTGCTCCACCGTTCCCACGAAATGCCGCGACGACGGCTGGAACCGGTACCCCACCGTGATCACCCACGGCTGGGAACCGCGAATCTCACGCGCCGTGATCCGATCCGCGTCGGCCACGCGCGGTCCAACATCGCCCTCGAGCTTCGTCTGAGGATGCGACGAGCCACAAAGCGCGCCAAGCACGGGCGCGCTGCCTCGGGCAGCCACTCAACCCTGGCCGCTCGCGGGCCTCGATAGCGCTAGTGCCAGCAGCGCTGGTAGAAACAGGGAAATCTTACGGTACACCCAGCCTCCCAAAAAGTTTCTCTAGTATCCGGGACTGCCGGCTTTCGGGCAATATGCAATATCTATTAGTCGAAATACACTAGCCCGCCGCCGTCATCAGCCTCTTGTATCGCGCCTGCATGTCCTCCGGCGTCACGGTCTCGATGCTATGGCCGATAATCCAGCGATGCCCGAACGGATCGCGGATCGTTCCCGACCGCTCTCCGTAGAAGTGATCGGCGGGCGGATGCTCGATAGTCGCTCCCAGCCGCACCGCCCGCTCGATCACGGCATCCGCATTGTCCACGTGCAGGTGAACGGACATCGGGCTCGGCTGCCCTGCCTCCGGAGCCCGCACGCCGTACTCCGGGTACTCATCGCTCACCATCAGGGTGATGCCGTTGAAATCGATCTCGACATGCCCGACGCGTCCGCTGGGCTCCGTCAGGCGGAACTTCTCCTTGCCGCCGAAGGCCTCGCAATAGAAGCGAACGGCGGCCGAAGCGTCTCTCACACACAGGTAAGCGAACAGCTCGTGAACCATGCTTTCGAGTCTAGGCAAGGACGGGTGTGATGTCTTGCACAAAATTGACCCGTGCGGCGCGGTAGGCGCCCGGACTCGTCCCAGCCGCGTTGCGGAACTCCCGGGTGAAGTGCGCCTGGTCGCTGTACCCGCAGCCGGCCGCTACGTCGGCCAATTCCCGGCCCGCATGAACCATTCCAAGGGCCTGCCGGAACCGTTGCACACGGCAATGCTCCTTCGGCCCGAGGCCCGTCGCCTCACGGAAGATTTCGACGAAGCGCCGGTGACTGTAGCCCGTCTCTGCCACCACCTCACGTACCGCCCAGCCTTCTGCGAACCTCGCCAACGCGGCCGCCACCGCCGGGTGCACGCCTTTCACTTGGGGCAGCCGGGCGGCCACCAGATCCTCGAATCGTTGCAGCCGCTCCTGAGCAGAGTCCGGCTCCTGCACCCGCTCGAGCGCCTCACTCGCCTGTTGGCCCCACAGGTCCGATAGCGTTACGTGGCGGCCGGCCAGTTCCGGTGCAGGTACGCCAAAGACCGCGCGGGCGGCGCCCGGCTGCAGGATCGCCCCCACCGAACAGATCGCCGCACTGCAGTCCTTGCTATAGAAGCGGTTCCGAGCCCCGGCCGCCACCGCCCATCCGAACTCCTCGCCGGCAATGCGAATGCGTGGACCGCCGAGCCGGAGCGCGACGTGCATCTCTCCGGTGGGTAAACAACGCTCTTGCCCTCCAGAGGGGCGCGAATCGCAGCACCACACCAGACGCAGGAACGGTAGCAAGGACGGCCGCGGCGGGCGCATCACGTTCATCGCCCCGCGCGCTCCCGGTCGAGGATCACTCGTTTCCGCTCCAGCCCCCACCGATACCCGCCGAGCTGCCCGTCGCCGCGCACCACCCGGTGGCACGGAATGACAATCGCCACGCGGTTCGACGCGCACGCCCGCGCTACCGCCCGGTGTGCCGCCGGCTGTCCCAAGTCCTTCGCCACCTCACCATAAGACCGCACCTCGCCCGCTGGAATCGTCTGCAGGTACTTCCACACCCGCATTTGAAAGGCCGTCCCCTGCACGTCCAATGGCAGGTCGAGCCGCGGCCCCACACCCGCCAGATGTCGCCGCAACGCGTCAACCCAAAGTTCGAACTGTTCCGGGTACGGCTGTGCCATCGGTGCTACGGTCGCGTTCGGATACTCCGCGCGCAGCATTCCTGCCAATTGCTCTTCGCTCTCCCCGAACTGCACAAAGCACAGCCCGCGGTCGGTGGCTCCGATCATCATCAGCCCCAGGGCCGTGTCGATCGCCACATGCGAAATCGCCACTCCCTTCCCGCCCTCGCGGTACGCCGAAGGGGTCATTCCCAACCGCGTGTCCACGCGCTCGTACAGGCGGCTGCTCGAACCGAACCCGGCTTCGTACACGGCATCCGTCACGCGTCCTCCGCGCTTCAACTCCCGCTTGAAGCGCTTCAGCCGCCATGCCTCCTGATATTCGCGCGGCGTCACGCCCAACATCGCCTTGAACGACCGCTGCAGGTGGAACGGGCTCGTGGCACTCTCCCGCGAGAGATCCTCCAGGCTCACCGTCTCTCCTGCATGCTCGCGCAGAAAGGCAGCCACCCGAAGCACGCGTGCGGCGGCCGGGTCCACTGTCTCCAGCGGCCTGCATCGCAGGCAGGGCCGCAGCCCGTCCCGCTCCGCCTCTGCCGCCGTCTCGTAGAAACGCACGTTCTCGCGCCGCGGCCGCGCCGGGCACGAGGGGCGGCAGTAGACGCCCGTCGTCACCACGCCGCAATAGAACTTACCGTCCTGCGAGCGGTCCCGCGTCGCCATCGCTTCCCAGCATCGATCCGCATTCAGTATCATGACCCGAGAGTACCCCTGCCCGCTCCGCCGCGCGCTCCGTTTCTTGCGCTCGCGGTACCCTGAAATCTTATGCCAGCACAGGTCGCCGCCTCGGCGCTTGCCGTCCGTCACTCCCGCATCCGCGAACTCGCCGAGTTCGCCATGGCCATGGACGCCTCCATCGCCGACCCGAAGGAAAAGGTGCTGCGGCTCTACTTCGGCGAATCGAACCTGCCCACGCCCGAATTCATCAAGCGTGCCGCGCAGAAGGCGCTTGCCGACGGCTTCACTTTCTACACGGAAAATGCGGGCATCCCATCGCTGCGCCGCGCCATCGCCCGCTACTACGAGGATGCGCACAAAGTCGCCCTCGACCCGGAGCGCGAAATCGTCATCACCAACTCGGGCGTGCAGGCGCTCAACGTCGGTATTCGCTGCACGCTAGACCCCGGTGACGAGGCCATCGTCCTCACACCGGCGTGGCCGAACGGGTCGTCCAACGTCGAGATGTGCAACGCGGTGGTGAAACAGCTCCCGCACCCCTTGCGCGGCGACCGGTATGCCATCGACTTCGACGCCCTCGAAGCCGCCGTCACGCCGCGCACGCGTTTGCTGTTGTACACCTCTCCGTCGAACCCTCTCGGCTGGGTCGCCACTGAAGACGAACAGAAGCGCCTGCTCGAGTTCGCGCGGAAGCATAATCTCTGGCTGATGGCCGACGAAGTGTACGAGCGCCTGTACTACCCCGAATCGGGTCTCGGTAAGCCGGTGCCCAGCATCCTCCGCTTTGCAACCCGTGAGGACTCCGTCATTGTCATCCAGTCGTTCTCCAAGAGCTACTGCATGACCGGCTGGCGCATCGGCTGGCTCGTCGCCCGCAAGGACCTAGCGGAGCGCGCGGCCCGTCTCAACGAGTTCATCATCTCCCACGCCCCGAGCTTCGGGCAACGCGCGGCGGAAGAGGCGCTGCTGTGGGGCGAGCAGTTCGTCAAGGAGATGCTCGTTCGCCTCAAACAGAATCGCGATCTCTGCATTGCGCTGCTGTCGAAGGTCGCGGGCGTCACCGTGCCCAAACCCGAGGGCGCGTTCTACCTGTTCCCGAAGATCGCCGGCCTCACGGACTCCTTCGCCTTCTGCAAGCAGTTGTTACTGGATACCAAGGTGGGCCTGGCGCCGGGAGTCGCATTCGGCGAAGGCGGCGAAGGCAGCGTCCGTCTTTGCTATGCGGCCGAACGGGAGATTCTCGAACGCGCGCTGCCCAAAATCGCGGAGTTTGCCGCCGACTTCAGCGCGGCGCCGCGGCGGTAAGCGCCGTCTCGCACTCCCAGATCTCGCGCCGCAGCATCTCGCCATTTAAGCGCGCGCCGGCGAAGAACCGCGTATTCAGCTTCCCGCGCCGTTCAATCGGCTCAATCAAGCCGAGCGACTTCCGGAACGCATCCCGGGCGTTCTCGAGGGCCTCGCGTCCGCCGCCTTCCTTCGCTCTCGCCTTGTGCACCTGCCCCAGCACCGAGTACCCCAACCCGAGCGCCGTATGCGCAAACACGTCGTTCGGGTCGATCGCCGCCACCGCCGTGTTCAGCGCAATCGCCTCATGGGCGTAAGGCAACCCCTCGCTCGGCTTCCCCTGCGCCACGTGCAGCCGCGCCATCGTGCGATAACTGTCCGCCAGGAAGTTCTTCACGCGGATATCCTGCGGGTCCGCCTCGTGCATCTTCTTGCGCTCCTCGAGCGCCCGCCGCGCCTGTCTCAACGCCTGGGCCAGTTCGTTTCGCTGTTCATGCAGGATGCCGATCTGCGCGTAGCTGCGAGCCATCTCGAAGCGAACCTGAGCGTCATTAGGATTCTTCTTCAGATACTCTTCCTGGACGGCGATGCTCTCCTCGTACTCCTTCCGCCCGTCGCGCATCGGCAGATGCGACAACGCCCAGCCCAGCCGGCTGTGGGCCGACGCCCAGTTCATCAGCGCCAGCGGCTCGCCCCGGTCCGCCAGTTTCTTCCAAATCGCTGCCTCGCGCCGCCGGTAGTCCGCAATCTTCGCCCAGTCGTCCTTGCCGACTAACGGGCGAACGATCGCCGCGTAGCCGGCCGCCTGCTCCTTCAACGCCGTCGCGTCATCCGGTTGCTCGGCTGCCACCTGTTCCCGCAGCCGGATCGACTCCTGCATCTGCAGGATGCTCTGGTCCACCTCGCCGACCGCCAGTAGCATGTCGCCGACACTGGAAAGACTCTGCGCCAGCTCGCGCCGCGCTTCCACCGACTTGCGGTCCCGCTCATACAAACCCTGCCGGATGCGCAGTGCCTTGCGATAACTGGCTAACGCGTCCGCCGACCTGCCCAGGTTCGCGTTGAACGATCCGCCGAGGATATCGCCCACCTTCTGATATGCCGCCGCGAGCTCCCGCTGCAGCGCTGGATCTCCGGTCGATTCGTCCGCCAGCCCGTCCAGGTATGTCAGCCCTAGCTGCACGATGCGCTCCCGCGCCGGCGTGGCGCCGGGCAGCCGCGAAATCGACCCGTCAATCTCGAACAGAAACGCGTTCGCAATCTGCCGCAGTTCCACGAAGCGCCGCCGCGCCCGCTCCGCCTGCCAGCGCGTAGCCACAATCCCCGCCACCAACGACAGCACCACCAGCGCGCCTGCCGCCACCGAGAACCGGTTCCGCTGCACAAAGCGCCGCAGGCGGTACGTGACCGTGTCTTTCCGCGCGATGACGGGCCGCCCGCCGAGATACCGCAAGAGGTCGTCGCTGAACTGTTCGACAGACGAATATCGCCGCTCCGGCTCCTCGCGCAACGCCATCGAAACCACCGCATCCAAGTCGCCCGGGAGCTTGGTCAACAGCTTGTGACTCTCGGCGGAGCGCGGCGGCCGCGTCCCGGTAATCAGCTCGTGCAGAATGACGCCCAGCGAATAGATGTCGCTGGCCGTCGTAATCCGGCCGCCCCGCAGTTGCTCGGGGCTTGCGTAATCGGGCGTCAGCGCCCGGAACTTGTGCGTGGCGCTCAAGTCGTCCGCGGGGTTCAGCATCTCCGCTACCAGCAGTTTGGCAATGCCGAAATCGAGCAGCTTGGGCTCCCCGTCAGACGTCATCATGATGTTGCCCGGCTTAAGGTCGCGGTGCACCACCAGGTTGCGATGGGCGTATGCCACCGCCGAACATACTTTGCGGAAGAGCCGGATCCGGTCCTCGCGTGTCAGTTTCTGGGACTCCGCGAAGTCCAGGATGTTCTGGCCCTCAATGAACTCCATCACGAAGTACGGGGAGCCGTTCTCCGTCGTGCCGCCGTCCAGCATGCGGGCGATGAACGGATGGTCCAGGCTGGCCAGAATCTGCCGCTCGTTTCGGAACCGCCGTTGAATGGCCTCCGAATCGAGCCCGCGCTTCACCAGCTTGATTGCCACCTGTTTCTGGAACTCGTCGTCCGCCCGAATGGCGCGATACACGGTTCCCATGCCGCCCCGGCCTACCTCAAAAAGCACCAGGTACGGCCCGATCCGGCGACCCTCCAGGCTGTCCTCGGACACCGCCTGCAAAAGGTTGGGAACCGCCGGCTTCTCCATGATGGTCGAGGCGTCCTGGTAGGAAGCAATGAGCGATTCCACCTCTTCGCGCATCGCCGTGTCCGGACACTCGTGGTCCAGGAAAGCGGACCGCTCCCCCGGCGGCAGGTCGACGGCGCGGTCAACCAGCTCCTTTACCCTCTGCCAGACACCAGGGGCCATCCCCCGCCAGTGTAACAACCAACCTTCGCTGTGTAGTGCGGAAAATGCCCCAACGCCGACGGCGCCATCGCCTGATGCTGCGTAACCCTGCCCATTCACCTGAGGAAAGCTCTTTGCCCGCTGTCACTTAGCGCTGGCCTTCGAATTGCATTTCGATATTGCACTATGGCTTACGTAATCGTTGACGGCTGCACCAAAGACGCTCTCTGCATCGACGCCTGCCCTGCCGACTGCATTCACCCCAAGCCGGGCGACGCCGACTTCGAAACCGCCCCTCAGCTCTACGTCGATTCCGCGGAGTGTATCGACTGCGGAGCCTGCGTTCCGGTGTGCCCGACCAACTCGATTTTCCCGGTTGAAGACGTTCCGGCCGACAAGGCTGACTTCGTCGCCAAGAACGCCGCTTACTTCAACTAA
>JANRJO010000027.1:0-8131 GCA_033763935.1 Bryobacteraceae bacterium
CGCCACCCTCGACTACATCAACCGCCACCAGGCCCTCGCCCACCGCCACCTCCACCGCGACCTCGACCAGCTCCGCGCCCTCCAGCGCGACCACCTCGAAGGCCGCGTCCCCGACGACACCTATAACTTCGACCGCCCCGCTACTTCCCCGAATGATTCGAACCCCGGTGCCGAGACCACGCCCCCTCCCGCCCCCGCGCCCGCCCCGGATCTGGTCCCGGATGCACAGCCTCTCAAGCCCGCCGCCCCGGTTGAGAGTACCTCGGGAAACCCAAACAAAATTTCCGCTGAAACGAACCTGGCCCCGCCTCAACCCTCTACTTGTCAACCGGTTTCCGTCCCCCGGGATACCACTCAGCCACGAAGCTTCCGCCGTCCCGGTAGGCCGGCCACCCTTGCCGCGCGCCGGTTCCTCTCGGCCCGTCGCCGCAGGCGCTGACGCCACTGCGACCCTCAAAGGAAGTTCAGTACCACCGATGTTTGACAACCGAATATCTTCCCAGGGCCCAGCACCCACTCTCCGCCGGCGTACGCTGCTTCGCCGGCGGCGCGGAGGCGGGAACGCCCCCTCGACCTACCGCGCAATCCCGTACCGCTTGATCTTGTCGTATAGCGTCGACCTGTCAATGCCAAGTGACGCCGCCGCCTCCTTGATGTTCCCCACCGTCCGCTTGAGCGTCGCCGCAATCGCCCGCTTCTCCAACTCCTCCAGCGTCATCGAATCCGGCGCCCCAGCACCCTGCCGCCGCTCAATCGACGCCCGCAGGAACTGGAAATCCGTCTCACTCAGTACCTGTCCCCGGCTTGTCACCAATGCCCGCTCCACCGCGTTCTCCAACTCCCGCACATTGCCCGGCCAGTCATGCTCCATCAGCAGCCCCACCGCGCCCTCTGAGATCTCCGCCGCCCTCTTCCCCACCTCGAGCGACAACTGCTCCAGGAAGTGATGCGCCAGCAGCGGAATATCCTCCTTCCGCTCCCGCAGCGGCGGCAGCTTTACTTCGATCACGTTCAATCGGTAAAACAAGTCCTCGCGGAAATGCCCCTCGGCTACCGCCCGCTCCAGGTCCACGTGCGTCGCCGCGATCACCCGCACGTCCACCCGCACTTCCTCCGTCCCACCCACCCGGAAAAACGCTCGCTCCTGCAGCACTCGCAATAAATCACGCTGCAATTTCGGGGAAATGTCCCCGATTTCGTCTAAGAAAAGCGTCCCGCCGTCCGCCAGCTCGAACTTACCCCGCACCTGCCCGTTGGCTCCCGTGAACGCCCCCTTCTCGTGGCCGAACAGCTCAGTCTCCAGCAGCGTCTCCGCCAGCGCCGCGCACGACACCGCCACGAACGCCTTCCCCGCGCGATCGCTGCAGTTATGAATAGCCCGTGCTACCAGCTCCTTCCCCGTCCCGCTCTCCCCCCGCACCAGCACCGTGCTCCGGAGCGGCGCAATCTCCCGTACCAGCTCGAGCACCTGCTGCATCCGGCCGTTCTTCGTCAGGATGTCCTGGAACCGGTACTGCCCCGCCAACTTCTGCCGCAGCAGCGTGTTCTCCCGCTCCAGGTTCTTCACCTTGATGATCCGGTTCACCAGCAGCGAAATCTCCGCCGGATTGCACGGCTTCACAATGTACTCCTGCGCCCCTTCCTTCATTGCGGTGATCGCCGTGTCCACCGTCGCGTACGCCGTGATGATGACCACCGCCGCCTCCGGCCGAAGTTCGCGAATCGTCATCATTGCTTCGATGCCGTCCATCCCGCCGGGCATCTTCAGGTCGATAAAGTAGATCGCATAATCGTTCGCGCGCGCCAGCGCTACCGCCGCCGCCCCGCTCGGAGCCGTATCCACCGCAAACCCGTCCTCCCGCAGCCACGCCGCAAGTGACTCGCACATCACCTCTTCGTCGTCAACCACCAGGATCCGCCACTGCCGCTTCATTCCCGCTCCTCACTCCTGCCTTTTGCGAAGCCCCGGACTTCCGCCTTCCCCCCACACCCCTCGCAATACTCATCACCCTTCTCGTCTACCTGCGCCAGCGTCGTCGAAAGCGACATCACGCACTCCCGGTCCTCGCAATGCACCAGCCCGAAGGCGTGCCCCAGTTCATGAAAGCACTCCTTCCGTGCCCGCTCGCGCACCACATCCGGCGCCGCCGCCAGGCCGTAAAACTCCGGCCTTAGCCGCGCCAGCGACACCAGCGCCGCCGGCCCACCCACCTGTGCCTGCCCAAACAGAAAACTCAGCATCGGGATAAACAGGTCGCACTCCGTGACCCCGACAATCTTCGACCCGTCCGCCGGCAGCGCCGCCACCACCCGCCGCAACAACTCGGTGGATGCGAACTGCCGCCGGCCCTCATCCCACGTTCCGGCCACCTCCAACCGCTCCCCCAGTCGCGACACGTCCCACCCGGCGAACCGCTCCCCGATTCGCGCTTCCAAGTCCCTGATCACCGCCTCGTCCACATCTCCCACCTCCGCCACGTACAACTTCACCGCCCCGCCGGCGCCGCCGCCTGCCGCCCCTCCGCCGCGTCCGCGGCAGCCAGCGGCAACCACACCGCGAACGTCGTCCCGCGGCCCACTTCGCTCTTCACGTCAATGTCCCCGCTGTGCGCCTGAACAATTCCATACACCACCGCCAGCCCCAACCCCACGCCCTTCCCCTCCGGCTTCGTCGTGAAGAAGGGATCGAATATCTTCGCCATCTGCTCCTGCGGAATTCCTTCTCCGTTGTCCCTCACCTCAAGGACCACCTGCCCGTCCGCGCACCGCGTCACCACCTCGATCCGCCCGCCCTTCCGCTCGTGCATCGCCTCCGCCGCGTTCATCACCAGGTTCAGTACCACCTGCTGCATCTGCGAGCTGTCGCACCAGACGTGAGGAAGCCTCTCGTCCAGCGCCAGTTCCAGGCAGACATCCGCCATCCGCAGCTTGTGGTCCACCAACGATAACGTCGTCCGCACAATCCGGTTCAGGTCCGCCTCCGCCCGTTGCGGCTTCGACCTCCTTGAAAACGCGAGCAGGTCCGACACGATCCGGCCCGCCCGCGACGTCTCGCTCGAAATCTGCCCCAGATACTTCCGAAATTCCGGAATCCGCTCCTTCGGTATACCGTCGTCCTTTAGAATTCGCTGCAATAACATCGATAGATTGAGAACCCCGGACAAAGGATTGTTGATCTCGTGCGCCACGCTCGCCGATAACTGCCCGAGCGACGCTAACCGGTCCGTCTGCACCAGTTTCTGATTCGCCGCCTTCAACTGCTCCGTCCGCTCCACCACTTTCCTCTCCAGGTTCTGTGCCAGCTCGTTCAGCTCTCCCAACGCGCCCCGCAGCCGCACCCGCATCCCTTCGAACGATCGCGCCAGTTGCCCCAGTTCGTCGTCCCCCTCGCCCCACACTAAGGGCTGCTCCAGGTTCATCTCGCTCACCCGCTTGGTCGCCCCCATCAGCCTCCGAATCGGCTGAGCCACGAAACGCCGCGTGAAAAAGAAGATGAACACGTTAATCAGCGCGATCATCGCTCCAAATACGAGCGAAATCCGCGTCCGCGCCGCGGTCAGCTCCCGGTCCACGTAGTCGAGGTGAAAGGTGACGTCCAGCACCCCCAGTACCTTCATGTTCCCCGGGTGGGCGTGACACGCCGCCTGGCTGCACGAGGGCTCATTGTAGATCGGTGTGACCATCATCAGCCGCCGCCGTCCGTCTTCCGCTGTCGACACTCGCACCCGCGACGGCGCATCCAGCCGGTCCCGCGGCGCCGCGCCCCCGGCATGGCATACCACGCACGCCGCTGCGTCCTTTGTTACGCGCCGCTCCGTCTCCACCTCCCGCGTCGAGAACATCATCGTCCCTTCGCGGTTGAACATCCGAATGTGGTCGATCCCCTCCGTCCGCGCAATGCTTCGCATTACCTCGTACGCCGACTGCCGGTGATCCATCAGCATGCTCTCCCACGTCGCCCGCGTGATCCCGTTCGATAACTGGTCCGCACCCAGGATCATCGTGTTCAACAGGTGCCGCTCCTGCGACCGCAGGCTGATCGTCCCACCCACCACCCCCGCCAGTATCACCAGCGTCGTGAGCGCGATCACCAGCTTCCCGGTAATTCCCGGCCGGATCATTTCGGAGTTCCAGGTCCATTATATAGCCGTCTCCGACCTTCGTTTGAATGGACAACGACTTACACCCCTGGGGGCACGCTCCAGACTACCGTGTCGCGCGAACGCGCCAGGGCGAGCTGGTTCCAGCCACCGCGGGCGTAGGTTTGTTCGTCGTTGCAGCCGGCGTAGAGTAATTGGAGGCGGCCGGGCCTGATTGAAGGTCTCGAGGGGAATGTCGAGGCGGCGGCCGGCGGTCCAGGTGAGCCTGTCCTCGGGGCGCTTTCCATCGGCTTCCAAACGGTAGAGGTGCGGCAGGTGTCCGTCGGAGGTGGCGATGAGATGCCAGGCCCGGGCCCGTGGGTGGGGACACCGTCTCCGACCAGGCGAAAGGGCTCGTATCGCTCATGGCCATAAAATATCTGAGAGCCGCCCTGGAGGATAGAAATGACGATTCGTGCCCTAGTCGGCGCCGCGCTTCTTATGACGTCGACGCTTGCCTGGCCGCAGCAGGCTAACGTAAACCTCGACTACAACCCACAAAAGAACACGGAGAACCTGATCCCGTTCAGCGCTACTGTGAACTCGCCCGATGTCGCCGATGACGGGACAGTGACATTCCGGCTGAGAGCGCCCGCGGCGAAAGAGGTGCTGCTCTCGGGAGTCGCCGTCCTCACTGCGCTGAAGAGTTCGGGGCGGGGTATCCCGTTCACCAAAGGCGAAGACGGCATCTGGACCCTCAAGGTCGGCCCGCTCAGGCCCGACATGTATGCCTACCACCTCGTGGTTGACGGCGTCCGCATGGCTGATCCCAACAACACCATCGCCGCGTTCACCGCGATGCCGCCGTACAGCGAGCTAGTGGTGCACGGGAGCGGTCCGGCCTACTACGATGCACGCAATGTCCCGCACGGCGCAGTTACGCGCCACATATACCACTCCAACGTGACGAACGGCGAGCGCGAATTGTACGTGTACACGCCGCCGGGATATGACCGCTCCCGGCGCTACCCGACGCTGTACCTCTTGGGAGGGAGCGGCGAGTTGCCGTCCAACTGGATTTACGACGGCCGCGTGAATTTCATCATGGACAACCTGTTGGCGGAGGGAAAGGCGGTCCCGATGGTGATCGCTATTCCGAATAACCAGGTGGTCCACCGCAACCATCCAAAACACACGGAGCTGACGTTCAAGATCTTCGAAGCGGATCTGCGGCAGCACATCATCCCGCTGGTCGAGCGCGAATACAGCGTGCGTCGCGAGCCCCGAGGCCGGGCGCTTTCCGGCCTTTCCATGGGTGGCCGTCACACCCAGTTCGTCGGGTTCAACTCGCTCGACCTCTTCGCCAATTTCGGCGTGCTGAGCGCCGGCGATGTAGACAGCGAGAAGACGATCGCCAAGTTCCTGAACGACCCGGACGTCAACAAAAAGGTCGATTACCTGTTTGTCGGACAGGGAACGGAGGAAGCATCGGGCCGTATGGGCGAGCGCGTCGTGGCGCTCCACAAGGCCCTGCTCAATCACAAGATCACCCACGAATACTACGTCGGCGGAAACGGCGGCCACGACTGGGCCACTTGGCGGCACCTGCTGTATGACAAGTTCCTGCCGAATCTGTGGCGGAAGAAGTGATGTCGGGTCAGGCGAGCAACAGCTTCCGCACCTCACCTTCCGGATCATCCACCATCCGGCAGTTGTTGTCGAACACCATCGTCTGGAGGCGCATCGGATCGAAGGCATCCCACTTCAAGCCCGGCTGACTAGGATTGCCTGTCCTCGCGAAGTTGGCCCAGGCCGTCGCCATCTTCTTCGCCAGCGCCTGAGCCTCCGGGCCGTTACCTGTTCCCTGCTCGCAGCGGCGCGTGTTGTCAAAGCAGAAAGCAAGTTCGGCCGTGTGCCAGGCGCCAGCATCTTCCAGCATCGGCGACTGCCAACTGAAGTACCACGCGTACGCCGGCGCGCCTTTCTGGTTGTACTTCATGGTAGCCATACGAGTGACGCTGTTACGAATGTTGAGGGTATTCAAGCCGCTGCTGCCGCACATGTAGGAGAGCGTTCGGATGCTCTTCGTCGGATGCGCCTTCTTCAGCGCGGCCGCTAGCGCATTGGCCTTGGTCTCACCGTAGTTCTTCGTAAGGGTGGCCAGCCACTCGGCTTCCGTTGGCCGTGAGGACATGGAGTTCCCTTCCTCGCTCACGGAGCCGAACAGAATGGGGATGTTCTTCGAGATCTCCGGCGCCGCGTCGAAGAACGACCGCATGGTGATGATTCGCCCGTCAAGCGTCGGCCCCGCACCTACGCGCGGTCTCGCCGAGCCAGGAGGTGCTGTCGGCCCCCCGACTCCCATCGGTGGGTTCATTTTGGCGGCGACGGCATTGCTCACCTGATTCAACTTCACCCACTCTACCTTTTGCAGTGCCCCGATACTTGTGACGCCGAGCTCGGCGAACACCCGGTTTGCGAATTCTTTCGACTCCTCGCCACTTGGAGGGTTGCCACCACCTCCGGATTGCGCTGACGCGCGGTGGATCAAGCCCTCGGCGGAAGGCATTCCGAGCAGAGTCGTCACCTTCGACCCGCCTCCGGACTGGCCGTAGATCATGACGCAGTTTGGATCGCCGCCGAAGTTGCCGATGTTGTCCCGAACCCATCGGAGCGCCGCCACAAGGTCCGTCATGCCTACGTTCACGGAATCGGCGTAGGCAGGTCCGCCGAGAGAGGATACGTCGAGGAAGCCGAGAGTATTGAGGCGGTGATTGACCGTTACTGACACGACATCGTGATGCCGCGCCATCTGTGCGCCGTCTTGTGAGGCGAGCTCATAGGCCGAACCGAACGTGAAGCCGCCACCATGCATGTAAAACATCACGGGTCGCTTGCCGGTCAGGCTGGGCGTCCAGATGTTCACTTTGAGCATGTCCTCGCTCTGCCATCCGTCGGTCCATTGATAAAGGAACGACTGCTCAGGCGTCCAGTTGTGCAGGCGCTGCGGGCAGTTGGCTCCATAGATCAGTGCCGGGTATTCGCCATCCCACACTGCGGGAGCTTTCGCGGGCAGCCACCGGTTCTCGCCTCCCGTGTTGGCTCCGTACGGAACACCTTTGAAGGTCAGCACGCCATCCTCGACGTAGCCCCGCACGTTACCGTACTGCGTCTTCGCGATGGCCGAGCGCGGCGTGCTGCAACTTGCCCGGCCCGCGACGGCCTTCTTGACGCCTGCCGCGGACGCTGCTGCGGGCAGGGCGGCTGCGCCCGCTGCAGCCGACAGAAGGGCCTGCCGACGGTTGACTCCTGAACAGTTCTTCGAACTTGGCCTGGACATCTTTTCTCCTCTAAGGGCGTTGCCAGCCCGGTTCCTGGTGCTCGACAGTATGTCAAGCCCCATCAACGTTGTCCACACCTGCTCCACTGCAGCTCACTGCTGGGCGACCACGCCACCCACGTGCATAGTCTGTTCGTCAGCGGTCGAAGGCGCGCTTGCCGCGTTCCTGAAACACGACGCCATCAAGGGCAGCTGCCTCCACATATTTCGTGCGGCGGCGGTTAGAAGCGTCGGCGCGGATCCTGACTCTCCCGGTCCGAGACCAGGATTTGATCCACCGCTCGCTGTGCAGGGAAGGAAGGGCACAGCGAGCGGCAGGTCAGGCATGCAAGCGCGCGCAGGCATCCTCGCCCGCGGGTCACGTCGGAGAGGACGGAATCGACGGCTTGCGTGCCCGTGGCACAAGACGATGGTGGCAGAAGCACGACTGAAAGCCTATCCTCTAAAAACCGGGAGAAAGCCGTCCAACGGAACAGGATCTTCAGTTCGCAGCTTCCTCCTGGACGAGGCCGCCCACTTCCGGACCCGGAGGGGAAGCAGGAGCGGTGCCCCCGCCTCATTCCTCCGGTCTCATACATGTGTGCGAAACTTCGTTCCGTCAGCTCCGATCGCAGCTTCTGCAGTTGCTTGCCGCGATCGCCTCGGACCCGCCGCCGGTTGGCGTACACTCGCTGCTGCTCCCCTTCCCGCCCCGCCCACTTCCGCCGACCCC
>JANRJO010000035.1:0-58767 GCA_033763935.1 Bryobacteraceae bacterium
CGCCATCGACGGCTCCGCCCACCACTACCTCGACACCGTCCTCCGCCGCGAACGCCGCGACTACTTCCGCTGCCTCCGCGAACTCGAACGCCTCCGCAAATCCCCCCTCTTCCCCCCTGAAACGGAAGCACTTGCAGATTCGGACGAAGCGAACCCGAGCGGCCGGCCCGGCGCGCCCGCTACCCCTTCCGCCGCGCGTCCCGAAACGACTTCACACACACTGCCAGGTACACCAGCGCCACCACCGCCGTCACACTCTGCGACACCACCGCTGCCGGACGTGTCACCAGCCCTCCTCCCAACAACGTAGGCAACTGCAGCAGCCCGCGGGCCGTCCCCAGCACCGCCAGCAGCGCCAACACCGCCGCCCCATGCATCGCGTGCTTCCGAAGATTCGGCTTAAACGCCAGCGCCCCCAGCACGTTGAACAACAGGCCGAAGGCCGCTGGAATCAACGCCGTCGGACTCTCTGACCCCGTCGCGAAATAGCCAATCAGGCCCGTCGCCAGCAGCAGGTCCCCAACCACGATCGTGAAGATCGGCATGAACATGAGTTACTCCTTCACCGGAATCAAGGGATGCCCTTCCCACTTCGCAATCACCGCCGTCGCCAGGCAATTGCCCAGCACGTTCACCGACGTCCGCGCCATGTCCATCACCGCGTCGATGCCCAGCAGCACTGCCGCGCCCTCCAGCGGCAGCCCGAACGTCGCCAGCGTGCCCGACAAGATCACAATCGCCGCCCGCGGTACACCCGCCACTCCCTTGCTCGTCAGCATCAACGTCAGCATCATGATGATCTGCTGCCCGAACGTCAGCGGCACCCCCGCCGCCTGCGCCACGAACACCGATGCCAGCGACAGGTATAGCGTCGTCCCGTCCAGGTTGAAGCTGTACCCGGTCGGCATCACGAACGCCACAATATGTTTCGGCACGCCGAACCGCTCCATGTTCTGGAGCGCCCGCGGCAGCGCCGCTTCGCTCGACGCTGTCGAAAACGCGATCAGAAACGGCTCCCGCGCCGCCGCTATGAACCGCCGCAGTGGGATCCGCATCAGCACCACGATTCCCCCCAGCACCACCACCACGAACAGGATCTGCGCCGCCCACATCGTCAGCACCAGCTTCCCCAACCCGTACAGCACCCCCACGCCCTTCGTCCCGATGGTCACCGCCATCGCCGCACCCACCCCCAGCGGCGCCAGGTACATCACGTACCTCGTGTACTGGAACATCACCTCCGCCAGTGACTCCGCAAACGCCACCACCGGCTTCGCCCGCGTCCCGATCGCCGCGCACGCCGTCCCAAACAGGAACGAGAACACCACCAGTTGCAGCACCTCGCCCTTCGCCATCGCGTCGATCACGCTCGCCGGAAACGTGTGCTCCAGAATCTGCGTCAGGCTCGTCCCGCCCTGCGGAACCGCCGCCTCCGCCGCCGTCTTCTCGAGGCGCATCCCTTCGCCCGGCCGCACCAGGTTCACCGCCCCCAGCCCCAGGAACAGCGCGATCGTCGTCACAATCTCGAAGTACAAAATCGACTTCGCTCCGATCCGCCCCATCGTCTTGATATTCCCCGCCCCCGCAATCCCGTACACCAGCGTCCCGAACAGCAGCGGCGCGATGATCGACTTGATCAGCCGAAGAAAAATATTCGATACCGGCTGCAGTTGCCGTGCGATATCAGGCGCGGCAAACCCGAGCGCAATGCCGACGGCCATCCCGACGAAGATCCAGGCCGTAAGCGAAAGTCTTCGCACTCAGCGCATTCCCCAGTTCAGTTTTTCCCGCAGCACATCGAAGAACTTCATCTTCGGCGGCCGGATCAGATGCACGAACTGCTCCGAACTGCGGCAATGCACCTCATCGTTCTGCTTCAACGGCTCGCCCACCTGCCCGTCCACTGTCAAAAACGCGACGTCGTCCTCCGCCTTGCACACCAGCCGGATCACCGAATCGTCCGGCACAATCACCGGCCGGTTGGTCAACATGTGCGGGCAGATCGGGGTAATGCACCACGCCTCCACCTGCGGAAAAATTACTGGCCCGCCCGCCGACAGCGAATACGCCGTCGACCCCGTCGGAGTCGAGATGATCAGCCCGTCCGCCTTATACGCCGTCACGAAATGCGTACTCACATACGCCTCGATGTCGATCATCCGCGCCAGCGACGCCTTCGTTACCACCACGTCGTTCAGCGCGTTGTACTGCGCCACCACCGTGTCCCGCCGCACCAGCTCGCACCGCAGCATCTCCCGCTTCCCGATCCGATGCTCGCCCCGCAGCGCCCGCTCCAGCTCGTCGAAAACCTCGTCCACGGTGATCGCCGTCAGAAACCCCAACCCTCCCAGGTTCACCGGAAAAATCGGAATCTCCCGCCCCGCCACCGCTCGCGCCGCCGAAAGCAGCGTCCCGTCCCCGCCCAGCACAATCAGCAGTTGCGTGTGGTCCGGCACCATATGCCGCGGCACCCCCACCGTTCCCAGGTACTCCGCGGTCTCCTCGTCGTACCGCACCGAAAGCCCGCGCGCCTTCGTCCACTCCACCAACTGCGGCAGCAGCGTCTTCGCCTGCGCCACGCCCGGCTTGCTCACAATGCCGAGCGTCTTAATGGTGTCCATAAAGCAGGAATTCCTTGTTCCCTTCAGCTCCCGTAATCGGGCTCTCCAGCAGCGCCGTCCGGAATCCCAGCGCCTCCACGGCCCGCTGGACCGTCTCGCACGCCGCCCGGTGCAGCTCCGGCTCCCGCACTATCCCGCCCTTGCCCACCTGCCCGCGCCCGACTTCAAACTGGGGCTTGACGAGTATAACCAGTTCGGCATCTTCCCGCAGCAGCGCCGGAACCGCCGGCAGCACCGCCGTCACCGAAATGAAGCTCAAATCGGCCGTCAACAGGTCCGCCCGCTCCCCAATCTCCTCCGGCGTCACGTACCGCGCGTTCACGCCCTCGTGCACCACCACCCGCGCATCGTTCCTCAGCTTCCAGTCCAACTGCCCCGCCCCCACGTCCACGCAATGCACCCGCGCCGCCCCTCGCTGCAACAGCACATCGGTAAACCCGCCCGTCGACGACCCCAAATCGATCGCCACCTTCCCCTTCACCTCAATCCCGAACCGGTCCAACGCCGCCGCCAGCTTGTACCCGCCCCGCGACACGTACGGCATGCGCTCAGAAACTTCTACAAGCGAACCCGGCCGGACCGCCATCCCCGCCTTGTCCGCCTTCTGCCCGTCCACCGTCACGTACCCCGCCAGAATATAGGCCCGCGCCCGCTCCCGCGACTCGGCCAACCCCCGCTCCACCAGCACCTGGTCCAGCCGCTGCCGCACCCCCGCGCTCATGCCTTGCGCTGCACCACCAGATCGGCCAGGTCCCGCAGCCGCCGCCCCCTCTCCCCGAACCCCTCCACCGCCGCGTGCGCCCGAAGCCGCTCCTCCTCCGCCATCGCGTGCGACCGCTCCAACCCGTACACCGCCGGAAACGTGATCTTGTGCTGCGCAGCGTCCTTCCCCGCCGTCTTCCCTAACTCCTCCGACGACTGCTCCACGTCCAGCAAGTCGTCCACAATCTGGAACGCCAGCCCCACGTGCTCGCCATACCGCGACAGCGCCTCGAACTCCTCGTCCGACGCTCCCGCGTACACCGCCCCCATCCGCAGGCTCGCCCGCAGCAGCGCCCCCGTCTTCGCCCGATGGATTCGCTCCAGCAACTCCGCCGTCGGCGCCTGGTGCTCGCCCTCGAGGTCATGCACCTGCCCGGCGATCATCCCCCGCACTGTCCCCGACGCCACCGCCAACTCCTCCACCAGCCGCACCCGCCGCCCCGCTTCCACCGGCAACTGCGCCAACACCTGGAAAGCCAGCGTCAGCAGCGAGTCCCCCGCCAGAATCGCCATCGCTTCCCCGAACACCTTGTGGCACGTCGGCCGCCCGCGTCGCAGATCGTCGTTGTCCAGCGCCGGGAGGTCGTCATGAATCAGCGAGTAGGTATGGATCAGCTCGAGCGCGCACGCTGCCTCCTCCACGCCGCCGATCCCCGGCGAAACCGCTCGCGCCGCCTCAATGCACAGAATCGGCCGGATCCGTTTGCCGCCCGCAAACAGGCTGTACCGCATCGCCCGGTGAATGGTCTCCGGCGGCGTCGATTCCGCCGGCACCAGCCGCTCCAGCGCCCCGTCCACCACGCGCGACTGCTCGGTGAGGTAGGAGCGGATGTCCGCCGCCGCCGCGCTCATGGCTTGTCGTTCGCCGGAAAGGGCTCTGCCTGCACCTGGCTGCCGCGCCGCACCAGCACCTCGATCCGCGTCTCCGCTTCTTCCAGTTGCTTGCGGCACGTCTCGCTGAGCTTCATGCCCTTCTCAAACAGCTCGAGCGCACGCTCCAGCGGAATCTCCCCGCTCTCCAACTGCTTTACGACTGACTCCAGTTCCTCGAGTCCAGCTTCAAAGCTGGCCGCTTTCGGCTGCTCTTCGGGCATCGCCCTTCATTGTAGCCTGCCCCTACTGGAACAACTGCGGCGTGAACTCGTTCAAATAGTCGCGCCACACCAGCCACGTGTGCGCCCCTTCCGTCTCCCGGTACACCGGCTCAAACCCGTGCTTCTTGAACAGGTCCACCGTCGCGTGCGTCGTCTTCAGCAGGAAGTCTTCCTTGCCCGTCGCGAACCACAGCAGCTTCAGGCCCTTCTTGAAATTCGCGTTCTCCAGAGCGGCCTTGTTCTTCTCCTCGAACTCGGGATCGATCGGCGGCCGCTGCGCATTCGGCGCCGTCCCTGGCCGTGGAGCAGCGAAGATCCCCGAACTGAACACGCCCACGTACGCGAACTTGTCCGGCAGCCGCAGCGCGATCGAAATCGTCTGCCGGCCGCCCATCGACAGGCCCGCAACCGCCCGCGTCGGCCGCGTCCCGGTCACCCGGTAGTTCTTCTCCGCATAGGGCAGGATGTCCTTCACGAACTCATCGACGAACTCCTCCATGCCGCCCAGCACGCCGCGGTTCATCGACGTCGATGTGTGCCCCGCCGGCATCACCACGATCATCGGTTTCGCCTTCTTCGCCGCAATCAGGTTGTCGAGGATGAAGCCCGCGCGGCCCACCGAACTCCACGCGTCGTCGTTATCGCCCGCCCCGTGCAGCAGGTAGAACACCGGATACTTGTCCTTGCCCAGCTCATAGCCCGGCGGCGTGTAGACGTGCATCCGCCGCGTCCGCCCCAGCACGCTCGAGTGATAGTAGACCGCACTCACTGCCCCGTGCGGCACATTGCTGTCTGCCTGGAACTCCTCGCCCGGCACATGCACCAGGCTCCACACGTTGCTGTTCGATTCGCTGATCAGCGGGTTCCGCGGATCCACCACCGGCACCCCGTCCACCGCAAACCGGTAGCGGTACGATCCCGCGCGCAGTGGCGACGTCGTAATCTCCCATACGCCGTTCTCGGCCTTCTTCAACTGTCCGTCCCCGCGCTGCGCCGCGGGAATGTCGCCCGCCTGCAGCGTCACCGCCGCCGCCTTCGGCGCCAGAATGCGGAACGTCACCGCGCGTTCCCCGCTCACCTCCGGCGATACCACCATCGGCCCTTGCGGCCCCATCTGCGCCAGCGCGAGACCCGCCGCGCCCAACAGTGTCAGGATGCGAAGCTTCATACCCTTTACTCCCAAATGATTCATCGCCGCCCAGCCGCGCGGCTCTATCGGAAGGCGCGCAGGCCGCCGCCAATGTTACTAGTAGACCGCCGATTGCCCCGTCAATGGCGCCTGCCGCACTTCCAGGCAGCCCTTCCCCGTCGGCAACACCTTCCCCGGATTCAACCGGCCCTCCGGATCGAACAGCGTCTTGAAGACCGACATCATGTGCAGCGTGTGCTCGCTGAACAGCTTCGGCATCAGGCCCGTCTTCTCCATGCCCACGCCGTGCTCGCCCGTGATCGAGCCCCCGGCCTCCACGCAGTACTCCAGAATATCCTCGCCCGCCCGCGCCGCCCGCTCCAGCTCGCCCTTCCTCGCATCGAAGAGGATGATCGGGTGCATGTTGCCGTCGCCCGCGTGGAATATGTTGCTGATCACCAGCTCGTACCGCCTCCCCACCTCGCCGATGTAGCGCAGCGTCGGCGCGATCTTCGTGCGCGGCACCACGCCGTCCTGCACGTAGTAGCTCGGACTCACCCGGCCCACCGCGCCGAAGGCGTTCTTGCGTCCCTTCCACAACAGGTCCCGCTCCTCCGCGCTGCGCGCCACCCGGAACTCCCGCGCCCGGCAGCGCACGCACACCTCGCGGATCTGCTCCACCTGTTCCTCCACCGCCTCTCGCAGCCCCTCCAGTTCGATCAGCAGCACCGCCGCCGCGTCCATCGGATATCCCGCGTGCGTCGCCTCCTCCACCATGCGCAGCATCACCCCGTCCAGCATCTCCACCGCCACCGGCGTAATTGCGCGCGCCGTGATCTCCGCCACCGTGCTGCCGCAATCGTCCGGCGTGTCGTAGATGGCCAAAATCGTCTTCACCGCCTCCGGCTTCCGCATCAGCCGCAGCACCACCTTCGTCACCAGCGCCATCGTGCCCTCGCTGCCCGTCAGCAGACCCGTCAGGTCGTAGCCCGCCAGGTCCGGCGCCTTCCCGCCCGTCGAGATCACGCTGCCGTCCGGCAGCACCGCCTCCAGCCCCAGCACGTGGTTCGTCGTCACCCCGTACGCCAGCGTGTGCGGCCCTCCCGCGTTCTCCGCCACGTTCCCGCCGATCGTGCACGCCCGCTGGCTCGAGGGGTCCGGCGCGTAAAAGTAGTCCCGCCCCTGCACCGCCAGCGTCACATCCAGGTTCACCACCCCCGGTTCCACCACCGCGCGCTCGTTCTCCAGATCGATTTCCAGGATCCGGTTCATCCGCGCAAAGTTCACCATCAGGCCGCCCTGCGCCGGAATCGCCCCCCCGCTCAATCCCGTCCCCGCGCCCCGCCCCACGAAGGGCAGGTCGTACTCGCGCGCAATCTTCACCAGCCCCGCTACCTCGGCCGTCGAACGCGGAAACGCCACCAGGTCCGGCTTATGCTTGTCCACCCCGCCGTCGTACTCGTAGAGCAGCAGGTCCTCGGCACGGTCCAGGTAGCCGCGCCGCCCCAGCAGCGCCTCCACCTTCCGAACTGCCGCTTGTGGAATCACAGGAGGCCTTTGATGCTGGATACCACGGTCGGGTCCATCCAGTTCACCTGCCCGATGTGCTTCTGCCGCACCTTCCCCATCGCGTCGATCACGTACGTCTCCGGGTATTTGTAGGTCCCATACTCCGCGCTGATCTCCGTCTTCGGGTCGCGAACCGTCTCGAACACCACCCCGTTCCGCTTCAGGAAGTTCTTGTAGACGTTCTCGTTCTTGTCCACGCTTACTCCCAGCACCACCACGCCCGAGGCCGCCATCTCCTTCTGGAACTGGTTCAAGGACGGCAGTTCCTCGATGCACGGAGGGCACCACGTCGCCCAGAAGTTCAGCACCAGCACCTTCCCGCCAAAGTCGCTGCGGGTCACCGTCTTGCCGCTGTCCGTCACCACACTGAAGGCCGGCGCCGTGTCGCCCACCAGGACGTTCCGCTCCCGGATGCCGTCGTAGATCGTCCACAACAGGGCCACGGTAAGAACCGCGATCAGGCCGAGGAGCGCGCGCTCCATCTTCTTCGAATTCATGAGGCTGCCCATAATTGTATCGTCTGGCGGCGCTGCCGCATCGAACTGATTGGATCCCCCCATGTTGCTCACCCGCCGCGCCGAGTTCTCCGCTTCCCACGTCTGCTCGCTTCCGTCTCTCACCGAGACCGAGAACCGCGCGACCTACGGCGAAGCCGCTCACCCGCACGGGCATGGTCACAACTACGTCCTCGAAGTCACCGTCGGCGGCGAGCCCCATCCCGTCACGGGCATGGTCGTCGACCTCAAGGAACTCAAGGACGTCATTCACCGCGCTGTCATTGAGCCGATGGATCACCGCTTCCTCAACTATGAGGTCCCTCCCTTCGACCGCGTCGTGCCCACTCCGGAGAACATCGCCATCGAGATCTGGAAGCGCCTCGAGCCCTGCATCAACAAGGGCGGCACGCGCCTCCACGCCGTGCGCCTCTATGAGACCGAAGACCTCTGGGTCGACTACTTCGGGGAGCGGCAATGATTCGACTCACCCGCCGGTACCGCTTCTCCGCCTCGCACCGCCTCCACGCTCCCACCCTCGCCGAAGGCGAGAACGCCGCTCTCTACGGCAAGTGCAACAACCCCTACGGCCACGGGCACGACTATGTGCTCGAGGTCAGCGTGCGCGGCCCCGTCGACCAGCGAACGGGCCTCTCCGCACCCGTCGCGGCTCTGGACGAGTACGTCTCCCGCCGCGTTCTTCGCGACTTCTCTCAGCGCAACCTCAACCTCGACCTTCCGGAGTTCGCGGGAGACCTCGTCCCCACCTCCGAGAACGTCGCTTTGGTCATCGAAAACCGCCTCCGGGCCTCCTGGCCGCAGGCATGGCCCGACCTTGAAAAAGTAAGAATCCGCGAGACGCCCCGCAATATCTTTGATGTGGTGACGAAACAGCCAAATGAAGAACAATAAAGCAGTGGTGAAGGTCATGCAGCCCGTGTCCGGCCGGAAGAAGGACGGTGGGGACATCGCCCCATTAGTGGAGCAGATCCTGCTGCGGCTCGGCGAGGATCCCACGCGCGAAGGCCTCGAACGCACTCCCATGCGCTCGGAGAAAGCCCTGCGCTTCCTCACCAGCGGCTACGACATGAGCCTCCAGCAGATCGTCAACGGCGCCCTGTTCAAGGTGAAGTGCGACGAGATGGTGGTGGTGAAGGACATCGAGTTCTTCAGCATGTGCGAACACCACCTGCTGCCCTTCTACGGCAAGATGCACGTGGCCTACATTCCTAGGGACAAGGTCATCGGCCTGAGCAAGATTCCGCGCATCGTGGACATGTACGCCCGCCGCCTCCAGATCCAGGAGCAACTCACCCACCAGGTGGCCGAAGCCATCAAGGAAGTGCTCGATCCCCTCGGCGTTGGCGTCGTCTGCCAGGCCCGCCACTTCTGCATGATGATGCGCGGCGTCGAGAAGCAGCACTCGAGCGCCACCACCAGCGCCATGCTCGGCGCCATGCGCGAGCGCAAGGAAACGCGGGATGAGTTCCTCGCCCTGGTCAGCCACAACACCATGCAGTACTGAACCTTCGCACCGGGGCGCTCGAGCGCCCCGGCTCCGTCCTCCTCCCCGCCTCCCCTGCTAAAATTCAAGTTTCCATGCTTACGAACTTCCGCCGCTTTCAGGCGTCCGACCCGTTCGACCGTTCCTGGGACGTCGAGTTCCGCTGGCATCAGAACGGCATCTCCATCCGCCATGCCGACACCGTCGACTGCAAGTTCTGGCTCACTACTCAGGACGAGAAGCTCGAACGCGTCGTCGCGCTCGAGCATAAGCACCTGCTGAAACTCGCCGCGCAGGCGGGCCGCGCCGTCACCGACGCCTGGGTCATCAAGCTCGCCGCGCTGCACATGCACCACATGGTCGTCACCTGGGAGGACATGGAGAAGGTGCTGGTCACCGTCCCCTATCCCGAGATGGAACGCTACAACGCGATGCTGGTGGAAGCGGCCTCGGAACAGGAAGTCTGACGTGCTTGCCGACGCCCTCAGGCAGGCGGGAGTGGTCGGCGCCGGCGGGGCGGGCTTTCCCACCCACGTGAAGGCCGGGTCGTCCGTCGAGTTCGTACTCGCCAACGGCGCCGAGTGCGAACCCCTCCTTCACAAAGACTTCGAACTGATGGTGCACTTCCCGGAGCCCATCGTCGAGGGCATGGAACTCCTCCGCGGCGCCACCGGCGCCGCCCACGGCAAGTTCGGCATCAAGGAGAAGAACAAGGCCGCCATCGCCGCCATCGAGCCCCTCGCCCGCGCCAAAAACTTCGACCTCGTACTGCTCGGCGACTTCTATCCCTCCGGCGACGAGTACGAACTCGTCTATGAGGCGACGAAGCGCCTGATTCCCGCCGCCGGCATACCGCTCCAGGTCGGGTGCGTAGTCAGCAACGTAGAGACCCTCTACAACGTCTTCCACGCCGCCCGCGGCGTTCCCGTCACGCAGAAGTTCGTCTCGGTGAACGGTGCAGTCCGCCACCCCAAGTCGTTCTGGGTGCCCGTGGGAACCTCCTTCCGCGAACTGATCGCCATCTGCGGCGGCGCCACCCGCGACGACTATGCCATCTTCGTCAGCGGCCTGATGATGGGCTCGCTGACCTTCGACGGGGACGACGTGGTGACCAAGACCACCGGCGGCCTCATCATCCTGCCCCGAGACCACTACCTGGTAACGCGCCGTGTCCAGCCGGCGCGGGTGATGAGCCACATCGGCAAGTCCGCCTGTGACCAGTGCAGCTACTGCACCGAGTTCTGCCCCCGCTACCTGCTCGGCTACGATGTCCAGCCGCACAAGGTCATGCGCAGTCTTGGGTTCTCTCTCACCGGCGCGAGCAACTGGAACCAGTGGGGCGAGCTGTGCTGCGCCTGCGGCCTCTGCACCCTTTACGCCTGTCCGGAAGACCTCTTCCCCAAAGAAGCGTGCGATCAGGCCAAACACGATCTGCGCGCCGAAGGCATCCGCTTCGTCCAGCAGCGCCCCGTCGCCGTGCACCCCATGAAGGAGTCGCGCCGCGTGCCTCTGTCGATGCTGCGGAAGCGCCTGAAAGTGGAAGAGTACGAGGGCGAAACGCCCTACGACGCAAAGCAGTACAAGCCCAAGACCGTTCGCCTGAAGCTAAAGCAGCATGCCGGCAAGCCGGCTTCGCCCGTCGTACAGACGGGCGACAAGGTAAAGCGCGGGACGCTCGTCGCCTGCGTCGCCGGCAATGAGCTGGGCGCCAGCGTGCACGCGAGCATCGACGGCGTGATCGCCGCCGTGACGGAAAGCCACATCGAGGTGAAAGCCTGAACTATGGCCAGCCGAAACTCCATCGGACTCATCGAACTGGGCAGCATCGCCGGCGGCTTCGAGGTGTGTGACGCGATGCTCAAGGCCGCCGAGGTCGAGCTCGTTCTGTCCCGCACCATCTGTTCTGGCAAGTACATGGTCATGGTCCGCGGCGATGTCGCCGCCGTGGAATCGGCGGTGGAAGCGGGGAAGCGGGCAGGCACGTTCTCGGTCATCGATACGTTCGTGATCCCTAACGTGCACGAGTCCATCTTCCCGGCCATCGCGGGCCACAACAAAGTGGATGCGCTCGAGGCTCTCGGCATCATCGAATCGTTCTCGGTTGCGTCTCTGATCGAGGGCGCCGACGCCGCCGCCAAGTCCGCCAATGTGCAGCTCGTCGAGGTGCGGCTCGCTATGGCCCTCGGCGGAAAGGCCTTCGCTACCCTTACCGGCAGCGTCGCCGCCGTCCGTAGCGCGGTCGACTCCGGCGCCGCTGTAATTGCGCGAAAAGGCCTCCTCGTAAACAAGGTGGTCATCCCGCAACCCCGCCCAGAGTTGCTCAACGAAATGATCTGATCCGCCCGCTGTTACTGGTGCGGCGGAGGATGTTCGGGGCACTTGCTTCTGCCGCTCTACTTCAGCTAAAAATTGTGTTGCCCAACTGATTGGAGGATCTCCCGATGGTGAAATGTCCGCAGTGCGACTCCGCAATCGACGTCGAAGAAGAAGATCTGGACGAAGGGGACATTCTCTCCTGCGATGAGTGCGGCGCCAGCCTGACGGTCGCCGGTCTGGACCCGTTGGAGCTCGAGTCCGAAGATGACGACGAGGAAGACGACGACGAAGACTTCGACGAGTTCGACGAGGATGAAGAAGAAGAGGAAGAAGACGAGGATTGGAAGTAGCCTCCTTCTGCTGCTCTCCGTCGCCGTGGCGGCGGCCGCACCGCCGCCGCAGGCATTGATCGCGGGGACGGTCTTCCGGGAGCCGGGTTTTGCCCTTCCCGGCGCGGAGGTCATCGTCGACCCCGACGCGAATCGGCCCAAGAAAATTAAGGTTCGGAAAGCGGTTCTCCGTAGCGACGCGCGTGGCGAATGGGCCGTTCGGGTCCCCGCGGAACGGCTACGTTATACTGTCACTGTCAACGCACCCGGCTTTGCATCCGTCACCAGGCAGGTGGAAATCCAGGGCGAGGAGCGCGTCGACGTTTACGTCGAACTGAAGGCCGAACCGGCGAAGCCGAAAGCGTGACGCCGCCGCGTCCGTCATGAGAAATTAGGACCATGGTCGCGAGACGTCTACTTCTTTTCGGATGGTTGTTGGCTGTGGCCGGCCTCCTGCCCGCGCAGTTGACTAACAAGAAAAAGGAGAAGCCGCAGGACACCTCCGTGCGCTCCGTCCAGGGCGTGGTTCGGGACACGAACGATAACCCCATCGAAGGGGCGGTGGTGAAACTGAAGGACATGAAGTCGCTGCAAGTACGCAGCTTCATCACGCCCGCCGACGGCGCTTACCATTTTCATGGTCTCAGCCGCACCGTGGATTATGAGCTGAAGGCGGACTCGAAGGGAGCCTCGAGTTCCACGCGTACCCTCAGCACCTTCGACGACCGCCTGAAAGCGACGATCAATCTTAAAGTTGAACCGAAGGAGTAACTATGCTTTCGGGTCTGTTGCTGCTGGCCGCCACCGCGACGCAACTGCAGGTGGCCGATCTCTCGGGCAACCCGGTAGCCATCCAGCTGTCCGGGAAGCCCACTGCCGTGGTCTTCGTCTCCACTCTCTGTCCCATCTCGAATGATTACAACGAGCGGATGAGCGCGCTGTATCGCGACTACAAGGACCGCGTGCGATTCGTTTTTGTAAACGCCAATCAGAACGAGTCCTCCGCCGATGTATCGAAGCACGCTGCCGACGTTGCGTTTCCGTTCGTGCCGTACAAGGACCCGAACAACGCCCTGGCGGACCGCTTGAACGCCACGGTCACTCCGGAAGCGTTCCTGTTCGACGCTGCCGGGCAGTTGCAATACCACGGCCCCATCGACGACGCGCGTAACGCCGCTCGCGTCACCGCACACCACCTGCGCGAGTCGCTCGACGCTGTCCTCGCCGGCAGGGCGCCCGCCGCCTCCGAGAAGAAAGCCTTCGGCTGCACCATCAAGCGGGTGAAGAAGGCGTCGTGAAGCTGCTGCTCGCAACGCTCCTCGCGCTGCCGGTCTGGGCGCTCCCGCCCGTGGACGAAGCGTCCTATCCCAAGCTGGTGTCGCAGCACAAGGGCAAGGTCCTGCTGGTGAACTTCTGGGCGACGTGGTGCGTGCCGTGCCGGAAGGAGATGCCGGAGCTGGCGCGCATCGAGGCGCGATTGAAGGCTAAGGGGCTGACACTGGTGACGGTCTCGGCCGACGAACCGGAGCAGGAGGCCGCGGCGCAGAAGTTCCTCGCGCAGTACAAGCTCACCGGGCCGGCGTATCTGAAGCGCGCCAAGGACGACGACAAGTTCATCGCCCTGGTGGACGCCAAGTGGAGCGGTGCGCTGCCCGCGCTGGCCCTATACGACAAGTCCGGCAAGAAGGTGCGCGTGTGGGTCGGCGAATCCGATCTCAAGGCTGTGGAAGCGGCGATCCTCAAGCTGCTCTAGCTACTCGATGGCGATCGGCCGTAGCGCGAAGCCGGCCGTCGCGTTCTTGAAGCGGTTGGTCATGGCGACGTAGGTGAAACGATAGACCTTCGCCGCCGCCAGTGCCTCCAGGTTGTGAAACTCGCCGATGTGAACGCCCTGGTCCACCAGCAGGTAGCTGTGCACCAGCAGCATGGCGTTCGGGTGGTCGGGATCCTTGCCGACTTCGAGGCCGCTGGTATCGGCGCCGAGCATCACCGCGCCCTTCTCCTCCACCAGCCATTTCGCGCCTGCCAAGGTGAGCCCGGCGGTATCGTGCTGGGCGATCTTCGCGTGATCGCCGCCGCTCTCTCCCCAATAGCGAAGCGTGCCGGTTCGGATGAGAACGATGTCGCCGGGTTGCACGTCCGTCTTCTGCGCCGCAAGCGCTCCCTGCAACTCCTTCGGCCCGATGGCGAAATTCGAGGGAAGCGCGTCGACCCCTTTCCACCCCGCCACGTCGATCATGACCGCGCGGCCGATGATCGGCGGAATGGTGTCGGCGCCGGCCTTCGCGATGCCGAAATCGGAGCCGTGGTCGGCTTCGCGAAAGCCGTTGTACCAGCGGTGGTCAGCGCCGCGCGTGATGTGGCCGAGGCTGTCGATCTGTGTGCCGATGTTGTCGGAGGTGAACAGCGCGCAGCTATGGTAAGCGAGCGCGTTCTGGCCGGTCTCACGCTGAAAGCCCTCCGGCGAGCGGTAAGTGGTGATCTGCGTGGGGGCGTGGCCGGCGAACTTAAAGGAGTCGTTGGCGACGCGCACACCGAGGTCGAAGACGCGGCCCGTCTTCACCTGGCGAAGGGCTTCGAGCACCTGGGCCGGGGTGTTGATGGCGTTCAGCGAGCCCACTTCGTCCTGCGAACCGTAGACCGGGCCATAGCCCTTGCCCTTCTGCCATCCCCTGGGCTGGGCTCCCAGCGCGAGGCAGAGCGCGGTGATCAGGAGAAGGCATCGCAGTGGCATGCGATGCATTGTACGCTAGACGCTCTCGCCGCGGACCAGATCCTCGAATGTCTCGCGGCGGCGGACGAGCCGCCACGCGGCGCCGTCTACCAATACCTCTGCCGCGCGGGGGCGTGAGTTGTAGTTGGAGGCCGACACGAAGCCGTACGCGCCGCTGGTACAGACGGCCAGGAGATCGCCGGGGAACACGTTCTCGATCTCTCGATCGCGAGCCAGGAAATCGCCACTCTCGCACACCGGACCGACGATGTCGGCGATCACTTTGCCGAGCGGCCGCTGCCGTAGCGGGACGATCTCATGATGGGACCCGTAGAGCAAAGGCCGGATGAGATCGTTCATGGCCGCGTCCACCACCACGAACTCTTTGCGCTGGGTGGTCTTTCGATAGAGGACACGGGTCAGCAGAACGCCCGCTTCGGCGACAATCGAGCGCCCGGGTTCGAAGACCAGAAACAGGTTTCGCCCTTCCACGCGCCGCCTCACTTCGCACATGAACGCCGGGATGTCCGGCGCCTTGTCGCCTGGCTTGTAGGCGACTCCGATACCTCCGCCCAAGTCGAGTTCGCGGATATCGAAGCCGCGCGCCCGCAGGCGATCGACGAGAGCCAGCATCTTGTCCACCGCCTCGAGCAGTGGCGCCGTCTCGAGCAATTGAGAGCCGATGTGGCAGCTCACGCTGTTCAAATCGAGGCTGCGGAGTGCGCGGGCCCGCCCATAGACGTCCTCGACCACCCGCATGTCGATGCCGAACTTGTGCTCGCTCAGCCCGGTGGAGATATAGGGGTGCGTGGCGGCGTCCACATCGGGATTCACGCGAAGGGCGATGGCCGCGCGCCTACCGAGGCGTCCGGCGAGCGCGTCAATCAGGGCCAGTTCCGCCTCACTCTCGCAATTAAAGCTGTGAATGCCCTGCCCCAGGGCGTACTCGACTTCGTCGGCGGTTTTGCCGACTCCGGAGAAGACGACGCTGGCGGGATCCCCGCCCGCCTGAAGGACGCGATAGAGTTCGCCGGCGCTAACGATGTCGAAGCCGGCGCCGGCGCGGGCCAGCAGCGCCAGCAGGCCGAGGTTGCTGTTGGCCTTGACGGCGTAGCAGACGCGGTGCGGCAAGCCTTCGAGCGCCGCGTGATACTCGCCGAAACGGCGCAGGATGGCCGCTTGGGAGTAGACGTAGCACGGTGTGCCGGCGCCGGCGGCGATGTCTGCCAGCGCAACCTCGTCACAATAGAGGGTTCCGTCAATGTACCGGTAGGACTGGAGCAAGAGCCTAGCTCACCTTCATCACAATGAGAGTCTGGTCGTCGGCGATGGAGCGCTCGCCGCGGAATGCGTCGAGATCGGCGATGATGGCCTGCGCGATGCCTTGGGCGCTTTTCGAGCACAACGACTTCAGCAGCTGCGGAAGACGGTGTCTGCCGTACTCCTCGTCGCCGCCGTCCGTACCCAACTGGTCCTGCACTCCGTCGGAGTAGAGGACGATGGTGTCGCCGTGCTCGGCCTGAAACGTCACCTCTTCGTACTCCACGTCGTCGAGCAGCCCGAGCGGCACGCCGGCCACATGGGGGTGGAGGATATGCCCGTCGCGGCAAACGATAGGCGGAATGGAGCCGGCGTTGGCCATGGTCAAGGTGCGCGTCTTCACCTGCCATAACAGCACCAGCAGCGTCACGTATTGCGCGTCCACACGGCGCTCGAGCAGCGCTTCGTTCAGGGTGCGGATGAGCATGGAAGGCTGCCGCTTGCGTGAGGCAAGGGTGCGCAGGAAACCGCTTACCAGGGCGCCGTACAGCGCCGCCGCGGCTCCTTTGCCGCTTGAATCACCGAAGGCGATCACCTGTTCGTCGCCGTGCTCGAAGAAGTCGTACAGGTCGCCGCTGATCTCCCGCGCGGGACGCCCGTAAAGCCCTACCTCGAGACCGGGGATCTCCGGCGCCTGCCGCGGCAGCAGAACGCCCTGCAGCCGGCGGGCGGCCTTGAGGTCCGCTTCCATGCTGCGTTCGCGCTCGGCAAGCTGCTCGTATAGCCGTGCGTTCTCGATGGCGATGGCCGTCTGCGGCGCGAGCAGCGTCAGCAGCCGCTCGTGATCTTCGGTGAAGTACCCGAGCCGCTCGCTTTCCAGGTCCATGACGCCGACGACGCGGTCCTTGGCGATGAGCGGCACGGCGACTTCGGAGCGGATGCCGGGGTGAGCATCGACGTAGCGGTCGTCCGCATGGGTGTCAGGGACGCGGATGGCACGGCGCTCGGCGGCGGCGGCCCCGACGATGCCCACGCCTACCGGCAGGTTGTCGAGTTCGACGCGTTGGTCATAACGCTGGCTGAAGCGGTGCTTCAGCATGTCGTCACTGCCTAACAGGTAGAGGCTGAAGGCGTCATAGCTGACCAAGCGGCGTATGGCGCGTTCGATGCGCTTCATCAGCTCGTCGAGGTTGAGGATGGCGCTGAACTCCTGCGCGAGCTGCGAGAGGGTCTTCAGTGTGCGGTTGTTGCGCTCCACGCGGCGGTGCAAGCGGGCGTTGTCGATGGAGGAGCCGACGCGCGAGGCGATGAGCATCAGCAGGGCCTTGTCCTGCTCGTTGTAGGCGTTCTCGCGGGTGGATTGCACGTCGATGACGCCCACCAGCTTGCCTCGCGCCATCATGGGCACCGCGAGTTCGGAGCGCACGGCGTCGATGGTGCCGAGATAGCGCGGGTCCTTGTGGACGTTGCCCACCAGGATGGGCGTCCGCGATTGAGCGGCTGCGCCAGTGAGGCCCTCCCCCAGCGACATCACGAGGTTCTTGACGATTTCGTCCCGGTGCCCGCGCGCGTAGCGGATGCGCAAGCCCCGGACGCGTTCGCTGTAAAGCAGAAGCGCAAACATCTCGTGAGGAATGACCTGTGCGACGATGTCGGCCACGTTCGCCATCAACTGGTCAAGATCGAGCGTGCTGGATGTAGCCGCAGCGACTTCCAGCAGGAAGTCGAGCAACTCCGCGCGCTCGCGAAATCGCACCAGGGCGCTACGGGTTTGCGGCATGTCCCTAGTAACCCGACCGCGTGGGGCCGGACCCCTTCATGATGGCGACACTCGAGCTGGCGCCGAGCCGGTTGGCCCCAGCCTCAATCATGAGGAGGGCGTCGGCGCGAGTGCGCACGCCGCCGGCGGCCTTGACGCCCATGCCCGGCCCGACGACGCTGCGCATCAGCGCGACGTCTTCCGGAGTGGCGCCGCTGGCGGCAAAGCCCGTCGATGTCTTGACGAAGTCGGCGCCGGCCCGCTGCGCCGCTTCGCAGCCGGCGACCTTCTGCTCCCGGTTCAACAGCGCATTTTCGAGGATCACTTTGAGCAGCGCTCCGTGCCGGTGGCACACGTCGGCGACGGCTTTGATGTCCAACCGCACCGTCTCCAGGTCTCCCTCGCGCAGCGCGCCGACGTTGATCACCATGTCGATTTCCCGCGCGCCATTGCGGATGGCCAGCTCAGCCTCGGCGCACTTCATGGCGGAGGCACTGGCGCCCAGCGGAAACCCGACGACAGAACACACCTTGACCGCCGACCCTGCCAGTTGCGCCGCCGCAAGCGTCACCCAGTACGGGTTCACGCATACGGTAGCGAAGCCGTACAGCTTCGCTTCCTCGCACAGTTTCACGATGTCCGCGCTGGTGGCGTCCGGGCGGAGCTGGGTGTGATCGATGTAGGAAGCAAGCGACGTTTCGACGAGAAGATACTCGACGATTTCGGCGACTATGCGGTCCAGATCGAGAGCGGTCAAGCCTTTCAGGATACCATCCGGCGCTTGCGAACCTCGTCAAAGGTGACGGCAAGAATGATGACCGAACCGATGATCGCCTGCTGCAAATACGGTGAAATGCCCAACAGGTCCGAGCCGTTCGACAGGAGCCCCATGATGAAGGCGCCGACCAGCGTGCCCACGACACTGCCTTCGCCGCCGCGCAGGCTGCCGCCGCCGATGACCACGGCGGCGATGGCCTGGAGTTCGTAACCCTGTCCGGCGGTGGGCTGTCCGGTCATCAGGCGAGAGGCTTCGATCATGCCGGCGAGGCCGGTGAGCATGCCACCGATCGCGTAGACCGCGGTGGTGTGGAACGCCACGGGAATACCCGCGTAGAAGGCCGCGTCGGGGTTACTGCCGATGGCGAAAGCGTACCGGCCCAGCCGCGTGTGCTCGAGCGTAGCGTGCACCGCAACGGCGCACAAGAGCAGCAGCCACAGGACGAACGGTACGCCGATCAGATTGCCTTCTCCGAGGTACGAGAAACCCTGCGGCAGCGAGTGTACCGGGAGGCCGTTCGAGATGATGAGGGTGAGCCCGCGCACGATGCCGAGGGTGCCCAAGGTGACGATGAACGGGTTAATCCTGAGGCGTGTGGTCAGGAAGCCGTTCGTGAAGCCCCAGAACATCCCTGTGAGGACTCCGATGCCGATGCCGACAGGGATCGAGGCGCCCTTCTCCATGGCCATCGCGCCGAGCAGTCCGCCCATGGCGAGGATTGCGCCCACCGACAGGTCGATGCCGCCGGAGATGATGATCAGCGTCATCCCAAGCGCCATGATGTTGATGACCGCGGTCTGCCGCACGACGCTCGAGAGGTTGGTCGTGGTGAGGAAGAACGGCGAGGCGATGGCGAGGGAAACGAAGAGAACGATGAGCGTGAGAAACGGCAGCAGGCGCTTGAGCATCTAGGCGGCCCCTTCCTGCACGTGTGCGGCGTGGTGCATGATCTCCTCCTGAGTGGTGCGCCCCGGCAGTTCGGCGACGATCCGGCCCTGCCGCATCACCAGGATGCGGTCCGCTACCTGCAACAGTTCAGGCAGCTCCGAACTCACCATGAGAATCGCCGCTCCGGCGCGCGCCAGCCCGTCCATTACTTCAAACACCTCTGTCTTCGCGCCCACGTCGATGCCGCGCGTGGGCTCGTCGAAGAAGAAGACACGGGCGCCTCGGGCCAGCCACTTGCCGATGACGATCTTCTGCTGGTTGCCGCCGCTCAGCCGCCCGGCGAGCTGCCGCGGCGAATCGGCCTTCACGCGCAGGCGCTGCATCTGGGCGTCGATGACGGCGCGTTCCTCGTTTCGCTTGAGGAAGCCGAATGTGCTGACCGAGTGCAGGCTCGCGAGCGTCAAGTTCTGGCCGAGCGGCAGGCCCGTCGCGAGGCCCGTCTTCTGCCGGTCCTCCGGAATCAGCGCGAAGCCCGCCTTCACCGCTTCGCGGGGCGAGTGGATCCGCACTGGCTTGCCATCTACGAGTACATGGCCGCTATCGATGCGGTCGAGCCCGAACAGCGCGCGGCACAGCTCGGTGCGGCCGGCGCCGATGAGGCCGGCGAGACCCACGATTTCGCCGGCACGAAGGGTCAGCGAAATGTTCTGGAGCAGAGGCTTGCGAGTGAGGCCTTCGACGCGGAGCATCTCAGCGCCCGGCGGGACGGGCTCGCGGTGGTAGATCTGCGAGAGCGGGCGGCCCACCATGTGCTGAATCAGCTTCTCGCGCGGCAGTTCGGCGAGCGGCCCGGTGTGCACGGTCTCGCCGTCTCGCAGCACGGTCACCTGGTCGCCCACCTCGCGCAGTTCTTCGAGGCGATGCGTTATATAGATGACGCCGCAGCCGCGCTCCTTCAGCTTGCGGACGATCTTGAAGACCTCGGACGTTTCGGCGTCCGACAGCGACGAAGTCGGCTCGTCGAAGATCAGCAGGCTGGAGCCGTGTTGGATGGCCCGGCAGATCTCGACGAGTTGCTTGCCGGCCGGGCTCAGCCGCTCCACGCGCCAGCCGGCCTGCAGGGGAAAGCCGTGCTCCTCGATGAGCCGGGCCGCCTCGCGCTCCATCAGTTTGCGGTTGACGAAGCCGCCCGCGGAGTGCGGCTCGCGCCCGAGCCAGATGTTCTCCGCGATGGAGAGATGGGGCGCCAGCAGCGACTCCTGATGCACCATCGCGATCCCGTTCTTGCCCGCCTCGAGCGGCGTGCGGAAGTTGGCGGGCTCGCCGCGCCACAACATTTCACCGCCGTCGCGTTGCTGCATGCCGGCGACGATCTTCACCATCGTGGATTTGCCCGCGCCGTTTTCGCCCATCAGCAGGTGCACTTCGCCGGGGCGCACCGAGAGGTTCCCATTACGGAGGGCGACTACCCCGCCGAAACGCTTCTGGATCGACCGCAATTCGAGCAGCATCCGAAACTGTCCAGTCTATACCGGTCGACGCCAGGACGCGCCAGCGGAAGGGCTGCCGGTATAATAAGGCTAGTTGGCGGGATGCCGAGGAAGATCCGGGAGTTGATTGCCGAATTGGAGAAGCACGGATTTGTCGATCGAGGCGGCAAGGGGAGTCATCGCAACTTCGTGCATCCTAAAGTAGCCCGGCCGGTGACGATCTCAGGCGCTGCCGGTGACGACGCCAAGCAATACCAGGAGAGGGCCGTAAGGGCAGCGATTGCGGAGGCGACCGCATGAAAGACAGCGCGCGCTACGTCAAAATCGTGGAGTGGTCCGACGAGGACGCTTGTTTCGTTGGCAGTTGCCCCGGCCTGCTGTATGGCGGCTGCCACGGCGAGGACGAGGTGGCCGTCTTTGAGCAGTTGTGCCAGATCGTCGACGAGGCCATCGAACTCTATAAGCGCGACGGCAAACCCCTGCCGCCACCAACGAGTGGCCGCGACTACGCCACCAAGATGCTCAACGTCGCCTGACTGCGCCTCGGGAGTTGTCCATAAACCGAAGTGTTTCGACGCAGCATCCAATCGGTTTGCGGTTCACGTACGCCAGCGAATTCGCCGTCCCCGTGGAAGCTCTCTTCGCCTTCCACGAACGCCCCGACGCCTTCGAACTTCTTACGCCGCCGCGGGCGGGGGTGCGATTGTTGCGGCGAAGCGGAGGATTGGAGGCCGGGGCAGAGGTCGAACTGGAAGTGCCGCTGGGTCCGCTGCGGCAACGGTGGCTCGCGGTTCATACCGGCTATGAAAAGAACCGCTGGTTCGTTGACGAGCAGCGCGAAGGGCCGTTCGCCCGTTGGGTGCATCGGCACGAGTTCGAGCCTATCGGGCCAGCTCGATCGCGCCTCACTGACAGTATTGATCTCGCCCTTCCCGGCGGTCCGCTCGTGAATCTTGCCGGTGCGCTGCCCGTCCGCTTGCAGTTGCTGCGGATGTTCCGCTACCGCCACGCTGTCACCCGCAAGTACCTCAATCCCCAAAAGTAATACCCCTCTGTGAGGCCCGGCCTAGAATTCCACAGCGGCTCCACATAGCCCGCACAGGACGTCCACATTCACGTTTCCGTAACGTGATGTACTAGCTATAGATAGAGTTCTTGACCGGCCACAAGATCTTGTGGCACAGTCGTGACTGCGCCACCGAGCCTGCGATTCAGGAAAGAAGGCGGCGCAGGCTGGAGTCAAAATAGATGGGACAGCTTACGGTCGATCTCAGCGCGCGTATGGCGGAACTCAAACGGAGCCTGCCGAAACATCTGCGGACGGGACTGAGCTTCCCCCGGTACTTCACTGCTAATCTGAAGCCGGGCCGAACCCCCTACGACGAGGTGGAATGGGAATTGCGCTCGGCCACGATCGGAAATGACAAGGGCGCTGTCATTTTTGAGCAGCGGGACGTCGAGGTTCCCGTTGACTGGTCGCAGACGGCGACGAACATTGTCGTCAGCAAGTATTTCTACGGCAAGATTGGCTCGCCGGAGCGCGAGACGAGCGTGGCGCAGCTGGTGCATCGCGTGGTGGACACGATCGCCGACTGGGGCAAGGACGGGCGCTACTTCAAGACCGACGAGGACGGGGAGAACTTCCGCAGCGACCTGGCGCACCTGATGCTGACCCAGAAGGCGTGCTTCAATTCGCCGGTGTGGTTCAACGTGGGCGTGAAGGAGCCGCGGGGCTACGGCTGGTATTTCGACGAAGCGAGCGAGTCGATCAAGAAGCTGGAACCGCACATGAACAAGCCGCAGTGTTCGGCGTGTTTCATTAACTCGGTAGGCGATACGCTCGAATCGATTCTCGAGTTGGCGAAGACCGAAGGCATGCTGTTCAAGTGGGGATCGGGTACGGGCACGAACCTATCCAACCTGCGTGAGGAAGACGCGGCGCTGTCGAGCGGCGGGCGCGCATCCGGACCGCTGTCGTTCATGCGCGGCTTCGACGCGTTCGCCGGCGTGATCAAGAGCGGCGGCAAGACGCGGCGAGCGGCAAAGATGGTGATCCTCAACGCCGACCACCCGGACATCGAGCGCTTCATCTGGTGCAAGGCGAAGGAAGAGAAGAAGGCACACACGCTGATCGACGCGGGTTACGATTCGTCGTTGGACGGTGAGGCGTACAGCTCGATCTTCTTCCAGAACGCCAACAATTCGGTGCGCGCGACGGACGAGTTCATGCAGGCCGTAGTGAGCGACGGCGACTGGTGGACGAAGAGCGTGAACAACGGGCAGTCGCTGAACCGGTATAAGGCGAAGGACCTGCTGCGACAGATTGCCGACGCCACGTGGCAGTGCGGCGACCCGGGCATGCAGTTCGACACGACGGTGAACAAGTGGCACACGTCGAAGTTCACGGCGCGGATCAATGCGTCGAACCCTTGCTCGGAGTACATGTTCCTGGATGATTCGGCGTGCAACCTGGCGTCGCTGAACCTGATGAAGTTCGTGGGGCCGGACGGGCAGTTCGACGTGGAAGCGTTCCGTCATGCCGTGGATACGGTCATCCTGGCGCAGGAGATCATCGTCGATAGCGCGAGCTACCCGACGGAGAAGATCGCAAAGAATTCGCACGATTTCCGGCCGCTCGGTCTCGGCTACGCGAACCTCGGGGCGCTGCTGATGTCGATGGGGGTGCCGTACGACAGCGACCATGGGCGCGACATGGCTGCCGCGATCACGGCGGTGATGTGCGGGCAGTCCTACCTCACCAGCGCTCGTATCGCGGGCTCGGTGGGTCCGTGCCCCGGCTATGCGCACAACGAACTGAGCTTCCTGGAAGTAATCCGCATGCACGGCGAATCCGTGGCGCGCATCGACGGCCGCCGCGTGCCGCTGGCGCTTTTTGAGAATGCGAAGAAGTGCTGGGAGGAAGCGTACGCGCTCGGGAAGACGACTGGCTTCCGTAACGCGCAGACTACAGTGATCGCGCCGACGGGGACCATCGGCTTCATGATGGATTGCGACACGACGGGTATCGAGCCGGACCTGGCGCTGGTGAAGTACAAGAAGCTGGTGGGCGGCGGCGTGATCAAGATCGTCAACAACACGGTTCCGCAGGCGCTCATCAAGCTGGGCTACACGCCGGAGCAGGTGGAAGCCATCGTCAGTCACATCGATTCCAGCGGAACCATTGAGGGCGCGCCGCATATCAAGCCGGAACACCTGCCGGTATTCGATTGCAGCTTCCGCCCGCAGAACGGCACGCGATCCATCCACTACATGGGGCATGTGCGGATGATGGCAGCCGTGCAGCCTTTCATTTCCGGCGCGATTTCGAAGACCATCAACATGCCGGAAGAGTGCACGGTGGACGACATCATGAACGCGTACATCGAGAGCTGGAAGCTGGGCCTGAAAGCGGTGGCGATCTATCGGGACGGCTCCAAGCGTGTTCAACCGTTGAGTTCGGGAGACGGCAAGGGCGCAAAGAAAGCGGCGGCCGGTCAGACGGCTGCCGCGCCCGCCGTGCAAGAGCGCATTGTCTACCGGCCGATGCGCCGCAAGCTGCCCGACGAACGGCAGTCGATCACGCACAAGTTTTCGATCGGCGGGCACGAAGGCTACATCACGGTGGGCCTGTTCGAGGACGGCTCGCCGGGCGAGATCTTCATCACGATGGCGAAGGAGGGTTCGACGATTTCGGGCGTCATGGACAGCTTCGCCACGGCGATCAGCTACGCGCTGCAGTACGGCGTGCCGCTCAAGTTCTTCGTCGACAAGTTCAGCCACGTGCGCTTCGAGCCGAGCGGCTGGACGGGCAACCAGCAGGTCCCCTATGCGAAGTCCATCATGGATTACATTTTCCGGTGGATGGCCGCAAAGTTCATGGGGCCGGAGTATGCGGTGCCCGCCGAGGCCGGCGAGACGATGAAACTGCGCCCGACCGAGCCCGAGCCGCAGCAGGCGCTGCCGTTCGACACGTCGTACTCGGACGCGCCGCTGTGCGCCGAATGCGGTTCGCTGATGACCCGCAACGGTTCCTGCTATAAGTGCGAGAACTGCGGCGGGACGAGCGGCTGCTCGTAACCCCGCTTTATGGACCCTATCACGCTGTTTCTGGCGGTGGCCGGCGGCATTGCCGCCGGCGCTGCTTTGATGTGGCTGCTTCTCAACCCCCGCGCCGAATCCCTGCTATCGCAATACAAGGAACTTCTACCCCTGCGGGATGAGAACAAGCAGCTTGCTGCCGAAGTTTCCGGCCTCAAAGCCAAACTACAAACGCTGGAAGATACGGAGAAGCGGTTGGAATCGGTGTTCGGCAAGCTCTCCGCGGACGCCCTTGCGAAGAACAACGAGCAGTTTTTGACGCTGGCCGGTACGCGCTTCGAGCCGTTTCAGAAGACACTCTCGGAGTTGGAGCAGCAGGTGCATTCGCTCGAGTCGAAGCGCGAGGGTGCGTACCAGTCGCTGCGCGAGACGCTTGCGTTTCTGCAGACGACTACGACGAATCTCAGCCGGGCACTGCGGCAGCCGGCCGTGCGCGGGCGCTGGGGGGAGTTGCAGTTGCGCCGCGTTGCCGAGCTGGCGGGGATGAGCGACTGCTTCGATGAGCAGACCACCGTCAGCGGCGAGGCAGGCCGCTTCCGTCCGGACATGATCGTGCGCCTGCCGAACAGCCGCGCGGTGGTTGTCGACGCGAAGGTGCCTTTGGCCGCCTATCTGGATGCGTTGGAGATCAGCGACGAAACGGCTCGCGCGGCGAAGCTGAAAGAGCACGCGGCGCAGGTGCGGGCACACGTCTCGAAGCTGGCGGCGAAGAACTACTGGCAACTGCAAGTGACGCCGGAGTTCACGGTCTGCTTCCTGCCGGCGGAAGTGTTCTTCAGCGCGGCACTCGAGCAGGACCCGGACCTGATCGAACACGCGGCGGCGCAGGGCGTCATTCTTGCCACTCCGACCACGCTTATCGCGCTGTTGAAGGCGGTGGCGTACGGCTGGCGGCAGGACCAACTGGCAAGGAACGCGAAGGAGATCAGCGACCTGGGCCGGACGCTGTACGAGCGGCTGGGCGTGATGACGGCGCATTTCGACGACCTGCGCAAGAATTTGGAGCGCAGCGTCGATTGCTATAACAAGGCCGTGAGTTCGCTCGAGACGCGCGTGCTGGTGACGGCGCGCCGCTTCCGGGACTTGGGCGCGGCGGGTAGTGAGGAGATCGAGCAGTTGGAACTGATCGATTCCGCGCCACGGGCGATGCAGGCTCCGGAGCTGGTTTACCGGGCGGGCGACGGCGGTTGATTACTCGTCGTCGTCACCTCCTTAGCAAGGGGGGCTACCGCCCAGGAGGGCCGCCGAAGTGCTCGGCGAGCAAGTATTCGATCTCCCTCGCGGCGCTGTCACTGATGTAGTAACCGCGCTGCGTATCCCATCCGAAGCTGAATTCGTCGACGGCTATACGGAAGGGATTTCCCGGGTGCTGGTCTTCGGACAACAGATACGAGACGCCCAACGACTGCTGGTCCTCGCCCGGTGTCCCGTCCAGTCTCAGCCTCCAGCCACGCTGGTTGAGGCGAGAGAGCAGTTCCTCCATCGGCTTACTGTTTTCTTGCCATTTCCTTTCTTCGAAACTGTCCATCGGCAACTGTACCTCCGCCCACAGAGCTAGCACCCGTTCGTGGAAAAAACAAGATAATCATCGGGGAAGATGTGGGCGTTCACCGAGCCTGTAAGCCCTTCCAAATCTAAGTTGTAAAAGCCTCGTAAAGGTTTGTAACCCCCGCAACGCGCCTCTTCCGGCACACATCAGATGGGGTGTCGGAGGAGATACAACGATGAAATTCACGAAGCTCGCAACTCTGGTTCTCGCAGGTGCTTTGATGGCCGGCTCCGGGCTTGCCGCCGACACCGCGAAGAAGTCTGAGAAGTCGCTGGCCCAGCGGGTCCGCCATGAACTGGTGATGCTCCCCTGGTACGGCGTGTTTGACAACCTCGAATATCGGGTCGACGGCGGCGTGGTTACGCTGTCCGGACAGGTCATCCGGCCGACTCTCAAGTCGGACGCGGAGAACTTGGTGAAACGGCTGGAGGGCGTGGAAACGGTACGCAACGAGATTGAGGTTCTGCCTCTGTCGCCGTTTGACGACCGTATTCGCCTGGCGGTTTACCGCGCGGTCTACAGCCGCCTGCAGCCGCAGTACGCGATGGGCGGGGTGCCGTCGATTCACATCATCGTGAAGAACGGCAATGTGACGCTCACGGGCGCGGTTGGCCGGGAGATGGATCGCAACCTGGCATTTATCGCCGCGAACGGCGTGCCGGGCGTCTTCTCGGTGACCAACGATCTACGCATTGCGTAAGCGCGACATGCCGGGGGGGCGGTTGCGCCGGGGGCGGTCAGTAAGGGCCCGCCCCCGGTGCTAGACTCCAGGCGTGAAGACGATCATCGAGCCCTTCCGCATCAAGAGTGTCGAACCCCTCCATCACGTCACCCCTGAGCAGCGCGAACAGTTTCTCGAACAGGCCGGTTACAATCTCTTCCTCCTGAAAGCCGAAGACATCCTCATCGACCTGCTCACCGACTCCGGCACCAGCGCGATGTCCACTCACCAATGGGCGGCGGTGATGCGCGGCGACGAGTCCTACGCAGGCGGGGAGAGCTTCTATCGGCTGGAGCGGGCAGCGCAGGAGCTTACCGGCTTTCGTCACATCATCCCCACCCACCAGGGCCGCGCCGCCGAGCGCATTCTCTTCTCCGTCCTCTGCAAACCCAACCACGTCATCCCCAGCAATACGCACTTCGACACGACCAGGGCGAACATCGAGTACGCGGGCGCGCGGGCCGTCGATCTGCCGCTCCCGGAAGCCCGAGATACCCAAGCAGTGCTGCCGTTCAAGGGCAATATGGACGTAGCCGCGCTGGAGCGGTGCATCGCGGAGACGGGCGCGACGAACATTCCGCTGGTGATGATCACCGTGACGAACAATTCCGGCGGCGGGCAGCCGGTGTCGATGGAGAACATGCAGGCGGTGAGCGCGGTCGCCCGGCGTCACGGCATTCCGTTCTACCTTGACGCCTGCCGTTTCGCGGAGAACTCCTGGTTCATCAAGCAGCGCGAGCCGGGGTACGAAGATTGGACGCCGAAACAGATCGCACAGAAGATGTTCTCGCTCGCCGACGGGTGCACGTTCTCCGCCAAGAAAGACGCGTTCGCCAACATCGGGGGGCTGTTGGGCACGAACGATGACCGCCTGGCCGAGAAGGAAACGAACCTCCTGATCCTCACTGAAGGCTTCCCGACCTACGGCGGCCTGGCGGGACGCGATTTGGATGCGATTGCCGTCGGCCTCGAGGAGATTCTGGACGAAGACTACCTGCGCTACCGCATCGCGTCGACATCCTATCTTGGCCGCCATATTGCGGACCGCGGCGTTCCGATCGTCGAGCCGCCCGGCGGCCACGCCATCTACATCGATGCGGGGCGGATGCTGCCGCACATCCCCCGGCGCCAATTCCCAGCGCAAGCGCTGGCGGTGGAACTCTATCGCCATGCGGGCATCCGCTCGGTGGAGATCGGCTCAGTGATGTTCGGCGAGAACGCGCGCCACGAACTGCTGCGGCTCGCGATTCCACGCCGCGTCTATACGCAGAGCCACATTGACTACGTGGTAGAGGCGATTCTCGAGGTGAACGAACGCCGCAGCGATTTGACGGGGTATGAGATCGTCTCGGCGCCCCAGTTTCTGCGTCACTTCAGCGCGCGATTCCGGCCGCTGGCTGCCTAACGGCTACGTCTTTTTTCACCCTTGACATTCTAGGCGGATCGTACTAAAGAATTAGTATGCGTTCCCGGAAGCCCGTTCCTACCGAGCAGGAGCTCGAACTTCTCAAGATCATCTGGCGTCGCGGCGAAGCTACGGTCCGCGACGTTTACGAAGAGCTTCTCGAACAGCGGAAGATCGCCTACACCACGGTCATGACGATGATGGGCATTCTCGAGGAGAAGGGACACCTGACAAAGTCGCAGGGCGAAAAAGCCTACGTCTACCGCCCGACGCAGCCCCGATCACGCGTGGTGGGCAACATGGTGGCCGATTTTCTGAACCGGGTATTCGACGGCTCCGCGAAGCCGCTGCTGGTGCACCTGGTGGAGAGCGACCAGCTCAGTAAGGAAGAGATCAAGGAAATCCGGCAGCTTTTGAACAGGAAGGAGAGGACGCAGTGACGCCTCCTTACCTGTTCGAGAACCTGCTAGCGCTCTCCGCGCAGGTGGCGGTACTGATCGCCGCCGGCCTTCTGCTGCCCGCGGCGGTGCGCGTGAGGACGCCGCTTCGCTGGAACCAGTTGCTGCTGGCGGGGGCGCTGCTGTTGCCGCTGCTGCAGCCATGGCGAAGCGAGACGATCACCGTGCGTACGGCGCCCGCGGCAGCTCCGCAGCAGCCGGGATTTGCGCAAAGCACCGCCGCGCCGGCGCCGTTTCGCGTCGAGAGCCTGTTGCTCACGATGTATGGCGCCGGAGTCGCGCTGCGCCTTCTCTGGCTCGGCGTGGGACTCCTGCGGCTGCGCCGGTACCGGAGGCAATCAACGCCGGTCGCTGGACTTTCCGCGGTGGAGGCCGCGGCGCGGCTTACAGGGGCAGCGGCTGATTTCCGGCTCACGCGGACGCTCGCCGGGCCGGTGACGTTCGGTTTCCGCCGCCCGGTGGTGCTCGTGCCGTCGAATTTTCCCGAGCTGCCCGAGCAATCGCAGCTGGCCATCGCGTGCCATGAACTGTTGCACGTCCGCCGCCGCGACTGGCTGGCGGGCCTCATCGAGGAACTGGCCGCCACCGCACTCTGGTTCCACCCGGCAGTCTGGTGGCTGCTGGCGCACATCCGTCTTTCGCGGGAGGAAGCGGTGGACCGTGGGGTGGTCTTGTTGATCGCTGCCCGCGAGCCCTACGTTTCCGCCCTTCTTGCCTTCGCCGGCGCGCCGGGAGATTTGGATTGCGCTCCCGCCCCGCCGTTCCTCGGCAAGGATCACCTTGTTCAACGCATCCGCACTCTTCTGAAGGAGGTCCGCATGTCGAATCGCAGGCGCTACGCCTACCTTGGCGTTGCCGCAGCCCTTGTTCTCGCTGCCGTTCTGACGACGGCCGCTACGTTACCGCTACGCGCCGCCCCGCAATACCAACTCCTGGCGCAAGCGCAGACGCCCGCCCAGCAGCCGGCTCCGGGCTTCACGGTTTCGGTGGTTCCCCGGCAGCCGGTCACCAAGGACGCTCTGGGACGTCCGATCCTGCGGCCCTTCGAGTATCCGGCCGCGGCCCGCGAGAAGAAGATCGAAGGTGAGGTGGTCGTGGAGTTGCAGTTCAACGCCGAGGGCAGCCTGGTGGATACGCGCGTTCTCTCCGGGCCGGATGAACTGCGCGCCGCCGCGCTCCGCCGCGCTGTGCAGCACTTCACGATGGGCGGAAAGACGCCGCGTCTCGAAGTGGTGGTCCCCTTCCGGCTGGCGGATTTTCCGCCGCCCCCGCCTTCTCCCTTTGACGCCGGGATGATCGTCCGCAAGATCAATCTCGATCGCCTTGCCCCCGAGGACCAAGTGCGCGTTCGACCAGTGACCGTCCAACTCGAAGGGCGGCCTTTGACCCGCGCCGCGTTCGAACGGTTCATGAGCGACATCCGCGCCATCCAGCCCTCCCTGTCACTGAACATCATGCAGGTCGCCGATCGTAATGAAGTGGACCTGTCGGTCGGCATAGCGCCGCAGCGGACGCCCCGCGAGGCGCCGGCGGATGTTCCAGGCAGGATTCGAGTGGGCAGCAACGTTCAGGCAGTGAATGTGACGCACCGAGTGGATCCGGTATATCCACCGCTTGCCAAGCAGGCGCGTATCCAGGGGACGGTGCGCATGACCGTGGTCATCGACAAAGAGGGCGGGGTGAAGAACATGACGGTGGACACCGGACATCCTCTGCTGGTCCCGGCTGCAATGGAAGCACTCAAAGAATGGCGCTGGCAGCCCACCTTACTGAATGGAGTTGCGGTGGAAGTTGTGAGCACGGTGGACCTCAACTTTGTCCTTCCTCCGGGCGAATAGCTGACGCGGCGGGGCCTGCGGCCGGGGGCGGCTGCGGGTCCCGCCCCCCGCGATACAATCGTCCTTTCCATGCAGGTTGACTGGTTCCCGTTGTGGCTCAGTCTGCGGGTCGCGGCGCTTTCCACCCTTGTCTCCCTCCTCCTCGGTCTCTGGATCGCGTGGCTTCTTGCAGGCCGGCCCTTTCGAGGCCGAGCCGCACTCGACGCCGCCGTCACGCTGCCCCTGGTTCTGCCGCCGACAGTGCTCGGGTACTACCTGCTGGTGCTTCTCGGCCGCGAGAGTCCGCTCGGACAGCTCTATGAGAGCATCTTTGGCCAGCCGTTGGTGTTCACCTGGCAGGCGGCCGTCGTCGCGGCCATCGTCCACTCTGCACCGCTGCTGATCCTCGCGTCCCGCGCCGCGTTTGAGAGTATCGATCATTCCTATGAGCGCGCCGCCCGCACACTCGGAGCGTCCGAGTGGCGCATCTTTTGGCGGGTAACGCTGCCGCTTGCCCGCCGCTCGATCCTTGCGGTAGCCGCCCTCGCGTTCGCGCGCGCGCTGGGCGACTTCGGCGTCACCATCATGATCGCGGGCAACATTCCCGGCCGCACGCAAACCGTCGCGGTGGCCATCTACGATGCCGTGGAGGCGGGCAACGGGGGGCTGGCGCGTCTGCTCGTGGTGGTGGTTTCCTTCGCCGCGCTGGCCGTTATCACCGTTGCCAACCGCATTGGCGCCCCGCTCTCCCGCAGGCAGGCCGGATGATCCAGGCCCGCATCCGTAAGAGCTACCCGCGCACTCGCGATTCAGCCGGTTTCTCGCTGGATGTGGACCTGAAAACCTCGGGGGGCATCTCGGTGCTGTTCGGTCCGAGCGGAGCGGGGAAAACACTCACGCTCGACTGCATCGCAGGGTTCGTTCAACCCGATGAGGGGCGAATCCTGCTGGACGACCTGCTGCTCTACGACGGCGCCGCGGGCGTGCAGTTGAAACCGCAGGTACGGCGCTGCGGTTACGTATTTCAGAACTATGCGCTGTTCCCCCACATGACGCTGCGCGAGAATCTTGCGTTCGCCGCGCACCACCTGCCGCGCCTGGAGCGGCATCGGCGGGTGAACGAGATGCTCGAGCGGTTCGCTCTTGCGGACCTGGCCGGCCGCCACCCGGCCGAACTCTCCGGGGGCCAGAAGCAACGCGGCTCCATCGCTCGCGCGCTGATCACCGATCCGCGGCTGTTACTGCTGGACGAGCCGGCGCGGGGCCTGGATGCACCCTTACGGAGGCAGTTGTACGAAACCCTGCAGCAGGTGCGAGAGGATTTCCATACACCGATTCTTCTGGTGACGCATGACCTGGAGGAGTGCGTCAACCTCGGCGACGAGATGTTCATCTACCGCGACGGAGGGATCGTTCAAAGCGGCCCCCCTTCGCAGGTAGTCGAGCAGCCGGGATCGGTCGAGATCGCGCGCCTGCTCGATGTGTATAACCTGCTGCCCATCGAGATCCTGGCGCTCGATCCGCAACGGGATGCCAGCCGGTACCGATTCGCCGGCACGGACCTCACCGGGCCGTACTTTCGGGGTCTCCTGCTGGGAGCGCGGGTGCTTCTTTGTGTGCGTCCCGGCCAACTTACGGCCCTTCCGCGCGACGGCCGGCCGGCGGCGAACCAAGTGCCGCTGCGCCTCCTAAGCACGCTGGAGCGCCCCGGCGGCATGCGGCTGGAGTTCGAAAGCGAAGTCTTCGTGGATGTCCCCCGGGAGGACTGGGAGGCGCGCAGGCACAGTAAGGAGTGGGTGGTGGGGTTTCCCAGCCGCGGGGTGCGGGTCCTATGACGGCCGGCCTCACTATGTACATTACGGATCGCCACGGGCTGGGCGGACTGGACGGCTTACTCGCGAACATCGGCCGCGTGCTCAAGCACGGCGTAACCTTCCTGCAGATCCGGGAGAAGGACCTTCCTGCCCGCGAACTCTTTGCGCTGGTTCAAACCGTCTTGACGCTGCCGAACCCTCACAATACGCGAATCCTGGTGAACACCCGCGGTGATGTTGCTCTCGCGGCGGGGGCGCACGGCCTGCACCTGCCGGCGGGGTCACCGCCCCCGTCCCTCTGGCGGGCGATTGCGCCCGGCGGGTTCCAGATCGGCGTCTCCTGCCACACGGTGAGCGAGCTTCTGGCGGCGCAGGACGAGGGCGCTGACTACGCGGTGTTGGGCCCGATCTTCTCTCCGCGGTCCAAGCCGGATTCGCGCCCGCCCTTAGGCTTGGCGGCGCTGGCCGATGCCACACGTGCCGTGAGAATCCCGGTTCTCGCTCTGGGCGGCATTACAACAGAGAGCGCGGCAGATTGCCTGGCGGCAGGAGCGGCGGGTATTGCCGCGATCAGCCTCTTCCAACCGCCAGCAGAGACGCTGACTCGCGATCGAGAAACAGGGTCGCGTCCGGATGGGAGCGAAGAATCGCAGCCGGGCAGCCGGTAGTGACCGGTCCTTCGAGGGCTGCCTGGATGGCAGCCGCCTTCCGTGCTCCGGGCACCACGACGACCAGCCGCGGGACTTCCATGATTCGGCGGACGGTGACGGTGAGCGCGTGCGCGGGCACCTCGTCGAATGCGGCGAAAGCGCCGTCATGCACCTGCTGCTCGCGGCAAACCCGGTCCAACTCGACTACCTTCACCGCCAGCGGGTCGTCAAACCGGGCGACTGGAGGATCGTTGAAGGCGAGATGCCCGTTTTCGCCCACGCCGAGAATGCAGAGTTGCGGAGGGTGTTCGGAGAGCAGCCCTGCGTACCGGCTGCATTCCGCTTCTGGGACGGCTGCCTCGCCGGTCAGGGCGTGGAAGGTCCGTACGGGGACGTGGTCCAGCAGATGCTGCCGGATGAACCTTCGGAACGAGGCGGGGTGGTCGGGAGGCATGCCGACGTACTCGTCCAGGTGAAAGGCGGTTACCCTGCGCCAGTCAATGGAACTGTTCCCACGCAGGGCGTTGAGGCACTCCACCTGGGAGGCGGCCGACGCGAACATTGCCGCACCGGACAGATGCTCCGCCGCGGCCGCCGCGGCCGCCTGCCCCATCTCCACCCGGGTATCATGTACCTCAACCGCCAGCAGCTCCTGCTTGAATCGGAACATAAACGACGCATTGTAGCCGAAAATAAATTCCGATTCGCCTAACCGATTTTCCGGTTTTGAACGTCTAAAGGTTCGACACGGGGAACACAACCGTCTGCCCATGCGCACTCTTCCAAACGCCCTAGTGATTGCAGCTGTCAGTTGCGCAGTGGTCACGTCCTGTGGCGGACCGGCACAAGCGGATCTGCCGGTGGCGGCGGCAAAGACCCAGCCGGTAGCCGAGTCGTCGGGCGCACCACTGGTGCGATCCACAGGCACGGTGCAGGCTATTCGGGTCTTCAATGTGCAGGTGCCGCAGATCTCGGGCCAGGGCGGGCGCATTACGCTCACCAGGATTGTTCCCAACGGGGTGCGCGTCAATGAGGGCGACGTGCTCGCCGAGTTCGACAGCACGCAGCAACTGGAGCAGCTTCGCGAGGCGGAAGCCAAGCTTGACGACCTCACGCACCAGTTGGAACAGAAGCGAGCCACTTACCGCAGCGACGCGGCCAAGCGCCGGCAGACGTTGCGCGAAGCGGAGGCCGACCTGGCCAAGGCCGAACTGCAGTTGCGCAAGGGCGAGTTGCTGAGCGAGATTGAGCGGCTCAAGAACGAGGCCAAGGCGGAGAGCGCGCGCGCCAGGGTCGCCAGCCTTCAGAAGTCGGCGGAACTCCGGGACCGGATGGAAGCGGCGCTTGTGCGCGTCGCGGAACTGCAGCGCGACCGCCAGAAAGTCAGTGTCGAGCGCTTCCAGACCAATGTGCAGAAGATGGTAGTGAAGTCGGCCATCGGGGGCATGGTGGCGCACCAGAGCATCTGGCGGAGTGGCTCGATGGGGCCGCCGCAGGAGGGTGACCAGCTCTGGACGGGGCAGCAACTGGTGCGTATCTTCGACCCGACGAACATGGTGGTGGACGCGACGGTGAACGAGTCGGACGGCGCCGTGCTCGGTCCGGGCGCCCGTGCGCGAATCCGGCTGGATGCCTATCCGGAGGCGCTCTTCGAAGCGGACTTTGAATCGGCGAGCCCGGTGGCTTCCGCCGCTCTCGAAAGCCCGATTCGCACCTTCTCCGCGCGTTTCCGTGTGAAGCAGGTGGATCCTCGACTGCTGCCCGACCTTTCCGCCTCAGTGGAGATTCTGCCGGCTCCGCCCCAGCAGGTGGCGCAGCGATGAAGTTCAGCTGGAAGGCCGCACGACCCTGGGTGGTTTTCTTTTTGGTCTGCGCCACCATTGTCGGAGCCGGGTTCGGAGTGCGTCACGCGCGGGCAGTGCAGAATGCCGTTGACCTTCCGACGGCGCCGGCGCGCAAGGGCGAGTTTCGGGTGATCGTACCGTGCCGCGGGGAAATCGTCGCCCGCCGCTCCGTGATTCTGACCGCGCCCAACGTTCCCAATCTGTCTATCGTCTGGACCGCGCCTCCGGGGTCGCCCGTCAAGAAGGGCGACCTGGTCATCCGCTTTGACGCGAGCAGCGCGAAACAACAGCTGCGAGAGAAGGAAGCCGCGCTCCAGCAGGCCAACGCCTCGCTGGAACAGGCCCGGGCGCAGGGACGCATTACCGAAGAGCAGGATGTGCGCGACCTGGCGGCTGCGCGGTATGCCGTGGAGCGGGCCCGCCTGGAGGTGTCGAAGTCGGAGGTCGTCAGCAAGATCCAGGCTGAGGAGAGCAAGGTGGACCTTGGCATCTCCGAAGAGAAGCTGCGCGTGCAGGAGGCCACGGCGGCCTTGAACCGCGCGTCCGCCGGGGCGAAGATCGCCTCCGCCAAACGCCTGGTAGACAAGGCGCAGTATGAACACGACCTGGTGAAGGGCCGCCTGGATCAGATGGAGATAAAAGCTCCGCTGGACGGCGTCGTCGTCTTCCTCAACAACAATTCGCGGGGCTGGATGAATGCGCAGCCGTTCAAGGTCGGTGACGCCGTGTGGCCGGGAAGTTCCATCGCTGAGATTCCCGACCTGAATACGTTGGAGCTGAAGGGGAAGGTGGATGAGATCGATCGCGGACGACTGCAGCCCGGGCAGCGCGCGACGATCACCGTTGACTCGATGCCCGAGAAGCGTTTCGAAGGAGAGATTGTGGCGGTCTCCACGCTGACGGAAACGAGCTGGGAATGGCCGCCGACGCGCAGCTTCCGCACCTTCGCGAAGTTCAACACGTCGGACGCGAATCTCCGGCCGGGCATGAACGGCAAGGTCAACGTCATCGTGAGCAAGCTGCCGGATACGGTGAGCATCCCGGCGAAGGCGCTCTACACGCGGGGCGGGCGACCGGTGGTCTTCGTGCCCGCCAAGAACGAGTACCGGACGGTTCCCGTGGAGATCCTGGCTCGGAATCCGGACGAGGTGGCGGTGAAGGGGATTGAGGCGGGCACGCCGGTGACGCTGGTGGAAGTGGAGGAGCGCCGGAAATGAAGCGGCTGGTGTTGGTGGCCGTGACGGTTCTGGTTCTGGCTGCCTGTGGCGTGGGCGGCTGGAGATGGATGCAAACGGCGAGCGCAGCCCCGGCCGCGCCCGGGGGCAACGTCCCGGTTACGACCGTGAAGCGCGGCGACGTCACGATCACCGTACGCGCGAAGGGCGCACTGCAGGGCGGCAACTCGCAGACGCTGCAAGCGCCGATGGTAGGCGGGCGCGAGTTGATCCTGACCGAACTGAGGACTCCCGGCGAGATGGTCCAGTCAGGAGAAGTCGTCGCGCGCTTCGATACCACGGAGGAGGAGTTTAAGCTGCGGGAAGCGGAGGCGGATCTCGCCGAGGCCGACCAACAGGTTCTGCAGGCGAAGTTCGAAAGCGAAGCGAAGGCCGAAGAGGACAATTACGCGCTCATCAAGGCGCAGGCGGACCTGAAGGTAGCCGAACTGGAAGCGCGGCGCAATCCGCTGCTGCCGGCCATCACGGCGCGTCAGAACGAGCTCGCCGTCGAGTCGGCGCGCGACCAACTCCGGCAGCTCCAGCAGGACCTGGCGGCGCGCCGCGCGACGGCGGACGCCAGCATCGCCATCCAGGAGGCCGCGCGCAAGAAAGCGCAGGCGGCGGCCGAGACGGCGCGCAAGAACATCGAATCGATGACCTTGAAGGCCGGCTCTGCCGGGTACGTCTCGATTCAGCAGAACCAGAACAGCAATTTCTGGTATCCGGGCCTTGTGCTTCCCCTGCTTCGCCTGGGCGATTCGGTACGCTCCGGGCAGGCGGTGGCGATGATTCCGGACTTGAACAGTTGGGAGGCAACGGCGCGCATCGCGGAGCTCGATCGCGGCCACTTGTCGAAGGGGCAACCGGTCCGGCTGACGGTGGTGGCGATGCCGGGCCAGTCGCTGAACGGAAGGATCTCCGAGCTGGGCGGGACCACCGGACCGCCCTGGAATCGCCGCTTCGAGTGCAAGGTGGCGCTTGACCGCGGGCTGCCCGGCCTCCGCCACGGCATGACGGTGAACATGATCATAGAGACCGACAGGCGAGCGAACGTCCTCTGGCTGCCATCCCAAGCGCTGTTTGAGAGCGACGGACGCACGTTCGTCTACGCGCGCCGCGCGGCGGCGTTCCAGCCGCACGACGTAAAGCTCATCCGGCGCAGCGAGAGCCAGGTGGTCGTCGAGGGGATCAATGAAGGCGAGACGGTGGCGCTGGCGGCACCGGACCAGCAGAAGCAGAAGGGCGGCGCTTCGCCCAGTAATCCTACCGCCGCCACCAAGGCGCTCTCCAAATGATCCTCAACGATCTGGTACAGGCCGGCCAGAACCTTCGCGCGCAGAAGACGCGCTCGCTGCTCACCGCGCTTGGCATCGTCTTCGGGGTGGGTTCCGTCATCGGGATGCTCGCCATCGGGGCGGGCGCGCGCCAGGAATCGCTTCGCTTCATCGAGCAGCTTGGCGTGAGGAACGTGATGATCGACTCGCGCCAGGCCTCGAGCGCGGAGGAGTTGCAGCAGCGGCGCCGCACCTCGCAAGGGCTTACCGAACGCGACGTGCGCATCCTGGAAGCCAACATCGAGTCAATCGAACAGCTCACCCCGCGCCGCGGGCTCCATCCCGCCCAACTGCTGCCGAAGCCCTCCAAGGACATGCCGGGGCTCTATGGCGTGCGCCCTTCCTACGCGGCCATCCACAATCTGACGGCGGCAGAAGGGCGTTTCTTTTCGAAAGAAGAGGAGGAGTCCAGCGCGGCCGTTGCCGTGCTGGGGGCTACGGCAAAGGTCAGCCTGCTCGGTTACGAGCCGGCGGTGGGAAAGTTTATCAAGGTCAACGAGACGTGGCTCCGCGTCGTCGGCGTACTCGATCAAAAAGCGAGCGCCGGCATTGAAACGTCCGGCACGCGTTCCCAGGATCGCAACAATCTGATCTACGTCCCGTTCAACACCTTCCAGTACCGGTTTTGGGACTCGACATCCTTTCTGAAGGACGAGCTTGACGGCGTGGATATGCGCCTGAAGGAGGGCGCGGACAGCGTGGAAGTGGCGCAGGTGGTAACAGCGATTCTGAACTCCACGCACCGGGGCGCGGACGACTTCAGCGTCACGATACCCGCGGCGCTGCTCGCACAACAGCAGCGAACCCAGACCATCTTTACCTACGTCATGGTGGCCATCGCCGCCATCTCGCTGCTGGTGGGCGGCATCGGCATTATGAACATCGTGCTTGCCACCGTGATGGAGCGAACCCGGGAGATCGGCGTTCGCCGCGCCATGGGAGCTCGCCGCGCGGACATCGTCCGGCAGTTTCTCACGGAGAGCGTGCTCATCTCCGTTGGCGGCGGCATTCTCGGCATCGTCTGCGGCTTCTTCCTCTCCTGGCTGATCTCGCGTGCCGCGGAATGGAAGACTATTGTCACCCCGGCGTCGGTGTTCGTGGCGTTCGGCGTGTCGGTCTTCGTCGGGGTGGCGTTTGGTATTTACCCCGCAATGAAGGCCTCGCGGATCGATCCGATCGAAGCCCTGCGCTACGAGTGATCGGTGGCAAAGACCTGTGCGTGGTTGAGCGCCGCCACGAAGGTCACGCCTCCGAGAACGTTGCCGGCCAGTGTAGGAGCGATCCAGCCGGCCATCACGGGGAGATAGGGAGCCTCTCCGGTCATCACCGGGTACAGCGCTTCGACGGCGCCCGCAACCACATGCGTAAACTCCCCCGCCGCCACAAGGTACGTGAGAACGGCGATGAGCGGGATCTGCTCGCGCGGCGCCGACGGCCTTAGCCACGCCACCATGGCGATGAGCCACCCCGCGAACACGCCGCGCACCAGGGCAGTCCAGGGGTCGACGCCCAGCATCTCGAGAGAGAGCTCGCTCATGGCGGCCTTGTACGAGGGGCCCATGGCGGGAGTCACGGCCAGCAGCCAGGCCATCAGGTGAGCACCGACGAGATTTCCGGCGAGGACAATTCCCCACAGACGCAGCAGCTTTTGGAACACGGTAGCCGTTCTGTGTGTCAACACGGGCAGCACCGGGGTCAGCGTGTTTTCGGTGAACAGTTGTTGTTTGCCCAGGATGACCAGCAGGAAGCCGACCGGATACCCCAGCCGGACCACCAGCGGTTTCCACTGTGTCTCGGGCAGGTGCGCCTGCAAAACGGCCTGTGCGACCAGGGAGAAGCCGATGGTCATGCCCGCCGCGACGGCTGAGAAGGCGAGGGCCATAGCCTTCCGCTCTAACTCCTCCTCGCCCAATCGGCGGACGATCGCGTGAAGGCCGCCGGCAGAAACGTCGGACCGCTCACGGACTTGGTCTCTTTCGCTGGGTGTGACGGTCTCCATGCCAGGGAGACGCGTGGCGCGGAAGATTGATGCCCGACTTTCAGTCTGCGCCGGTGATCGAACGGGCCGCCAGATCGAGCATCTGCGTCACCGAGCGCTGTGCGTCCACGACCGCGATTGCCGCGATGTTGACGATATCGTTCACCTCGCAGTCCCGCTGCAGCACGTGCACGGGCCTGGAGAGCCCCATCAGGATCGGGCCGATGGCCTCCGCGCCGCCGATTCGCATCAGAAGCTTGTAGGCGATGTTACTCGCCTCCAGGTTGGGAAAGATCAGCACGTTCGCCCCGCCCTTGAGAGGGCTGAACGGGTAAGTCTCCTCGAGAATCTCGGGCGTCACCGCCGTGTCGGCCTGCATTTCGCCGTCGATCAGTAGAGAGGGCGCGCGCTCGCGAACGATCTCAACGGCGCGCTTCACCTTGTCCGACAACGGATGGCGCGCCGAGCCGAAATTCGAGAACGAAAGCATGGCGACACGCGGCTCGACATCGAAGCCGCGAACCGTGTGCGCCACTTCCATGGCGATTTCGGCGAGGTCTTCCGCGTCCGGCTCGATGTTCACCGAGGTATCGGCCAGGAAGTACACCTGCCCGCGGGGTGGAATGAGCATGTACATGGCGGACACTTTGCGCAGGCCCTGGCGGATCGGAATCACCTGAAGAGCCGGCCGTATAGTGTCCGGATAGTGGAGCGTCAAGCCGGCGACCAGCGCGTCGGCGTCCCCGCGTCGCACCATCATCGCGCCGAAGGTGATGCGGTTCAGGATCGCCTCGTCCGCGGCGCGCCGGGTAAGCCCTTTTCTCTGGCGCAGGCGGTAGAACTCGCCGGCGTACTCGCCGAGCCGCGGGTCCGTTTTCGGGTTCACGATATCGAGTCCGATGCCGGTGTGGAGCCGCAGCTCAGCGATACGGGCCCGGATCTTTTCCGGGTCGCCCACCAGCACGGGCATGGCGATGCGCTCGTCCAGTAGGATCTGCGCGGCACGGATGATCTTCGGCTCCTCGCCTTCCGGAAACACCACACGCTGGGGCCGCCGCTGCGCTTTGTGAATCAGGAGCCGCATGACCTCGTGCGCCTTGCCGAGCCGGCGCTCGAGCGCCTCACGGTACTCATCGAGGTTCACGGGGTTTTGGGCCACCCCGCTCTCCATAGCCGCCCTGGCTACGGCGGACGCCACGAAGATCAACACGCGCGCGTCGAACGGCTTGGGGATGATGTACTCGCGCCCGAACTCCATCTGCTCAACGCCGTAGGCCCGCCGCACCGCGTCCGGGACATCTTCCTTCGCCAGGTCCGCCAGCGCGCGCGTGGCGGCCAGTTTCATTTCGTCGTTGATCGCGGTGGCCCGCACGTCGAGCGCGCCACGGAAAATGAACGGGAATCCGAGGACGTTGTTCACCTGGTTCGGATAGTCGGAGCGTCCGGTGGCCATGATGAGGTCGGGCCTGGCCCCCACCGCCGCCTCATACGAGATCTCGGGATCGGGATTCGCCATGGCGAAGACAATCGCGTTCGGGGCCATCGCCTGTAGCATCGCCGGCGTTACGCAGTCCGCCGAGGACAACCCTACGAACACGTCCGCGCCGCGGAAGGCGTCTTCCAGGGTGCGGCACGCGGTGGGCTGCACGAACCGCTGTTTGTACTGGTTCATGTGATCGGTGCGGCCCTCGTACAAGACACCCTTCGTGTCGCACATGAGGATGTTTTCGCGGCGCACTCCGAGGCGGATGTAGTGCTCCGCGCAGGCGATGGCGCTCGCTCCGGCGCCGTTGAACACCACCTTCACCTCGTCCAGCCGTTTGCCCGCGAGTTCCACGGCGTTAATCAGCGCCGCGCCCGAGATGATGGCCGTTCCATGCTGGTCATCGTGGAAGACGGGGATCTTCATCGTCCGCTTCAGCTCTTCCTCGATCTCAAAACATTCGGGCGACTTAATGTCCTCGAGATTGATTCCCCCGAAGGTGGGCTCCAGCAACTGGCAGGCACGGATCACTTCTTTCGGATCTTCGGTGGCCAGTTCAATGTCGAACACGTCGATGTCAGCGAACCGTTTGAAGAGCACCCCCTTGCCCTCCATCACGGGCTTCCCGGCGGCGGCTCCGATATTGCCCAGGCCCAGCACGGCGGTTCCGTTGCTCACCACGGCCACCAGGTTTCCCTTGGCCGTGTACTTGTAGACGGCCGATGGATCCTCGTGTATCTCCAGGCACGGGGCGGCCACTCCGGGCGTGTACGCCAGGCTGAGATCGCGCTGCGTCCGGCACGCCTTCGTCGGCGTGATCGAGATTTTGCCTGCCGGCGCCGACGAGTGATATTCGAGTGCGTCTTCTTTGCGGATCTTCATGATAGGAGGTCTACTTTCGATACCCGATTGGAGGCTATCGCAAGCTCATCCTAAGGTCAAACCGAGCGGGATCCGGCCGATGAGGTCAGTGTGACCGCTCCTTCGTGCCCCGTACCCGGCGACGTGTTGGCCCGCGAGATTGCCCGCGAGGCGGGGATACCCGACGACGATCCCCGGGCCGCACGAGCCCTTGACGTGCTCCTCGCGGGCCTTTCGGAACACGGCCGTTACCCGGAGGCCCTTGCGGCGATTGAGGCCGGCGCCGGCCCGGATATCGCACGCGCACTTCGCCAACTCGCCGCCCGCTTCGGCGATGTCGCAGCGGCCGTTCCCCGACGTCTTGGAGCGTGTCCGGCGGTGGTCTTTCGCACCCTGTCTCTGCTTCGCACGCCGAATGCCGGCTTCCACGACATCGAGAAGGTCTGCAACTGCGATCCGGTGATCGCGGCGTCGCTGCTGCGCTATGCCAACTCGGCCCTCTTTTCGCATGCGCCGATCCGCGGTGTTGCTCCGGCCATCGCGTATCTCGGGGTGGAAGATTCCAAGCGCGTGGTCCTCTCCGCCGCCGCCAAGCCAATGCTCGCGTCAGCGGCACTCCCTCAGCTTTGGGAGCACTCGGTGGACGTGGCCGTGATCGCGGAGCAGATCGCCAGTGCGGGGCACGCGGTCGACCCTTCGGAAGCGTTCGTGGCAGGACTGATTCACGACATGGGCCGCATCGCGCTCCATCTGCACGACGTGGATGCACTGGCCAACGCCCACCGCCGTTTCAGCGCCAGCCCGTATTGCGCGGTAGCCGCCGATTACGTGTTTACCGGGGCTGACCATGGCGAGATGGGCGCCGCAGTCCTTTCTCACTGGAACCTGCCGCCGGAGCTGCTCGAGGCCGTCCGGCACCACCACCGTCCCGAACAACACGCTTCGCCTCTCGCCTCGGTCCTCTATCTGGCCGAAGAGGTCTCCCACTCGCTCGAAGACTTTCCGCATCCGGCGCGCCTGGCCGCCGCGCTTCGCACCGCGAAGGTTCCCTCGCTCAACATGTTCACCAGCGATCTTCGCCGCCTTGGGGCGGCCCTCGCAATGATGGGTTGAGCACGCGACGCGGGCCCTTTTCTCGCACCCTGGTGCTACCTTGAGGGTAGCGGAGGGTGTATGCCTCAGTTTCGTTTCCAGGTAAACCGGCGCGCGGCGGTCGTCGACACGTCGCCGGAGCGGCCGCTGCTGGACGTGCTGCGCGAGGACTTGAAACTGACTGGCACAAAGTACGGCTGCGGTGAAGGCCAGTGCCGCGCCTGCACGGTGCTGCTGGACGGCAAGCCGATTGTCTCCTGTGTGACCCCCGTTCGCGCGGCCGCGGGCAAGGCCATCACCACCATCGAAGGACTCGCCGAGGACGCCCGGCTGCAACCCGTCCAGCAGGCGTTTGTCGATGAAGGCGCGCTCCAGTGCGGCTATTGCACCCCCGGGATGGTATTGCGCACCGCAGCGCTGCTGAAAGCGAACCCGAGCCCCTCGGAGGAGCAGATTGTCGCCGCCCTGGACGGCAGCCTCTGCCGCTGCTGCGGGTACCCACGAATCGTCGCCGCCGTCCGCGCGGCCGCCTCCCGAGCGAGTTAAAGCCATGCACGACGAACTCTTCGAACAGGAGCGCTACGAACTGTGGGAGCCGGCTGCCTACTCGTTCGCACCGGACCGCCGGCAGTTTCTGCAGTCTCTCGCCGCGGGCCTGCTGATTGTCGCGGTGGCTCCGGGCCAGCGTGCCACGAACACCTCCCTCGAAGCCCGCCTGCATATCGGAGAGGATGGCCGCGTCACGATTCTAAGCGGGAAGGTGGAGGAGGGACAGGGACCGCGAGCGGAGCTGGCTGCCGCGGCGGCGGAGGAACTCGGCTTGCAGGTGTCCGACATTGACGTCGTTCTGGGGGACACGGCGCTGGTTCCCAACGACGGCATCACCGCCGGCAGCCGCACGACACCGGGTACGGTCCCGCTGGTTCGCCGGGCAGCGGCTACCGCGCGCGAACTTCTGCGGTCGGCGGGAGCGAGTTCCTACAAGGAACTCGCCAAGGCGCCGCAGCTTGTCAAAGCCTACAAAGAAGGACTGCCGGAGGGCATTTCCGTGAGGCCTGCCGGGGAGTGGCGCGTCCTTGGGAAACCGCAGGCGCGGCCCAACTCGCGCGACATTGTCACCGGTGCGCACAAGTTTCCTTCGGACGTGGAGCGGCCGGGCATGTTGTACGGCGCCGTGCTCCGCCCACCGACATGGGGCGCTACGCTCGCGGCGTTGAAGTCCCCGACGGTGGCAGGCGCCACCGTGGTCCGCGACGGCGACTTCGCGGCATGCTTCGCGCCCACCTCCTTCGCTGCGCGTAAAGGCGTGGAGGCGCTCGCCGAGGGTGCCGAGTGGAAAGAGAAGCCGCACCCGGCATCGAGCGAAAACCTATACGATCACCTGCGGCAGACGGCGCAGCAGGATCGCGCGCGGCCTACGATACGCGGTGACGTTCAGGCGGCGCTGGCCTCCGCATCGAAACGTCTGAAGGCCGCTTACCGCGCCGCCTACATTCAACACGCTCCCATGGAGCCGCGCGCCGCCGTTGCGGAATGGCAGGACGATCAACTGACTGTCTGGACCGGCACCAGCAATCCCTTTGCGGTGCGCGAGCAGCTTGCTCAAGCCTTCTCCATTGCCCAATCGAAGGTCCGCGTGATCGTACCGGACTTCGGCGGCGGCTTCGGCGGCAAACACACGGGCGAAGCGGCCATCGAAGCCGCACGCCTGGCGCGCGCCGCGGGCAAACCGGTGCACCTGCGCTGGACCCGTGCCGAGGAGTTCACGTGGGCCTATGCCCGCCCGGCTGCCCTGATTGAAGTGGAAGGCGCTGTGGACGACCAGCGGAACATCGCCGCCTGGGACTTCACCAATTACAATTCCGGCGGCTCCGCTATCGAAACGCCGTACCGCACGCCGAATGCCCGCATCCGTTTCCTTCCCGGCGATTCACCGCTACGCCAGGGCTCCTACCGCGCGCTTGCCTCCACCGCCAACAACTTTGCGCGGGAGGCGTTCACGGACGAACTGGCAGCCGCGGCGGGAATGGACCCTCTCGAGTTCCGCCTCGCCAACCTGGCCAACGACCGCATCCGGGCCGTTCTGGTAGCCGCCGCTGAAAAGTTCGGCTGGAAAGAGCGAGCGAAGCAAACCCGGGCCAACCGGGGCGTCGGGCTGGCCTGCGGGACGGAAAAGAACTCGGTGGTGGCGGCGTGCGTCGAAGTGGAAGTTGACCCGAAGACGGGCGCGCCCCGCCTCCTGGAGATTGTGGAAGCGTTCGAGTGTGGAGCGATCCTGAACCCTGCCGGGCTTCGCGCGCAGGTGGAGGGGTGCATCCTGATGGGCCTCGGTGCGGCGCTTCGCGAGGAACTGCTCTTCGCCGGCGGGCGGTTGAAGAACCCTCGCTTCTCCGGCTACCGGGTCCCGCGCTTCCGGGACGTGCCGCCGAAGATGGAGATCCTGCTTCTCGATCAGAAAGGCGCGGAGCCCGCCGGCGCCGGCGAAACACCGATCATCGCCGTGGCGCCGGCCATGGCGAACGCCATGTTCCAAGCCACCGGCAAGCGCGTGCGCTCGCTGCCTCTCAGGCTCGTTTAGAGTACTCGCGGACAATGTAGTCGCACGTCCGCACGGTGAGCGCCATCATGGTGAGTGTCGGGTTCTGGCATCCGATGGTCACCCATGCCGCGCCGTCGGTCACAAACAGATTCTCGACGTCCCAGCTCTGGCAGTACTTGTTCAGCACGCTCGTTTTGCGGTCGGAGCCCATGCGCGCCGTTCCCACTTCGTGAATGCAAAATCCGGGAATGGAGTAAGTGCCGGTGACTTGCACGTTCTTTGCCCCGGCAGCCTCGAGCATCTCCGCCGCCTGCTGGCGGCCGTCTTCCCACAGCTTCTTCTCGTTGTCGCCCCACTCCATGTTGATCTTGAGGACCGGGATGCCCCAAGCGTCCACACGGTCCTTGTCGATCTCGACGTAGCTCTCCTTGCGCGGCAGGCACTCGCCCCATAGACCCAGGCTCATCTGCCAGGCGCCGGTACGCACCGCCTCCTTGTACTTCGCACCGAACCCGGGCGCGTTGTAGTTGAACTCCGGCATGGCGCCACCCTGGTAGCCGTAGCCGCGGATGAAGCCGTTGGTCGTCTTCTCCTTCACGTTGCGGAATCGGGGCACGTAGATGCCGTTCGGGCGCCTGGGCATGCCTACCCACGGCTTCGCCTCGAACTGGGGCATAGTCCCCCAGGCGCCGCCCTGATAGATGTGGTCCATCAGGTAGCGGCCCAGGACGCCGCTAGAATTGCAGATTCCTGAGTTCAATAACAGCCGCGTCGATTCGAGCGTGGACGCGCACAGGACCACGATTTTGCCCCGCACCTCCCGAAGGTCCCGGGATGTCCGGTCCACGTAAGAGATCCCCGCCGCTTTCCCGTCCTTCATGGCGACGCGCGCCGCCACGGCATCGGTGATGAGCGTCAGCCGGCCGGTCTTCTGAGCCGCGGCGATGGTGGTAAACGGGCTTGAAAAATAGGAGAACGTTGAGCACCCCTGTTCGCAGGGCCCGCAGTAGTGGCATGCCTGGCGGCCGTTAAGGGCCTTCGTGAGAATGGCCACGCGGCCGATGGTCACCGTGCGGCCCATCTTTTCCTTCACCGCCTTGCGCAGCGCCAACTCGGTGCACGTCATCTCCATCGGCGGTTGGAACACACTATCCGGCAGCTGCGGCAGGTGTTCCGCCTGCCCGCTGATGCCCACGTACCTCTCCACCTGCTCGTAGTAGGGGACGAGTTCTTCGTAGCCGACGGGCCAGTCATCACCATAACCGTCATGGGAAGCGGCCTTGAAGTCCAAGTCCGACATGCGGTAGCTTTGCCGGCCCCAACTGAGCGACCGCCCGCCGAGAACGCGCATGCGAATCCAGTTGAACGGCTTCTCCTGCGTGTACGGGTTCTCGTGGTCGTTCACAAACCACCGGTAGTTCTGCTCGCGGCACGCATAGCAGCGTCCCTGAATGGGGCGGTCGCGCAGGATCTTCGGGTTCAGTCCGAGGTACGGCAACTGCCAGGTCTGCACGTGTTCGGTGAAATCGCGGGGCGTGATCTTTGGACCCGCCTCGAGCATCGCCACGCGCATGCCCGCTTCGGTCAACTGCTTCGCGGCCCAGCCGCCGGTTGCGCCCGAGCCCACCACAATCACGTCGAAAACCTGCGCTGCCCCAGTCTGCATAGTGTGGTTCCAGCGTATCGCAACTTCCGCCCGGCGCACGCTGTGACGAGTCCCGGGTAGTAGAATCGTGCGGGCGGCGGGAGGCTCCCGCTACTGCACGATATGAATGTCACGCGGCGATCGTTTCTGAGGGTGGCGGCGGGCTCCGCCGCGAGGGCGGCGGCGGGGACGCAGCCGAACGTGCTGCTGGTGATTACGGACGATCAGGGATACGGGGATCTGGGATGCCACGGCAACCCGGTGCTTCGGACCCCGGCCCTCGATCGTTTGTCCGCGCGGTCCGTGCGGTTCACGAATTTTCACGTGAGCCCGACGTGCGCTCCCACGCGAGCATCGCTGCTGACGGGGCGTTACAGCAATGCGACAGGGGTATGGCACACGATCATGGGGCGAAGTCTGTTGCGGCCTGGGGAGGTGACGCTGGCGGACTGTTTTCGCGGGGCCGGGTACCGGACGGGGATCTTCGGCAAGTGGCACCTGGGAGACAACTATCCGTGCCGGCCGCAGGATCGGGGGTTCGAGGAGAGTGTCGTGCACGGGGGCGGGGGCGTGTGGCAAACGCCGGACTGGTTCGGTAATGACTATTTCGACGACGTGTACCGCAGGAACGGGCGGCCGGAGCGATTTCGCGGACACTGCACCGAAGTCTGGTTTCGGGAAGCGCAGCGGTTCATGGACCGGGCCGCGGCGGAGAGACAGCCCTTCTTCTGCTATCTGGCGTCCAACGCGCCGCATTCGCCCATGTGGTCACCGGAGCGACTTGAGAAGCGCTACCGGGGAGTGGCGGAACTGAAGGAGCCCGGTTTCTACGGAATGATCGAGCACCTGGACGCGCAATTCGGACGGCTGCGGTGGCCCGGGAACACGATCGTGTTGTTCATGACCGACAACGGGACGGCGGCGGGAGCGCGGGTGCATAACGCCGGGATGCGAGGCGCGAAAGGGTCGGCCTATGAAGGCGGGCACCGCGTGCCGCTGTTTGTGTCGTGGCCCGAGGGAGGGCTGGGGGCGGCACGGGATGTGAGTTCGCTGACGGCGCACATCGATGTGCTCCCGACCCTGTTGGAGCTCTGCGGCGTGCAGCGCCCGGCGGGGCCCGAACTGCACGGGGTGTCCCTGGTTCCGCTGTTGCGGGGGCGTGCGGAGGGACCGGAGCGGACGGTGGTTGTTGATTCGCAACGGTGTGAGGAGCCGGTGCAAGGGCGTCAATTCGCAGCGATGCGTGGACGATGGAGACTGGTGAATCCCTCGCCAGAGGGTGACCCGGCGCGGCTGGAGCTTTACGACCTGGATTCGGACTACGGGCAACAGCGGAATGTGGCCGGCCGTTATCCGGAGATGGTGCGGAGGCTGACGGAGGACTACCGCGAGTGGTGGCGGCGGTGCGACCCGGATCCGCGGCCGGTGCGGGTCATCGTGGGAAGCGAGTCGGAGAATCCGGTGCGCCTGACGGCGCACGACTGGCATGGGAACGGGGCGGAGCGGATCTGGAATCAGCAGCAGGTGCGGGAGGCGCCCGCCGTGAACGGGATGTGGAGGCTGGAGGCGGCGCGCGCAGGGCGGTACCGTATCGAGCTGCGGCGGTGGCCGGTAGAGAGCGGGTTGGCATTGAGGGCGGCGGCGGGTGCGGGCGGACGGGAGCGGACGGCGGGGGTGGCGGTGGAAGTAGTGAAGGCGCATTTGTCGGCGGGAAACGTCGGGCGATGGGTAGACGTGAAGGAGCGCGATGCGGCGGCAGTGTTCGAGATGGAGTGGGCCGCGGGCGCAGTGGATTTGCAGGGGACGCTGGTGGATGCGTCAGGGGCCGAGCGAGGGGCGTACTTTGCCGTCGTGCGCCGTTTGTGAAAGTCGGTGGGAAGGCGCCGCTGGTTAGGACCAGCGGCGGCGCACCAAGGCAGCGGCGACGAGGCCTGCTCCGAGGAGCAGGCCCGTTGCGGGCTCGGGTACCTCCGAGATATCCGAGATGCCGGTGAAGCCGACGGTGGCGCGGAAGCGCTCATTGGGGTTGGACGCGTTGGTGAAGCCGAAGCGGGGGAACGTGCCGAGGTTGCCATCGACGATGGTGGCTTCCGAGCCGGCAATACAGGTGGGGCCGGGCGTGCAGACGCTCCCGAACTGGAAACTGGCGACAAAGTCGGCGCCGTCGAAGACTCCGCCGGGGAAGTTGAGGCGGACCTCGGCTATGTTGAAGCCGCCGGAGTTTGCGCCCGGCGGCGGCCAGACGCCTTCGACGGTGAGGAAGGCGCCGTCGATGTTCGGGCTGCCATCCGCATTCGAGTAGAAGACGTCGTAGTATTCGCCGGCAGCGAAGGAGAAGTCGAAGTTGCTGCCGGAGAGGGGATCAGGAAGGCGAGCGGTGATCTGCGGCGCGGCCGGGGCGTACGTGGTGCCGACGACGCCGAACGTAGCTTCAAAGATGGTGACCGATTGTAAATTCGGGGTGCTCCGAAGGGGCGCGGCCAGAGTCGCCATCTGGGCCGCAAGGGCAAGGGTCGTGAACTGACCTATCCATCTCATAGTGTGATCAGGACCTCCGATGATCCAGGTGTTGGAATGCTACCGGCAACCCGCGAGCCGGACAAGGAAACCGCGTGAAGCGGCGTGAAAAACACGGAATCGGGGTGTGAAACGGCGTGCTAAGATGAGGCACTCCTGTACCAGGCGCGGGCTCGGATGAGTTCGAACGGCACTTACCGGCTGGGACGCTGCACGGTGGACCTGCAGAAGCGCGTGGTGTGCCGGGACGGGCACGCGACGGAGTTGGGATGGCGGGCAGCGGAGGCGCTGCGGCTGCTGGCAGAGGCGAAGGGGGCGCTGGTTCCGCGGGAGGCCTTTTTCGCGCGGCTCTGGCCCGGGGTGACGGTAGACGAGAGCAGCCTGAACAAGTGCATCTCGCAAGTGCGAAAGGCGCTCTCGAACGGGGACGGCGAGGAGTTGCTGGAGACGGTGCCGCGGATGGGGTACCGGTTGACGGTGGGCGTGGAGGCGGAGCCGGCGAAGCCAGAGGGCGGGGCGCGGCGCCGATTCCCGTGGGTGTGGGTTACAGCGATGTTACTGGTTGGTGCGGTGGGGGTGTGGGCGTTCCTTGTCTGGGGGAAGCGACAGGAGCGGCGGCAGGCGGCGGAGGAGGCGTTCCGGCAGGGCGAGGCGTACTTGGCGAAGCGGGATGCAGAGTCGGCGGCGGCGGCCGTGCGGATGTACCAGAAGGCAGTGACGCTCGAACCGGGGCGGGCGGAGTGGTATGCGTCTCTGGCGCAAGCGATTCACCGGGTGGGTGGGAACGACCGGGAGCGCGCGGGCCTGGCGATCGCGGCGGCGGAGCGAGGGGTGGCGCTGGCGGAGCGGTGCGTGGGATGCCAGGCAACGCTGGGGTTCATGCTGTTTTACCGGGGCTGGGAATGGGAGCGGGGGGAGCGGCATTTGCGGCGGGCGCTGGAGTTGTCGCCGGGGAATCACGAGGTGAACGCGAACCTGGCGATGCTGCTGGCGGCGACGGGGCGGCAGAAGGAGGCGCTGGCGGCGATCGACGCGGCTGTGGCCGTCAATCCGTTCCGGGCCAGCCGGCACGGGATTCGGGCGAGCATCCTTTATTTCATGGGGCGGTACGAGGAGGCGGTGGCGGCGGCGGAGCGAGCGGCGGCGCTCGAGACGTGCGCGGCGGGGGCGGACTGGCGGAGCAAGAGCCTGGCGATGCTGGGGCGGCGGATGGAGGCGGTGCGGGCGATCGCGGACTGTCATTTTCCGGGAGCGGCGTTGCCGGAGGGGGATGCAGAGGGAGGACTGCGGCGATTGCTGGAGGCCTCGATGGGGAATGCGGAGGAGTTGCGGAAGAACCGGATGCGGCGTTCAGCGTGGCGGTCCCTGCTGGGAGACGCGGAGGGGGCGATGGACGAGTTGGAGGCGGCGGTGGCGGCTCGGCATTTCGCGGCGATCTGGATGGGGGTGGATCCGGTGTACACCGGGCTGCGGGGGAACGCGCGATACCGCGAGTTGATCGACAAGATAGGGTTCGCACGTGGACATACTCCAGGCGGCGGGTAACACTTCTCTGGTCCGACTGAGCAAGTTAGTGCCGAAGGGGTGCGCGGATATCTTTGCCAAGCTGGAGTGGGAGAATCCGACGGGGAGTATTAAAGACCGGCTGGCGCAGGCGCTGATCGGGCGGGCGGAGGCGGACGGGCGGCTGCGCGCGGGTTACTCGGTGGTGGAGTATACGGGCGGGAGCACGGGAACTTCGCTGGCGTGGGTGTGCGCCGCGAAGGGATACCGGCTGCGCATTATTACTTCAGACGCATTCAGCCGGGAGAAGCTGGACCACATGCGGGCGCTGGGGGCGGAGTTGCACTTGGTGGCGAGCGAGGGAGGACTTACTACCAAGAAACTGATTCTGGATATGATCGAGGCGGCGCGGGAGCTGAGCCGGGAGCCTCGCACTTACTGGACCGATCAATTACAAAACCTGGACAGCGTGGCGGGGTATTACGGCTTAGGCGAGGAGATCTGGCGGCAGACGGAAGGGCGGGTGGACGCGTTTGTGCATTGTGTGGGGACGGCGGCGACGGTGCGGGGCGTGGCTACGGTGTTGAAGAGATACAACCCGAAGGTGCAGATCGTGGCGGTGGAGCCGGGAGAGTCGGCGGTATTGTCGGGGGGAGCGGCGGGGCCGCACAAGATCGAGGGTGTGGGGATCGGGTACATGCCGCCGCTGTGGGACAGCGGGCTGGTGGACCGGGTGATTGCGGTGAAGACGGAGGACGCGAAGGCGATGACGCGGCGACTGGCGCGGGAAGAGGCATTGTTTGCGGGGACATCCTCGGGAGCGGACGTGGTAGCGGCGTTGGAAGTGGCGCGGGAGTTAGGGGCGGGGGCGCGGGTGGTGACGTTGATGGCGGACAGCGGGTTGAAGTACTTGAGCACGGATGTGTATCGGGGTGAGCCGGGTTAGCGGACCCCGAGTATGTCATCCAGGGTGGTGAACGAATCGAAGGTCAGAACGGAACGCTGCACAGGGCCGGCAGCGTGGTTCGCGGTGGTGCGGACGCGGGGGAAGAAGCGGGCATCGATGCGGGTACGATTGGGGCGGGCGGGGACGAGGGGGAGGATGGAATTGGTGAGATGAGTGGCAAAGGGGCCGGGGTTTTCCGGATCGAAGAAGCAGCGGATGAGGTGATTACCGCGGGTGTTGTCTTCGACGGAGACGATGAGGTCGCCAAACGCTCGACAGCGGGCTTACGTATATCGCCACTATCGGGAATCCGTTTCCGAATGGCCTGACACAGCCGCTCGGCGCCGCCGGCGGGTTGAAGACGAACCTGGGGCAGAACGTGAACGGGTTCCCGGACAGCCGGAAGAACGCCTATGCGCAGCGGTGGAGTTTCGGCGTGCAACAGCAACTGCCGGGCTCCTTCCTTGGCGAAGCGTCGTATGTGGGCAATCGCGGCACGCGGCTGAACATCCTCCGCAACATGAACTTCACGCCCGGCCAATACCTATCGACTCTAGCCGTGCGCGACCAGCCAACCATCGATTTTCTGGGCGCGCAGTTCCGCAGCCCGTTCTTCGGAACCGACCCGATCTACGGACAGAACATCTCGCGCGGCAACCTGCTTCGCCCGTATCCCCACTTCAACAACGTGAACATCTACGAGCCCACCGGCTACTCGTGGTACCACTCGCTGCAGGCGCGGTTGGAGAAGCGGTTCAGCCGTGGCTTCACAATGCAGATGAGTTACACGTGGTCGAAGAACATGCAGGCGACCAGCTATCTGAACGACCAGGACCCGCTGCCCGAGGAAGTGATCAGCGACCTGGATCGTCCGCACCGTATTACGGCGAGCGGCATCTGGGAACTCCCGTTCGGCAAAGGCCGCAAGCACGGCGCGAACTGGCATCCGGTGGTGAACGGTGTTCTCGGCGGCTGGCAGTTGAACGGCGCCTGGCAGCATCAGTCCGGGCAGGCGCTGGGCTTCGGCAATGTGTTCTTCAACGGCAACCTGGATGACATCATGCGGCCGAAGGACGAGCGAAGCGTCGACGGCTGGATCAACGTCAACGCCGGCTTCGAGCGCAATGGCGACCGCCAGCCGGGCTCCAATCTCCGGCGGTTCAATACGCGGTTCTCCGGCATCCGGGGACCGGGGCAGGACCGCTGGGACTTCGGGATGATCAAGAATTTCGCGATCACCGAAGGTGTGCGGCTGCAGTTTCGGGCGGAGACATTTAACGCCTGGAATCATCCGAACCTCGGCAACCCGAATACGACTGTGACTTCGGGGGCATTCGGGACGATTACTTCGCAGGACCCGCCGCGGTCTTGGCAGGGGGCGTTGAAGCTGACATTCTAGAGGAAGGATGCGTGTCTGAACCTGGGCGGGCTGCGAAAGCGGTCCGCCTTTTTTCGTTTCGGTCCATCGAGAGGAGTCGACACTTGGGTAACGCTGCGAGTAGATTGACGGGCGCCGCGATTGCTCTTCTCGCTATTTCCAGCGCCCACGCTGCTTCCATCAAGGGCACTGTCGCCGAGGCTGGCACCGGGGCGCCCCTACCTGGAGTAAAGGTAACAACGGGCAGAAGCCAGGCGGGGGTAGTGACCGATCAGGCGGGGCGCTTCGAATTGACAGGGCTTGCCGATGGCGAGTATCGGGTGAAGACGGAGAGAACCGGCTATGTGAATCCCGCGCCCTTAGGGCTGCCAGTTCTCCTGCATGGGGGACGCAGCATCACCGGCCTGAGGATTGAACTTGCCGCGGAAGCCGTCGTCTCGGGCCGGGTCCTGAACGAGCAGGGGGAGCCAGTACTGGCGCGGATACAGATAGAAGATGCGACGTCAGAGCGTGTGCCGGTGTATGGCTCGAGCAGTAAAGAAGGACACTACCGGGTAGGAGGCCTTGTTGCCGGCCGGTACCGAATCCACGCCTCTGTAATGAGCGGCGGGCGCATGGCCTACGCGCCGTCGTTCTACCCAGCGGCTGCGGACGAGAAGGATGCAGCGGTCCTCGAGTTGGCTGCGGGGCAAGAACGGGATGGCCTGAACTTGGTCCTTCGCCGGCCGCAACTCTTCGAAGTAAGCGGCAGATACGTGGGAGAGATACGCGAGGGCGAGCGGCTGCGAGCATACGCCGATGAGCGGAAGCGTGGTCCGCGTAGTCACCTCGGGAGCAGCGAAGTGGGCGGTGATGGTCGCTTCGCGCTGGAAGTGCCTGCAGGCGAGATCGTGCTCCGGATCTTACCGGTGAGATGGGGTGACGGCGCACCGCCCATTGTCGGCCTCCAGAAAGTAAGTGTGCGGGGCCGAGTGGAGAACCTCGTTGTGAGCGCCGCGAAGAACCATACCGTTCGTGGCAGGTTCCGCTGGGCCGGCCGGACGGACGGACCACCTGACGCCTCCTTCTCGCTGAACCCGCTGGAAGCCATGGGCTATTTGCGCCGAGCCACGCCCGATGGGCGTGGTTATGCCATCGCAGGCGGCGTGAGCCCGGATCGGTACGCAGTTATCCCGGAAGGGCTACCTGCCCACACCCATGTGATCTCGATCCAGGCCGCAGGCGTCGACATCTCGCAACGCGGCCTGGACCTGATCGCGGGAACGGCGACCGAGTTTGAGATGGTGATTGGGCGTGGAGGCTACGTGACAGGCCGGGTAGTGGATGGGGCTGGTAGACCCGTGCGAGGCGGGCGGGTGACCTTCCAACCCACGGGCCCGGGTGACGCGCTGGTTTATCTTTCAGGTGGTCAGGTTGTGCTCGATGGGAACGGCAGGTTCGAGGAGTCAATAGCGCCGGGTGAGTATGCGGTTCGGGCGTGGTCCGGCGCGAAGAGGACGTACCGGCCCGTAACAGTACGCGTTGCAGCGGGCGAACGGCGAGAGGTGGAAATCGTAGTGCAGTAACCTCGGCGATGCAGATCGCCTACGCGGACGCGAGCGCCGCCTGGAGCATTGCTCGGGCGTAAGCCACGCAGAAGGCAGTTCCGGCGAAGCCGCCGCCGCCGGGGTAGCCTTTGATGCCGCCGGCTGGTTTCGCTGCTTCGCGGTCGTAGTCGAGCGCGCGGGGGTGTTCGGGGTAGATGGGGCCGGTGTATTTGAGGCGGACGACTTCCTTCATGACTGCGAACATGTCGACTTGGCCTTCGTCGATGGAGACCTCGGTGTAGCGCTCGTAGGGCTTGTGGACGATGACGTTGCGGTAGTGCATGTGGTTGATGCGCTTGCGCTCGCCGAAGTAGCGGAGGACGGGGACGGGGTCTTCGCCGAGTTCGCGGGTGACGCCGCAGTCGAAGGTGATGCCGTTCGCGGGGCTATCGAAGATGTCGATGAGGCGTTTCCAGCCGGCGAGGGTGGACATGATCTGGCCGGAGCCGCGGGAGTAGAGGGGAGGGGGGTCATTGGGGTGGAGGGCGAGGCGGACGCCTGCTTTCTCGGCCTCGGGGACGACGGCCTTGAGGAAGTAGGTGATGTTGTTCCACATGGTGTCGAGGGAGTGGGCGCCTTCTTCGGGGAGGGGCGGGAGGTTGCGCATGCGCTCGTAGTCGAAGCCGGTGTGGCCAAGGCCGGCGCGGCCGGTCTCTTCGAAGTAGCCTTCCATGGCGCGGTGGGCGTACCAGTTGTACTCGATGACGGGGAGGCCGGCGCGGCCGGCGTTGCGAATGGTCTGGATGACGTTTTCGATGTCGCGATCGCGGCCGGGGCGGTTGTAGATGGCGTTATGGAAGCCGGTCATCATCATGTTGGCGAGGGTGACGCCGGCTTCCTTGCACTTGGCGATTTCAGCGGCGATGGCCTCGACGGACCAGGGGAGTGGGCCGGGCGGGCCGCCGCCGATCAGGTGGTCGATGCCGAGCTGGCGGTAGCCGCGCAGGGAGGCGGGGTCGCGGGGGCCGCCGAGGCAGAGTTTGGGTGTGCCGGGGCCTTCGGTGATAGGCCACTTGGTATTTGCGGCGGCCTGAAGTTGGGGGGTTAGAGCGGCGAGGCCGGCGAGAGCGAGGGTATCGCGGCGAGTCATGCCGAATACGATATCGCTGACAGGGGCGGAATGGAAATATAGTTTGGCAGGATGGCGGAAGTCTGGTAGAAGTTCCTGAGGAGGATTTCGATGGCCACGATCGGAGCGGAGTTAGTCAGGAGCGACACGGCGACCCGAGCGGTGCCGGGACGGTTGAAGTGGGGAGACATCGTGCTGAAGCGCGGGAACATGGCGCCGCTGTCCATCAGTATGTTGAAGCAGGTGCCGAGCGGCGAGGTGGTGGTGGTGGAGACGAAGGGCGGGGGCGACCAGTCGACCGTGGATGAGCTGCGGAAGGCGATTTCGGAGCGGTCGGTGTACGATCTCCTGGCGGGCGATGGGCGCATGTCGGGGCAGATGCAGAAGGTGAACGTGGCGGCGGTGAAGCAGGTGCCGATGCCGGCGGGGTTCGGCGTGACGATCGAGCTACGCAAGCTGTAGCGGCGTGGGATGGGGCTCGCGGAGGTCGGGAGTTTGGGACGGGTTGCGCCGGAGGTGTGGGCGCAGGTGGGAGAGCGATTTCGGGAGATCGGATTTCATGGCGGTTGCGTGCAGACGCTGCCGGGGGCGGCGGGGCAGTTTGCGCTGGAGTGGATGACGCTGGACGCGGAGGCGCCGGCACTGCTGGCGGTGCGGCTGTTGGTGCTGCGGCAGGCGCTCGAGGAAGAGCGCGTACGGGTGGTGTTGGGCGAGGCGCTGTTTCGGGAGGCGGCGCGCGGCGGGCTCCTGGTGCGGGACGCGGGGGGCGGCGGGTGGCGGTTTCCGTTCCGGCTGGAACTGGTGAATCAGCTGTATGTGTTGTGCGACCCGGTGAGCGACGAGGCGGCGGCGGTGATGACGGTGGGCGGGACGACACAGCTGCTGGCGCGGGCGGGGTATCCGCAGCAGGATGTCGAGAGCGCGCTGGACGTGGGGTGCGGGAGCGGTGTGCTGGCGCTGCTGCTGGCTGGCGCGGCGCGGCGCGTGGTGGGGACGGACATTAATCCACGGGCGATCGCGATGGCGCGGTTTAACGCCGCGTTGAACGGGGTGGAGAACGTGGAATTCCGCGAGGGCGATTTGTATGAGCCGGTAGCAGGGGAACGGTTCGACCTGATCCTGGCGCAGCCGCCGTTCTATGCGCGGGCGGGGTCTATGGCGGACGTGCGGTACTTGCACGGGGGCCGGCTGGGGGACGAGATTGCGATGGGGATTCTGGCGGGAGCGCGTACGCATCTGCGGGACGGCGGGGTGGCGGTGATGCTGGCGGATCTTCCGGTGACCGGGACGCCGACTGGCGAGCGGTTACGGGCGTGTGTGCGGGAGGGGCTGATGCTGGTGGTGACGTTGGATGAGCAGGTGACGGCGGCGACCGTGTCGACGTATTTCGGGTGGTTCGGAGCGGAGGCGGGCGAGCGGGCAACGGGGCGGGCGCGGGAGATGTACAAGCACATGAGGGCGATGGGGATTGAGGCGGTGGAGCAGATGGTGGTGATGGTCCGGGCGGACGGGGATGGGTGCTGTGAGTTGCGCGCACCTCGCGATGGGTGGGACAAGCTGCATCGCGTGCACCTGGACCGGGCGGCGGCGCTGGTGAGACTGGGTGACCGTGAGTTGGCAGCGCTGCGGCTGGCGTGGGGACAGGATTGCCGGGTGGTGGCGCGGGTGGACGGGGGCGGGCGGGAGTTGTGGGCGGCGGCGGAGGAGGCGTGGTTGGGGGCAATGGCTGTGTCAGAGGAGGAGTGGGCGGCGTTGGCGGGGGCGGTTCGGGGGGAGCGGGCGGCGGCGGGGGAGTTGGTGCGTCGGGCGTTGTTGTATGGGGTGGCGCGAGTAGATCGTCAATTTAATTGACAACTTGCTTGATCGTCAATACGATTGACAGTATGAGCGCGAACCCGGAGTCTGTGGAGCAGTTGGTGTGGGAGGTGAGGCGGACCTTCCGGGAGTTAACGGTGGCGGCGGACCGGGAGTTGAAGCCGTTGGGGCTGCAGGCGGCGGACCGCGCGTTCCTGGAGTTTTTGGCGCGGGAGGCGGAGCCAGTGTCGCTTTCCGTGTTGTCGCGGAAGTATGGGGTCAGCCGGCAGCACATGCAGCAGACGCTGCGGCGTTTGGCGAATCCCGGGTGGATCGAGGAGAAGCCCGATGCGTCGGACCAGCGGGTGATTCTGCTTCGGCTGAGCAAGAAAGGGCGGGCGGCGTGGGAGAAGGTTCGGGCGGTGGACGAAGCGCTGCTCGAGCGATGGGCGAAGGGGCTGACGGAGAAGCAGACGACGGAAGCGGCGGCGACGCTGCGGACGTTGCGAGGGGTGGTGTCATGAGCGGGACGCTTAGGCTTCTGCCGCCGCGGGCCTTGGCGGTGAGTTTGCTTTTGCAGGTTCCCGGGGTGCTCGCGGCTTGGCCGCCGGAGCTGAGTTGGCGTAGAGTGCTGGCGGGTGTAACGGTGCTGTTGTGTGGCTGCGGGTTGAACGTTTGGGCAGTGTGGGTGTTCCGGCGGCGCGAGGCGGCGGTATGCACGTTCAGCTCTTGGGGGCGAATGTTGACTGGCGGGCCTTATCGC